>JAILPG010000128.1 GCA_024699595.1 Lachnospiraceae bacterium | reverse complement strand
ATCAATGACACCATGCACCTTATGGATAAAATCCTTTTTAGTCGTAATGTATTCCATATACAATATCCTTTCCAGTCATTTTTTATATTTTGATCCGCCCCGAAATACGGATAATAGTGAACGGATCAATTTCGTTTACGATATGTTTGACGTTTGAAGTAATTTGTTCTATATTCTCTAAGGAAATGCCGAACTTATCAGCCATTCCCTCAGATTTTTGCAGGGATGCGCAAATTACGCATATCATGGAGAACTGTCATGTCCAACGTATTATATATAACAGAAGGCCTTTTAATACCGTTCATAGGCACATCACTCGGAGCGATGTGCGTCCTGTTCATGAAGGAGATGAACTTGACCCTCAGGCGTGCCTTTACCGGATTTGCCGCAGGCATCATGACCGCAGCCGCCATATGGAGTCTCTTGATACCCTCGATCGAACAGGCCTCGGATATGGGAAAGCTTTCATTCATTCCCGCTGTAACGGGCTTTATGGCAGGTATCCTCTTTATACTGTTGCTTGACACCGTAACGCCCCACATGCACATCGGAAGTGAAAAACCCGAGGGACTCAGATCAGAGCTTCACAAGACCACGATGATGGTACTTGCCGTCGCGCTTCACAACATTCCCGAAGGTATTGATGTCGGAGTGGTCTATGCGGGATTTGTTACCGGGACTAAGGGGATCACGGCCATGAGCGCACTTTCCCTTGCCATAGGAATAGCTCTCCAAAACTTCCCCGAAGGCGCCATCGTATCAATGTTACTGCGTGCCGAAGGCGTATCCAAGAAAAAATCCGTCCTTATGGGGATCCTTTCAGGTGCCGTGGAGCCTGTCGCGGCTCTCATCACCGTCCTTCTGTCGGGAGTCATCGTCCCCATAATGCCTTATCTTCTGTCATTTGCGGCAGGTGCGATGTTCTATGTGGTCGTCGAGGAGCTCATACCCGAAATGTCGGAGGGCGAGCATTCCAACTTAAGTACGATCCTGTTTGCCATCGGCTTCTGCATCATGCTGGTTCTTGACGGTACACTCGGGTAAGAATAATATATTAATCTATGTGTCCTGTTTAATGTGCACATCCAGCTGGTCAAAGGGTATCTCGATTCCGTTTCTGTCAAACGCCTTCTTGATATCCTCGCTCAGTCTCCATTTTGTGGGAAGGTAATTCACGGTATGCACATATACCCTTAAGCCCACGTTTATCGCCGAATCGCCGAAGCTTTCCACAAATACAACAGCCTCTCCGTCATCTTCTATGTTCTCTTCTTTTTTTACCACATCAAGTATCACTGCCCTCACCTTATCGATATCGCTTGAATAGGCAACAGGCAGGGAAAGCTCTATCTTACGCTTCTCCTCTGCGGTCGAATTGATAAGGGTCGTATTGGCAAGAGTACCGTTTGGTATCACTATTATCCTGTTATCAAGGGTCCTTAACTTGGTATGCACGATGTCGATATCGGTGACCGTCCCTTCATAGGAAGGCGAGATCACTATGTAGTCTCCGAGCTTGAAAGGCTTGGTCATAAGGATCAGCACGCCGCCCGCAAAGTTCGATAACGCCCCCTGAAAAGCAAGACCGATCGTAAGACCTGCAGAGCCGACAAGTGCAAGGATCGAGGTCGCCTGTATCCCGAAATTGCCCGCGATGAACAGGATCAGCACAAAATACAGGATGATCTTTACCATCGAGTCTATAAAGCTGATATTGTCGATCGGCACCGAGGTCTTGTTGAGATATTTTACAATGACCTTTCTTACGAACCTGATCACGTAGACGCCGATCACAAATACTATAGCCGCAAACAACAGCTTTATCAGAAAATCTATCGTGCTCGACTTGATGTTTGCCTTAAATATCGCTGAGAGCGATTCACTTATGTCCGAGCTTATCTCCTCAGTACCCGGAAGCTCCGCAAGAATAATAGTCATGATCTTCTCCTGTCTGGTAAAAACAAATGTCCGGCCGGTCTGCTGTATTGCAGCTCCTGCCATGTATCAAACGCACTCAGAAATGCAGCCTTTTCTGTATCTCCAAAAGCACTCTTTTCCCCCTGAATACCAACAGCCCGGCAAATACGATGATACTCGTGACAAAGCAGATATCCCAGGCTATCGAGGTATTGTTTCCCTTAAGCAGTATGACGACGCAGGGAATGACGCCCACAAGCACGCTCCAGAGTATATAGAATATCGCGTTATGGTCATCCGCCTTGTCTATAAGTGAGAGGATAAAATTGGCAACGAGCGCCGCCGCTACGATCCCCGGGACTATGTACAGAGTGGAAATGCCCTTATATCCCGTTATGTACTCCGTAAGCATGGCTCCGACCGAGGCAGTCACCATCAATACGGCAATGATCTTAGATATTCCCCTTCTGCTGTGCTTTAAAAATGCATTCAGGATGATGAGAAGGATCACCCATAAGAGCACTACGAGCGAAAAATGCATATGTTTACTCTTTAAAAACAGAAAGTCTATCGAGAGGGTTACGATGACCGATGAAAACATGATAAAAAGGACAATATTCACCCACAGAGCCCTCTGTTTTACCGAAGCGCTCGGAGGAAAATAGTCTATTGTTGCATCCCCTATCAGATGTCCCTGACATAACGGGCAGTTTTCAAAGGTTCCGCCAACACTTATACTGCAGTTTGGACAGGTCTTCATCTCTCACTCTTTCACATCAGTCGCATAGAGCTTTACATCGATACCATCCTTTGCAAAGCCGCTGATAAAATCTCTCAAAAAAGCCGTATTCCTGTAGCTTGAAGCGATCCCCATGACAAAATCATCCTCGTAGGAAACGCAGGTGATGAACACCTTTGAACAGCTGCAGTAGGCTGCATAATTCTCAACATAGGGCTTAAGCTCTTCAGGAAGCTTAAGTCTCCCGAGGTTTGATATCACGGCAGTCACACCTCTTCCTTCTATAAGCGAAGAAAGCGCCACCACCGGATTTTTAATGAGAAGCGGTACCATCCTGACAAAGAGGATCCGTTCGATCTTCTCATAATTGTTCATCCTTTTTTTGATCTTTTCGGGAGTAAGCTCAGCCTTGAGCTTCAGATCACACTCTTCGGACAGCTCCTTTACGGAAATGTCCTTATTGAACACATGACTCACATATACCGAATTAAAGAAGTTTCTTGAAGTCTGTGAATCATAGAAATTTCTCAGATTAACGGGCATGCTGATCGTAACGGGTCTGAGACGCTGTAAAAGCGGCATGTCCTTTTTTATCGCAAGCATCAGTCTGGCGCAGAGATAGCTTGTAAGCGTGGCTTCGTTCTCCTTTGCAAGCTTTAATACCTCTGACGCACTCATATGCACTTCAAAAAACTGCAGCTGGTCATACGGAAGCTTCAGTCCCTTGACGCTGTAGGCTTTTTTCATCTTAGAGGCCTTTAAAAACTTCCCGTCCTT
Source organism: Lachnospiraceae bacterium (assembly GCA_024699595.1). Next base: position 6,001 of record JAILPG010000128.1, on the reverse strand, counting down.
TTCATAGAACTGCTTGAAGCTGTCCTCGGAAAGGTCATTTTCCGTGGCCTGACTCGGAAACGTGACATCATTGAGCTTCCCCGGATACACAAGATTCAGATATTTAAGGATTATGAGGTTTAGAAACTCCACTCCCCCGTTTCCGTCGGTGAGTGCATGAAACATCTCGAGATTGATCCTGTTGTATCTGTAGCTTACCCTGAAATGAAGCCTCCCCTTCATTGACGGGCCGTACAGAGTGGGACAGGGTCTGTCATCCTCTTCGCAGACCGAAGGCTCCTCATCGGTGTGGTCCATGTAATGCCAGAAAAGCCCCTTGTGTATCACGACCTGATACTGGGGTCTTAAGGAAAGAGCCTGTTTTACGGCAACATCCAGAAGTCCCGGCTCGATCTCCTCTGTAAGGGTGGCGCTGACTCTGAAGGATCTCGTATCTCTTTTGTTGTATGAAGCCAGAAAGACCTTGGCCACGTTGTCTACCTTATACCATGTATTAGAAGGCATAAATCCTCACATAAATGCGTATAAAAATTCAGCAGCATTGCTAAGTGCTCTGGAAGCTTTTCTTATAGGCATCTGCTGGAACACATGCCAGGCTTCCTCGTATATCTCAAGCTTTGTGTTGACACCTGCTTCGGAAAGTTTCTGTGACAACAGCTCACTGTCAGATCTTAATATCTCGTTGCTCCCGACCTGTATGAGACAGGGCGGATAGTCCTTGAATTCGGAAAAAAGAGGGCTGTATTTCGGAAGGGAAAAATCTGCATGACTTCCCGCATAGGCTCCCCTGCAGGATTCGATGTATTCTGCGGTAAGCATCGGATCTATCGCCGCATACTCCTTATAGGAGGTGCCGCTCATCGTCATATCGGTCCACGGGCTGAACAGTACGACCGCACCCGGAAGCATCCTGCCTGTAAGCTTTAGCTGCAGGCACAGCTCAAGCGCAAGATTTCCTCCCGCGGAATCGCCGCACAGAAATACATCCTTGGCACCATAGCCCATTAGCATCAGGTGATCCCATACCGCGACCGCGTCGTCTATCGCCGCGGGATAGGGATTCTCCGGAGCGAGCCTGTACTCAAAGGAAAAAACAGGCAGTGCGGTATTGACCGCAAGCTTGCTTGCAAGCACTCTTGCGTAATTGATGCTGCCGCAGGTATATCCCCCTCCATGGCAGTACATGATCACATGTCTGTGGTCGTGTCCCATATCCGGTACACTTATCTCGCAGGATATATCCTTTACCTTTAAGGGTTTGAAATCAAGTCCTACAGGTATCGTTACAAGCTTAGAGAACAGGTCCATACCTGTTCTCTGTCTCTTAAGATCCTCTTCCGATACGCCGGCCCCGCCCTTTGCAACCGTGTGGATCGCCTTAAGGGCCTGCATCATCGGACTCATTTTTTCCTTCTCATCAAGCTTGTCCTGCTTGGATATATGCTCTCTGACGAAGGCTTTTATCTGTTTGTCTACTTCTATCTTAGCCACTGTTTTACTCCGCCCGGGTCGATTATTTATTGTGAACGGATTTATTATTTCCGGTAGTTCATTATAGATCCCGGTTTACCTTAAGCTCCGAATTCATAAAGGCCTTCATCGGATTAAGCTCCCTTGCCTTCTCTATAATGAATTCCTGGTTCTGCTTAAGCCAGTTTTCCAGGCTCTCTGTCTCTTCAGCCGAAAAGCCGTTGTTTTTCGTGATCCTGCACTCCGGTATTGTGCCCTCTGCACTTCTCTTACCGTCAGAAAAGCTTACGGCAATATAGCGTTTTCCCTTTTCCCCAAGGAAGCCTGAAAAGCTTAGGTTTAACTCATTCTGCATCGCCACAGTCTGTCCTCTCAGCCCTTTAAGTCTCTGGACTGGCGGTCCATGTCCTCTACCACGATGTCATAGATCTCTCCGAGGCTCCTGCAGTACTCAAGCACGAGCCAGGGTTCATTTGTGTGATAATGAAGCTTGACGACCGCTTTTTCCCCGAATGCGTCCGATCCGCTGTCACCGGCTACCACCATGCTGTCTCCGTTAAAATTGTCCGTGATGTAGTCTCTTATCTCATCCACAAGATCATCGGCCACATCATCGGGATCCTCTCCGTCGGCTACATATTTGTCCAGTAACAGCTGTGTGTCATAGCGAAATTCTATCATTTTTTCATTTCTCCTTTTTATATGTTTTATTTAGCTTCCCGCAGACATTTCAAAGCCGTTTTTATGCTTTATGTCTGCATTATTACAGGTCTTCCCCGTTTATCTTAACGTGAAGCGTCTCCTCGGCGGGTATCAGGATATATCTCCTGTCATCAATGTATCTTGTCTGTATTTCGGATGCGGTCTCGGGATCGGTATTTATGATAACGTCATAATCTCCGTCATCAATTCCGGCTGATCCCTCACTTGCGCTTCCGGCTTCGCTTCCGCTATCCCTTATGGTTTCGGTCTCCTTTTTCTTAAGTTCCTCTGTCAGGGAAGCCACCTTTTTTACAAGATCCCGCTTTTCTTTTTCCTGAAGTGATGCCTTCAGAGCCTTCGTATCCACAAGTGTGCCGATCGTGACTTCTTCATCCGCAAACTCTTTTTTGAAAGTGTCTTTGATGAGCCCGGCCTTTTCGGTACCTATCTCGTTTTCGGCAAGTATCTCATCTATAAGCGCATCACCCACGGGCTGCAAAGACACGCTCTCACTCTCCTCTTCATCCTCCTGCATGCGCAGATTAAGGCTTTCCTGCAGGTCAAGGAGCACCTCTTTGCCCCTTTCGTCGTTATCCGCATAGGCATGCTTTACTATGGCGGAAAAAGTATTTCTTTTTTCCACCGCGGTACGCTTTGCATTGCAGCCAAGCACATCCTCGATGAAGTCAGGATGCGAGTCCTTCGGATCCTTTACAAAATAATCGATCTTATGGATATCTGCGCTCCTGTCATCAAAGGCAGGATAGAGAAAACCAATCTCCGGCGGTGCTACGACCCAGTCCCTTATCCTCGCACCTATCCTGTTCTCATCCGAATGATAGGAAAGTCCGGGCTTTGAAAGATCCACGGGACAGAGCGCCACGAGTATGTATTCATATACTTCCTCAGACTCATCAAGCTTTATGTTGTCGCTTGTTTTTTTCATGACGTCATAGGTGTCATGAAATACAAGTATCAGGAAATTGCCGTCATGATGATAGCCCTGGATCATCAGATCATAAAGGGTATCGAGCAGGTCTTCGTTGTTAAGACCGTCTGACCTTATCCCGTTTAAGAGCTTTTCCCTGTCTCCGCTTTCATCGGATGAGGAAATGTCGAGCTCTAAGATATTGTTTCCTATCGTGCCGCTTAATGTCTTTTTTGCTATCTCAAGATACTTTGCAAACTCAACGGTCTCAAGATTTAAAAAGCTCTCGTTGAACTTTACGACCTTTTTCCCGCTGCCGTCCACATAGCAGCCTGCAAGGCGGTCGATGTTTGTGGTCTCCTTTTTGAGCCTCCGCCTTAACTCCAGTACATCCTTCTTGTTCATTATTGTCCGTAATAGGCGTTTGCGCCGTGCTTTCTGTAGTAATGTTTATCCTGAAGCTCCTGCGGTGCAGGCTTTACATCGGGATTTATAAGCTCGCATCTGAAGGCCATCTTTGCCACCTCTTCAAGCACTACGGCATTATGTACGGCTTCATGCGCATCCTTTCCCCAGGTGAAGACCCCATGATTTTTGCAGAGCACTGCAGGTACGGCCACGGGATCCTTTTTCCTTGCCTCAAACTCGCTTACGATCAGATGTCCCGTGTTCTCCTCGTAGTTTTCCTCGATCTCGTCCTTAGTAAGGCATCTCACACAGGGTACTTCACCGTAGATATAATCCGCATGTGTGGTTCCGTAGCAGGGGATATCCCTTCCGCTCTGGGCCCAGCTTGTTGCGAAGGATGAATGTGTATGCACCACTCCTCCGATATCCTTAAATGCCTTGTAGAGCACCATGTGGGTGGGCGTATCGGATGAAGGCTTATAGTGTCCCTCAACCCTGTTTCCCTCAAGATCCATAACAACCATATCATCGGGTGTCATCTCCGAGTACTCGACTCCGCTCGGCTTTATGACAAACAGTCCCGATTCACGGTCGATCGCACTTACATTGCCCCAGGTAAATGTTACCAGGGAATACTTTGGAAGCAGCATGTTTGCTTCGTAGACTTTTTTCTTCAGTTCCTCAAGCATGATTTACTGTCCTTTCTGCATATATGTTTTCTGCTGCAGCTTTTTTTCTTCCGCAGAATCTTATAATTCTCTGCTCTCTGCAGCCGGCTTCACGATCCTCAGTTAAAAAGCTTCACTGCCTCACTCTCGATGGAAAGACCCTTCATGTAGTTATCCATGAATGCATCAAATCCCTTGATCTCGGCTTCGTCAGCTGCAAGGCTCTCACCCTTCTCATCGGCAAAGATGACCTTGTCGAGATATTCCTCAAGGCTCATGCCGTTCTTATCGATCATATATGAAGCTAACAGTGCAATGCCCCATGCTCCGCCTTCTCCGGCTGTCTCCATTACGGAAACGGGTGCTCCGACTGCTGCCGCAGCGATCTTCTGGCCTGCGCCCTTGGTCTTGAAATATCCGCCATGACCGAACATCCTGTCAACCTTTACATCCTCTGACTTAAAGAGAAGATCCATTCCGCTCTTAAGAGCTCCGAGGGCAGAGTAAAGATGCATCCTCATGAAGTTTGCAAGGGTAAAATCCGACTCCGCTCCTCTTGCAAATACGAGCGCTCCCTTGTCAAATCCGGTAACCGGCTCTCCTGCAAGATAGTTATAGGACAGGAGATTTCCGCAGTCGGGAGCTCCTTCAAGAGCTACCGAATAGAGCTTTGTGAACAGCTCGTTCATGTCCGGTTTATAACCCATAAGCTCTGAATACTCTTTGAAAAGATTTACCCAGGCATTGATCTCGGATGTACAGTTGTTGCAGTGAACCATGGCAACCAGTGCTCCGTCGGGAGTCGTTACAAGGTCGATCTGCGGATATACTTTGGACAACTCTTTTTCCAGAACTATCATTGCGAATACCGAAGTTCCTGCTGAGATGTTTCCTGTTCTTTTTCCTACGGAATTGGTAGCTGCCATTCCTGTTCCCGCATCACCCTCGGGAGGACAGAGAGGTATGCCTGCCTTAAGATCACCTTCGGGATCCAATAGCTTAGCGCCTTCCTCAGTAAGATTTCCGGCTGCATCACCTGCCGAAAGCACCTTCGGAAGGATATCCGAAAGCTTCCAGGTGCAGCCTGTGCCTGATGCCGCAATGAGCCTGTCAAACTTCTCGATCATTGTCTTGTCAAAATCACCGGTATTTATATCTATCGGGAACATGCCCGATGCATCTCCGACACCGATAACCTTCTCGCCCGTAAGCATCATGTGCACATATCCTGCAAGTGTGGTAAAAAAAGCTATGTCTTTTATATGATCTTCTTTGTTCAAAACAGCCTGATACAGATGAGCGATACACCAGCGCTGCGGAATATTGTAATTAAACTCTTCCGTCAGGGCCTTTGCAGCCTCCTCGGTTATCGTATTTCTCCATGTACGGAAGGGTGTGAGCAGCTTTCCGTCCTTATCAAAGGGCAGATATCCGTGCATCATCGCTGAAAAGCCCATAGCTGCAAAGCCCGTAAGCTTTACTCCGTATTTGTCCGCTACGTCCTTCTTAAGCTCTGCGTAACAATCCTTGAGACCGTTCCATACATCATCGAGAGTATAAGTCCATATCCCGTTCTCGAGCCTGTTTTCCCAGCCGTGTCCCCCCTGAGCAAGCGGTGTACCCTTTTCATCGGTAATGACCGCCTTTATCCTTGTGGAACCGAACTCCAAGCCTAAATAAGCCTTGCCTTCCGCTATCAGTTGTTTTGAATCCATGAAAATACCTCCTTTATAATGCTGCTATATGCGTAAAAGCCTGTTTATGCTGTTAAGACTGTCCAAACACCATTATAATACATTTGCTTTCATTAACAAATAGTTTTCGT
>JAILPG010000121.1 GCA_024699595.1 Lachnospiraceae bacterium | reverse complement strand
CATAGCTTCTGAACTGAATATACGAGTGTCACAGGCAGAAACCGTAATAAAACTCATTGACGAAGGCAATACGATCCCTTTTATCGCAAGATACAGAAAAGAAATGCATGGGGGATTAAGTGATGAAATACTGCGTAATCTTGATGAAAGGCTCACGTATCTTAGGAACCTGCAGGAGAGAAAAGACAGTGTATTAAACAGTATTGAGGAGCAGGGGAAGCTGACTGATGAACTGAAGAAGGCTATAGATGATGCGACTACCCTTGTGGCAGTGGAGGATCTGTATCGTCCGTATAAACAGAAGCGCAGAACCAGAGCTACGATAGCCAAAGAGCAGGGACTTGAAGGACTGGCAAAATGGCTGTTGTCGGGATACAAAGATCATTTAGCAGAAGAAGAGGCCGAGAAGTATCTTGATAAGGAGAAGGGTGTATCAACTGTTGAGGATGCCATTGCAGGAGCAAAGGATATAATCGCAGAAGAGATATCGGATGATGCCGAGATAAGAAAGCACATTCGTGAAATGACTCGCAGGGAGGGATACCTTGTATCCGAGGCCAAGGACAAGGAGACTTCATCTGTATATGAGATGTACTATGACTTCAGTGACAGCATAGGAAAGATAACAGGATACAGGACCCTTGCAATAAACAGAGGCGAAAAAGAAAAAATATTGAGCGTAAAGATTACAGCGCCCGAAGAGGAGATTCTTAAATATATCGAAAGCAGGATCATAAAGACCAATGATCAGGCAGCAACTTTACTCAAAGAAGCATGCGAGGATTCATACAAACGCCTGATAAAGGAATCGATAGAAAGAGATATCAGAAATGAACTTACGGAAAAAGCCGAAGATGGCGCTATAGATGTGTTTGGTAAAAATCTTGCCCAACTGCTGATGCAGCCGCCTATCGCAGGTTATGTTGTCCTTGGTTGGGATCCCGCCTTCCGTACCGGATGTAAACTTGCGGTAGTGGATGAGACGGGCAAGGTACTCGATACCAAGGTGATATATCCGACTGCGCCACAGAATAAGGTAAAAGAAGCCAAAGAAGAAGTCGGGAAACTTATAAAAAAGTATAATATCCGACTGATCTCGCTTGGTAACGGAACTGCATCGAGAGAGTCAGAGCAGATCATCACGGATATGATCCATGAGATCAAGGAACCTGTGCAATATGTCATTACCAATGAGGCCGGAGCATCCGTGTATTCGGCTAGTAAGCTTGCTACCGAAGAATTCCCAAACATGGATGTAGGACAGAGAAGCGCAACTTCCATTGCCAGGCGTGTTCAGGATCCTTTGGCAGAACTTGTTAAGATCGATCCCAAATCAATAGGAGTCGGACAGTATCAGCATGACATGAATCAGAAGAAACTGGGAGAGGCACTGGGGGCTGTTGTTGAGGACTGTGTTAATAAAGTGGGAGTGGATCTTAATACGGCGTCCGCATCTTTGCTTGAATATGTCTCGGGGATCAACAAGACACTGGCTAAGAATATTGTGGCATACAGGGAAGCGAACGGAAGTTTTAAGAGCAGGAAGGAACTGCTTAAGGTTCCAAAGCTCGGCAACAAAGCTTTTGAGCAGTGTGCCGGATTCATGAGGATAATGAATGCTGCAAATCCGCTTGATGGAACCGGGGTCCATCCGGAATCTTATGAAGCAGCAGGGAAACTGATAGAGAAACTTGGATACTCTGTAAAGGATCTGTACGGAGGCATGCCCGGGATCACCAAGAGTGTAAAGAACATAAGCGCCTTGGCGGGAGAGCTGTCCATAGGCGAGATGACGCTTAAGGATATTCTTAAGGAACTGGAAAAACCGGGGCGAGATCCAAGAGAAGATATGCCAAAGCCAATATTAAAATCAGATGTCCTAAATATGGAGGATCTTAAGGAAGGGATGATCCTTAAAGGAACCGTCAGGAATGTTATCGATTTCGGCGCATTTGTGGATATAGGAGTGCATCAGGACGGACTTGTACATATATCACAGATGGCCGACCGTTATATCAAGCATCCGCTTGAGGTTGTGTCTGTAGGTGATATTGTAGAGGTAAAGGTACTTGGAGTTGATCCCGAGAAAAAGAGGATCTCTCTTACCATGAAAGTATAGAGGTTCAGATTGAAGAAAATGAGTAATGTAACATTAAAAGTTGCTTCAGAAGAAGATATTCAGATTATTTGGGAGATGCAGGTCAAGGCCTTTTCAGACCTCTTGGAGAAGTATCGTGATTATGATATGAGTCCGGCAGCCGAAAGCATTGATAAAGTTATGGCGAGATATCAGCAGCCGTGGACAACCTACTATTTTATTACTGCAGACGATGAAAACGTTGGGGCAATTCGGGTAGTTGATAAAAAGGACGGAAGCAGAAAGCGAATCTCACCGATCTGGATCATGCAGGAATACAGAAACAAAGGATATGCTCAGGCAGCCATGATTGCGGCGGAACAAATATACGGATCAGATAACTGGAGTCTTGATACCATTCTCCAGGAAAAAGGCAATCTGCATTTGTATGAGAAAATGGGGTATCACCAGACCGGAAAGATCGAAAAGATCAATGATCGGATGGATATTGTATATTACGAGAAAAACTAGTATCCTTACATATTTTCTGATGAACCTTTGGAGGCCATATGGGATTATTTAAGAGCAAAGCAGAGAAAGAACTGGACAGCATTATACAGCGAATAGATATGAATATGTCAAATAACTATAAGGATGCCGCACAGGTGGGCTTGAAGGAATTTGAACTGGCAATGGATCGGCTGAAAGAAATGGATGTGTTGAAGCCGCAGGTGCTGTCAAAATATGAAGGGATTCTCTCTGTGTATCAGAATAAGATGAAGGGATATAGCCATAAGGATCAGAAACCTTATTGGCATTGAAGAAAAATAGACCACTAACCC
>JAILPG010000115.1 GCA_024699595.1 Lachnospiraceae bacterium | reverse complement strand
ATCCTCATCCTCTTCTTCCTTCTCCGAAATTATCGGGATCGCGATATTTTCCTCATTTATCACATATGGAACAGCCGCCTCATACAACTCAGTCAGCCAGCTGTTGCCGTTCATTCTCTTCGCATCATCAAGGGTGTTGATGATGATGCCCCTGATCCTCCTCTTTTCCCCGCTCTCATCGTCAAGCATGGAGCTGGTGGCGCTGATCACATAATAGTTGTCGTCCTCACTCCCGAGATAGAGCATCTCATGCCCCTTGAAAAAGAGGATCGTCCCGGGCGGCAGCTCGTCAAAGAGCTCCATCTTGTCATCGTCATCAGCCTCGGAAAGATCATACTTAAGAACCGGCATAGCCGCCTGCCAGGACGTGTTTCTCGGCAGTTCCAGACCGAAGCATTTGTAGACATCCCTTACATAGCTCGAACAGTCGGCGGATGAGAGCATACCGCCCCAGCCGTAGGTATCGCCGAGCATCTCGTAAGCCTGCTTTATAATGTTCTCGCTCGTAAGCGGCAGGAATCCGTCACTCAGTTCATGATGCATGGAGATAAGAGCCTGCCTCCTCTCATACATACCTTCCTTGTTCCTAACCGGGATCCATACGGGATAGTTGTAGTATACGGAACGGTTGGTGATCATGTCGTCGTAATCATCGGGATCTATTTTTTCAAGCACAGTTCCCATCGTCAGCATGAGCTCCGATATTTCGGGACTGGTATTTGATTCCTCGAGCCTGATCTTTGACGAAGTCACCACCATGATCTGATCCTTTGGGAAGTGCCATGCGCGCAGCCATTCCTTACGGCTTTTGCAGAGTGCGATATCCTCTACCGGGATCCATCCGGATACACAGATGGTATTACAGTAAAAATATCTCTCATTCGAAGAGATCCCAAGCACCGTTACGGGCTCGCCCAGGCGCAGTCCCGACAGCTGTACATTGTCAAAATCAATGTCTCCCATATCATCGGCAATTATGATCTCGGTAGGCAATGCCCTTACATCCGTGCGGTTTACGCAGATACCGTACTGTAACTCCTGTTCCTCCGATGCATAAGGATCCTCGAGATTCTCAAGTATGCTCATCGCATAAGTACCCCGGAATACATCCCCGAACTCATCATAATGATTTCCGTCAAGAAAGCTTGAAAGATCGGACATCGCAGACTTCCATCTGGCAAGATTTGCAGCCTCACCGTCAAAGATGGCCGGAGCCTCCGTAAGGTCGTTCATCTTACAATCCTCGCACTCAAGAAAAGCCTCATTGAGCTGCTCTATCGTCTCATAGTCGGCAAGTATCTCTTTAGCATCCGCGTCCTCATCTGTCCAGTAGGACGGCTCAAGCATCTCCTCTGAAACCTCCGGCATAGCCTCTACGGCCGCAGATACCAGTGCAGGAAATGCAGCAGTCATTGCAAGAGTTAATACGATTATTTTTCCAGATCTCATGGGCTTCTCCTTATCGTTCGTATTTTTTCTTCTGTAAAAAATCCTCTGCCGGACATTTTCCGGCTAAGCCAACCGTCATATCTCGATACTGTTCATTATCTTTCCGATGCTGTCGTGAAAGACAAGATCAGCCTTTCCTTCAAGTCTTGTCTTTCCCTTGTTGATGATCACAAGATGCTCTCCGTGATACATATGAGCAAGCTGAGCGGCCGATCCAACCTCAAGGGAAGTACCGCCTATTATGAGCAGATCCGCAAATCTTATGAGCGCCACAGCCTCTTCGTAAGCCCTCTGCGGCAGGAATTCGCCGTACAGTACGACATCGGGCCTTACCATCTTTCCGCACTTCGGGCAATGCGGCACCTCCTCGGTATTGTCAAAGATGAAATCCTGCCCAAGATCTGCATGACAGCTCACGCAATAGCTTCGAAGCGCGCTGCCGTGGATCTCCCAGACCTTCTTACTGCCCGCCTTCTGGTGCAGTCCGTCGATATTCTGGGTGATCACTCCGTCAAGCCTTCCCTTCTCCTCCATCTGGGCAAGCTTCTTGTGAGCATCATTTGGAAGGATGTTCCTGCAGTCAAGATTCTCCCTGAAATAATCAAAGAAGATCTCCGGTCTGTGATCCAGACAGTCTATGCTAAGCAGGTACTCAGGCTGATAGCGCGAAAACTTTCTGTCCCTTTTATTGTACAGTCCGTCCTTACTTCGAAAATCCGGTATCCCGCTCTCCGTGGACACACCCGCCCCGCCAAGAAACGCGATATGCCCGGATGCGCTTATGATCTCATTAAGCGCATCGATCTTTTCTTCATCGGACATCGTATTTGAATTCCTGTTTTTCTTCACACAAACTCCTTTTTGGCAATCACCCAAGCAGCCCCGTAAGGTAATAAAGGATCGCGCATTCATTCTCCTGCCATATACGGTAGCTTCGCTCAACGGCACATATGAGATAACCGCCATCCGTATCCGCCCCAAAACGCATGATGAGTGCAGAGGACAATCCGTTATCCGTCAGTGCCCGGTAGAAAACCGGCGTTTCCTTCTCGACGCGCTCAAGCGTCCTTTCGGCAAACACATCCTCCTTCATAAGACACCCTATATCATCTGCCGAAGCTTCAAATGCAGGATTCATCACAGACCTCATCCTGCCGTCTGCCGTGACATAATACATATCCTTAACCTGCAGCATCTCACCGATATACGGCATCGCAGCCTTGAGCTTATTGACAAGGCCTTCCGCTCTGTTCACCTGGATCCTTAGCTCCTTCATCTCGCCAAAGATCCCCCGCTTTGCGATCTGTGCTATCTCGATATCCTGGTGCTCATCTTTTTTGTATATGGTAAAACAATCGCGTCCTCTGCCCTTTCCGAGATACAGCATCTTGTCGATGAGCCCGAATAAGTCATTGAAATTATCGGCATCAGCAGGAAAAGTTGCACAGCCCGACGTAGCCGTGATAAGGGCTGAGCCGATACCGAAATCTATAGAATGCCTGAGCGCCTCAGATCCCGTATAAAGCTTTTCAAAAAATGAGGTCTTTCCCTCCATATCCGTATCTCTCAGATTCACAAGAAGCAGCTCATCACCGCCGAAACGCCCCACAAGACCGATACCCTCCGCAGCCTCAGCAAGCCCTTTTGATACATGTTTAAGGACAAGATCGCCGCAGACATGCCCGAAGCTGTCATTAATGAACTTGAAATTATCAAGATCTATCATCGCAAACGTAAACGGGATATGGTCATGGATCAGATGATTGACAAACTTCATGGAATAGCTTCTCGACAGCACGCCCGTCAGCGGATCCAGGATCTCATCAAGGCTTATCTCATCGATGATATGGTCAAAATAATCGTACTTCCTGAGCTTTTCGATCGGATATACCACCTGGGCGCTGTCAAGACCGTTTCTCCTTCTGAGGACTTCAGTGATGTCCACAAAGCTCCCTACGAGGCCGACTATATTATCGCCTTCATACAACGGACGCTTTGAGGCGATGATGTCGCGCTCCTCACCGCGGATCACACATTTTCCCTGCACCTTGTAGGTACTCCTGCCCGAAAGGACGCGCAGCTCATCCTGACGGAAAGGCTCCGGATCCGAATGCCATCCCATATCCTCATCCGTCTTTCCGATCAGTACATCCGCGGATTCAAAGCCGTAGAAATCAAGGAATGCCTGATTCACGCCAAGAAATCTCCGCTCACTGTCCTTCCAGAAGACACAGTCCTGCGAAGTGTTGATGATGCTGTCAAACAGCTCTACCGTCATGTTCATAGAAATACCCTTTCATCACAGGCTAATCCGCCTATTTGCATATATTTTACACAACAGGGGGGCTTTTTTCAATTTTTGTAAATACATTGCGTATAGATGTAAAAATGTGGTCCTATTAGTTTGCATTTATCGGAATGATAGCAAAGATGAACCCGAAAAAAAAAGCCGCACCATGCGACCTTTTTTGTTGCTATAGATGAACGCTGACAGCTCAGCGTTTTCTTAAGATCTTTGAGAACTCCAGAGCCTTGCCCGCATCGCCTTCAACCTTGAGCTTTCCTGTAGTAAATGCAAGGATCGGATCAAGCTTTCCGTCTATCAGCTTATTAAAATCCGTCATGTTCATCGTGAGGGCACAGTTTCTGTCAATATACTCATACGGCTCAATGTTGATCCTGTGATCCTTGACCTCTACATAGAACACACCCTCGTTCTTGCCCGTAATGTTTACCTGTACGGCAAGAAAACCGCTGTCCGACACATCAACACCTTCAGCCTTTGCTCTAACCTTAGCAAGCAGTTCATCAAATGTCATTTTCATCTCCTCCTTTACACTTCTCAAACATACAGCCCTCACAACTGCATACCTCAATACTCCACCTTGACGATATCGAGTCCGTACATCTCCTTAAAGCGCCTCTCATCTTCCGAATCCCGGATAAGCATCACTTCGGTAAAATGCCCGTCCATCTTATTCTTGAATCCCGCAACCTTCTCTCCGGTGCAGATGGAACTCCTTATTACCGCATACTGGGTATCCGGATCAAACCTGATCGCTTCATTAATCTCTTTTTTACGAAACCGCATCCCAAACATGATCTCTCACTCCGATGATCCTGCATCAGTTATCCACCGGACTTTCTAAAAGTCCGGTGTTTTTGTGGCCTTCTTTTTCTTTTAGGTACCCTCTCACATCATCCTCATCGCAGTTCACTTACTTAATTTGAAAAGTATCTATTTCGTGTGAATGGCACTTTGAGCACATCCGCTCGTCCTTAATCGAACTGGACCATTCATAGTGGCAATTTCTGCATACATGTCCGTACTCGGGATGATAATCTGTAGGACCAAATATCCCCCCCTCTGCATCCTCACCGGTACCGCCGCTGACCATCTCAAGATTTTCGTTTAATAACTTTTTGTCCTCTTTCATTTTTGCCTCCTTATACATATATATCAGCCTTTACCATGCTCTTCTCTAAGCTTCTGCAGATCCCAGTCGTTTATCATCTTCGTGGACTGTCCCAGGGCTCTTGCAAAAAGATCCGGATTTATTGTAAACCAATGATCTACTCCGGGAAGAGGCGGTAAAGCACTCGTTAACATCTGTAAACAGATGTTAACCATCTCCTGTTTTTATTATACGAGCGAATACACGTTGTGTCACAAGATTCTATTTTCTAAATCTCAAGCAGGCTCAGAAGGAAGCATCATCTGCACTCCCTAAGCAGTTCCGTTATCAGGTGCAAAAGGTTCGGCAGGGTGGAAATATGCAGCGTCTCACGGGTTGTATGCGCATCGCTTATATCCGGTCCGATACTTATCATATCAAGATCCGGGTTCATCGAAGCATACGTACCGCATTCAAGGCCAGCATGGACCGCAACGACCTTTATATCCTCACCGTTAATATCCCTGTAGATCCTTTTGGTCATATCAAGCAGCCTGCTGTCGGGATCATATTTCCACGGATCCGCAGACTTAACATTATTTATCTCATAGCCGCACTCCTCTGCAAGATCCGTATCATACTCTATGATCTCCGCAAGCTTTGCGGCATCGGAACTTCTCACATACGATACAGCCTTAAAACCCTCCTCAGGATCAACTGACATAACCCCCAGGTTAGCCGAGCTTTCGACAAGATCTTCCATATCTTCGGACCAGGTATATACCCCGTCGATCACCGAAATTACATATTTGATCATGTTATCGAGATCTGTCCCATTTATGACCCACTTTGGCGTGTCGGTCTCACTTACCGTGATACTTATGCCTTCTTCGATCCCTTTATACTGCTCCTTCAGATCATCTTCATATGCCGCGCAGAGTGACTCCAGAGTCTCCCTGTCATCTGCGTTTATCACGATATCCGCCTGGGCGATCGCCGGTATTGCATTATTGGCCTTTCCGCCTGAAAAAGAGGCAAGCTCATAGGCGATCCCTTCAGTCCTCAGATCATCGAGAAGCTTCACGAGCGCTATGGTCCCGTTAAGACGTCCCTTATCGATCTCCGTACCCGAATGTCCGCCAAGCAGTCCCTTAATAGAGATACTTACTGCCGTATCCCCTGCCGGTGTGTCTGATGAGACCGCACCGTATGCCGTTATCAGATTACCTGCAGCAGTACTTACAAGGACCTCATCTGAGGCTTCATTATCAAGATTGATGAGGTATTTGGGGGCTTCAAGCCATTTGGGATCAAGCCCGAACGTGCCGTCCATACCGTCTTCCTCATTGACCGTGATGATGACTCTGAGCGGTCCGTGTGCTATGTCTTCGGAAACCAGAGTCATGACTATCGCATCACCGATCCCGTCATCGGCACCGAGGCTTGTTCCCTCTGCGGTGATAATTCCGGCATCCTTATCAACGATCACATTAATCGGGTCATTTAAAGGATCGAAATCCACTCCCTCATCCGCTGTACAGACCATATCCATGTGCACCTGAAGTGCGGTCAGCGGATAGTCCTCAAATCCTGCGGTCGCAGGGACATCAAATATCACGTTGCCGACGTCGTCCCGTACAGGCTCATAGCCTTTGCTCTCTGCCCATTCCATGAAAAACTCACCGATCTTTTCCTCGTGATGCGATGGTCTCGGTATTTTTGCAATACTGAGAAAATTCTGCACCGTGATGTCGGCAAGCTCCTCATAATCATAATCATATTCACGTTCCGGCTGTTCGTTATCCGTATTATTGACATAGTTAACCCTGATGTTGATCCCGGCACAACCGGCCAACACCAAGGATGACATTGCAATAATGGTAACGGCAGCAATTATCTTATTCTTCATAAATATATTCCGCTTTCGTTCCGTTAAGATTTATCCTTTTCCATGCTCTTCTCTAAGCTTCTGCAGATCCCAGATTAATTATACGAGCGAATCCGTTATGTCACAAGAAACATCTGCCTCCACCCAAGATGTCAATCCTCCCCCACCAGATGCACCGTCTGATAGGTATGTCCGGTCGCCGGTAAGAACTTCTCGATCACGTCCCTTGTCTTCATCTTAAGACTTGACGTACATACACAGGGATGACATCCGAGATATTCCCCCTCAAGCACGTCCTCATCTATGAGAAGCTTCACCTGATGATCCTTATCATTCATAAGCCCCATGATGCTGACCGCCCCCGGTTCTATATCAAGGAATCTGAGCATATCATCAGCATCGGCAAAAGACAGCCTTGCGGAATTGATCTGCGAGGACAGCTCCTTAGTCTTAAACTTCTTGTCTCCCGGCATCATCAGCAGATAGAAGTTTGTTTTCTGTCTGTTGCACAGAAACAGGTTCTTGCATATGATCACACCGAGCACCGCATCTATCTCATTGCAGGCCTCCATGTTGTCGGCGCGCTCATGATCCGTTCTCTGGTATTTGATCCCCAGAGCATCGAGAAGATCATACGTCCTCACTTCTCTCGGTAACCTGCCCTCCATATCATCCGGTCTTCCGTTATATAACTCCA
Organism: Lachnospiraceae bacterium; assembly: GCA_024699595.1. The sequence goes on along the minus strand of JAILPG010000115.1, from coordinate 222 downwards.
TGATAGATCTCTCCTTCCGTTTTTATGGAACTTCTAATACCTCACACCCTCGTTACCCCGCATCACAAACAACATCCCCCGTATGACATCCCACGACGCTTACAAGATCATCGGGAGCAAGCTCTATCTGGAAGCCGACCTTCCCCGCACTTACAAATATCCTGTCATACAGCATGGCTGTTTCATGCAGGAAAGTCGGAAATTGTTTCTTCATCCCGACAG
>JAILPG010000110.1 GCA_024699595.1 Lachnospiraceae bacterium | reverse complement strand
TTAACGGAAGTCTCTTTTTACGCCCGGATTTTTCCGAGCCATATAAAAACAGCGAGTATTATGACAGGCTTATGAATGTCGATATTACCGGCGACTATGTTGCCGACTCCCTTTCGATCGCAGCTTCCCAACAGTGGTATCACGAGGGGGACAGCTTCGATGAAATGGATGGATCGAATGGTTACGGCAGGGATGATTATGCCGAAATGGCTTATTTTACCTGCTCTCCGGCTTTCAGATGGTGGCCTTACGAGGAGGAGTACGATTACGGAGGATGGTGCGGCAATCATGAAAATGATGTGGAATATGACATCTATGTCCTTCGTGCATCGGATGGCTACAACCTGTCAATGGCAGCGGAATACGGAGTATATGATGACTATGATTACGGGGAGTGACGGAGGAAAGCTCATCACCGCCTACAGAAAGAGCTGTCTTGAGGAAGATATCACACTTTTTGCCCACTGGAAAAAAGATCCCGAAGCGGAACCCCGGTTCAATCCGCATTGGAAGGAATGCCTGCAGAAGTACCGCTTTCACCTGAAACGGGATTGGCAGCAGGAGCTGTTGTTTCCTCTTCGGGTTCCCTGAAGATAAGCTTCATTGTGTAATGAATGATAAGGTGAAGTACGGTTATGAATATCGCAGCATCCGCTATGCAAAGGCATATGCGTACTATAAGCGGAAAATCTTTATTGTAGAAAAAGTATCCGATATTCCATGAAAGCCCGCAGAACAGCCTTACAATAAGAGAGATGACAAAGCCAAGCGGATTGGGATCCATTGAGCAAAAGACCGCTATTACGGCAAGTACGATGATGATCCTGTAATACCTGTCTGAGATGATCTCTTTATCCTCTGTGTCCTTAAATGTCATTTTGGGCACAAGAAAACAAATGCACACAACAGTAAACAAAGCATACAACAGTGCGCAGATATAATCCGGCGCATCAGTCATTGATGAAAGCTTATCCGTTTCATATCTTCCGAGTACACATCCTATTGCCGCAAACATCACTGCAAGAGATATTTTCTGTATCAGTATGCCGTTTGCCCCTGAGATAAGATCTTCGGTCTTCTGTCTGAGATTATCCATTCTTTTATCTTTCCTTGTTGTTTAGCACGATCCTGTTCCTGCTTTTTAAAGTACTCCGTTTAAAACCCTGCCCGGCTATCACTTAAAAAAGCCAAGAACAGACCAGAAGTGCGTAAACCAGCCGAAACTGTCAATGCACAGCTCCTTTGTGAGCCCGATCTTACTTTCCGTAGAATAAAAGGCTCTGAGTGAAAAATACCATACTATAATTATCGAGACCAGCGCGGCCCCTACACCGATCCAGAGTGCCTGTTTTTTATTTGCTGAAAAATGCTCATAGATATTATCAAGCATTAAGAAGGTGATCAATACATAGAACAGAAGAATGACCACAAAATACAGTAACGAAGTCATTACTGAGCGGAATCCTCTGGCCGGACCGAAGCCTATAAAGAAGAGGTCGAAATACGTAAACAGTACAAACCATATAGCAGCCGGCAGATAGGTAAGCATTACCGGGATGCTGTTTCCGTTCTTTTTATATGCATCTTTCAGCACCTGCCTGGTAAGTATGACCGCTGTAAACAGATAGAGGACCGAGAAGACCTGGTAAGGCATGAGTGTGATATCAAACAAAAGGCAGATCAGGCCGTACAGAAGCGTTACGACCGCTATGATCACAGAGCGCAGGATCTTTGTGTCGCTGTTTTGTCCATCCTCGGTTTTAAAGCTGTTAATGTAGTAGATCAAGCCATTCATATTACGTCCTGTTTTCTGCCTTCTGCCTGAAATATATATGCCTTTACTGTAAACCGTATCCCCCGGTTGCCCACTTACTTAAGGTATATGAACAGTCCCGAGTATACCCATTCTTTATTATTCAGCGGATCGGAATAATCATAATGCACATCGTCCCATAAGGTGTTATTGGGGAAAACGTGCACCTCATGTTCCTCATAGTTTCCGTTAACGATCGCTTCTCCGTCAAATGAGAGGAAAAGAGCCGGTACTCTGTTTCCGTTTTTATTATCCCATTCCGTCATTTCCGCATCGCCCTCGATCGAAAGACTGTAATTGTATTTCCAGTCCTCGGTTCGGGTAGCTTTAGTGTAATTATAGTCGGAAGGATCATCCATTGCCGCTTTTCCGGAGCCGTTTCCTGACAGCTGGCCGCTTCCGGTGATCTTAAAGGTTCCTTTTCCGTCTTCACCGACCTTACCGCTTATCGAAACAGTAACCGAAACTGATTCTTTCCTGTCTATCGGAGCTTTCATGAATCTGGCATCCCAGCTTTCCTCAGCATCATAAGAAGCACTGTAGCTTCCGGACCCACTGAAGGAACCATCCTTTCCTACCGATACCGTAATACCGCTTAAGGCATTGTCGAAAGCAGTCCTGAATCCGGTCACTCCGAAGCCCATGTAATCTTCCTGCTCCTCCTCACAGTTATAGGATCCCGAGTAGTCGACCTTAAGAGGCTTCTCCTCTTTCTTCTGCTCCACTGTCTCTATAAGACCGTCAAATACCATATGAATGCCGCCCGTGGCGTAATTGTCATGGATCCTTACGGTCATGAGCTCTCCGTCCTCGTCGTAGTTTCCTCTTTCAAACTGAAGCGAGCTTTCGGAATTTGATGCCTGTCCGGTTGAGGAATTGTACTGTAACTGGCCCTTCATGAGCTCTTCACCGGTCTCATTCGAGGTAACGCGGACACTCATGGTTCCTGACTGGTTCAATGATATCTTAGCCGTGGCCGCAACATCCTCATAATTATATACCGTAACGGGGCCGCGTTTTGCCGCAACTCTTCTTGTTACATATCCTTCGCACTCAGCTGCGATCTTTTCCGGCTTGTCAGGGAACGAACCGCTTAAATCCTCATTCATGTCATGAACTTTTACGGAAATGGATGCAGTGCCTCCCATACTGCCCCCGCCGTAATTGGTATCAGACTCATTTATGACCATCAACAGATAGCTGTGGCCTTCCACATAATTGTAGTCAAGGCCCTCTTCCCAGGAGCGGTACACAGAGATATCCTCATAGGTCTCACCGTAAATATCAAACAGTATCGCCGTGGTATTCGGAGTATCAAGAGTTACATCAAAGCTTTCATACTTTGCAGGAAGATTCTTTCCCTCAATGGATACAAAATGCACGCCGTAGCGCGGCAGAGGGAAGGAAAACTGCTCTTTTCCCTTACCGGTAAAATCAGCTCTTGTATAAAGTTCCTTCGGAAGTCTTTCACCGTAACCGTCAACGGTTCCTCTTGTGATCTCCCAGGGCTCTATGAACCTGCCCTTTAATTCATTGGTTCCCACCAGCTTGTAATAATAATCCCTGGTAAGCTCCGCCATTGTCTTTTCGGTCTGCTTGGTCAGCATGTCCTCAATGGGTTTTCCGGAAGATTTCACCGTATAATTGGGCATGATCTTCTGGGACATGAAATCATCGCCAAAGGTCTGCACCAGATACTCTATGAGAGCCCTTCTGCCGTAACCGTCCTTCTCAGCCGAGTCAGATAAGACAAAGAAGGTACTTGAGGGAGTAATGCCGAAATACTGGCGTAATGCATCATGCCTGTAATTATTATCGCTTCCGATTCCTGCGGTATCACCCTTTTCGTCCTCATAATATACCGCCGTGGCTTCGTCAAACCAGAGCGAACGCAGGCTCTTGTTGGTATATTCCCACTGTATGAAATGAAACAGCTCATGCGCAAGAGTATGATACATACTGTTGGAGCCGCCGTCATAAGTGCCGCCTCTCTTATATCCGTCCCCGAGGCTTGCGAATTTTAAGTACATCACGCATCCGTTCTGGGTAAGTCCGCATCCGTAGCCCCCGACTGCATCCTTATAAGGGCAGTCTTCCACCATTACCGGCCATTTGGAACGGGTATTCTTCGTAAACTCTTCTTTATACTCAGCCAGCAGTGATTCCATATCCTCGCCGAGTCTCTCCATGTCTTCGAACTTAAACAGCTTCTTCTTGTCAACGGTATCATCGTTATACAGTGATTCGGGAAGGTTTATCTGGAATTTTTTGCCGGGAGACATTATCTCAAATACATTTTCACTGAAATAACGCACCGTATACTTGACTCCCATGGCCTTTGCATCGGCAGCGTTCACGAGTCTCTTTCCGGCATCGAGTGCCTCATCCTCAAACTGGGCTGTACCGTTAAACTGGAAATCATCAACGACACCTTCATAATCCTTCAGATCGATCTGTGTGCTGACAGTATTTCCCTTTCTGACGGTATCTGCAGGGATCCAGAGAAAATCCTCGTTTCCATCCTGATCAACACAGGGGAATCCAAGCTTTATCCTGGTGACAGCACCATCCTTCGGCTCATCTGCCTTCATAGATATCTTAACTTCACTGGGTGCGTCTTCATCAAGCACCAGCATATAACCGTTGCTGTTTGCACTGTCCGGAAGGGGTGCCGTATCCTCTATCAGAAGAGCCTGACCTGAGCCCGATCCAAAGCTTACCGTAGAATCACCGACGGTTATGGTTCCGTCCGCATTACCGTTTGCGGAATCCTTAATGTCCTTTTTTTCTACAGCCGCTTTTTTAGTGTCCGCTTTATCGGACGCTATAAAATAGAAATTATCCTTTCCGTCGTTTGCAAAGTACGGAAGCTCGTCTATAGTGTATGATTCATTATCAAAATCCAGTTCCAGTTCCGCTGCATGCGTGGCCGAATTTCCGCCGGAGCAGTAGAAGACCGTGCCATAATAATCTTCGGGACAGTTTACCGTGACCGCAACTGCATACTCGTTATCGTTTTCGTCTGCCTCCCAGTCAAACTTCACGAATACGTCAAGCTTTTCGGCGCCTGCAGATTCAAAGCAGATACCCGTGTCCCTGTCAAAGGCGCTGAACCAGGCATGGACCCCCTTATCTGTATCGGTAACGGGATTGTCAAATGAAAAATAAGCCTTTACATCTTTTCTTCCGGTTCCCGAGATCACATTTTCCCCGAGATAGGTATACTCTACAGGCATCTCGGTCTCTTCAATATCCTCAACCGTTACCCTGTCCCCGATATAGGTCTTTAGGATAAAGGAGGTTTCCTTTGATTCGGTAAGACCATGTGCTTCAAAGAATGACTTGTCAGCAGTTTTTTTGACTTCCGTGGCATCATCTTCCGAGGTGGCCGCAAATATCCTGTAAGAGGACATATCTCCGTTTCCGGGAGCGCTAAAACCGGCCACAGTCATCACTGCTGCCATGGCTAACGATACGGTTATCTTAACTAACTTGTTTTTCGCCATTTTAAACCTCCTTTTCCTGAAAATCTTATGATTAATCTGCCAAAAGTATCACTTAATCATCCCATAAGCTTCTGCATCGCAAAAGCCTTGACGATCTTCATTATAAGATCGACAATCCTGTCTATGTATTCATCGGGAAGAGTAAGCCCCAGATCACTCTGTGCTCCTCTGACGATCGCCTCTACCTCAGCCTTCGATCCCGGATTCTTTGTGATGATCTCCTTCTTGATAAGAGCTATGAGCTTTGCGGCATCCTCCTTGGAGGCAAGCTTTTCTGCTATGTCTCCGGTGGTTATCAGCTCATCCACCGCCGCATCGACTACCATATCCGAGATCTCAACTCCCGAAAGCCTCTCATAGGCCTTTACGGCACCGATGAGTGCTGCTGTTCCCGATAACTCAAAGGGTCCTGCAACAATGATATCGGCATCATTAACACCTGCTGTCATAAATGCATTCTCATACATTTCCGGGGTACAGTAATTGATGTTCTTTGTGGTTACTTCAATTCCGTGTCCTTTCTCCGCCGGGATCACAAGCACCGAAGAGAGCGCATTCTTTCCGATCTTTGCAGGGTCGATGTAGTCATCCAAAAACGCATGCTCTTCTTCGTTGGTAACATATACCACATCGCTTTCCTTAAGCTCATCTTCCGTGATACCCATAAGTTCAAGTACGGTTGCAAGCTGGGAATCGGAAAGGTTCTTTCCCAGGGCCACATAGTTCTTTGAAGGCCCGGTCTGCGTTTCGTTACTGTCACCGGTTTTGCCGGTGTCGGTTTTGCCGGTGTCGGCAGCTGTATCCTTTTTCTCTTCGATATCGCCTTCATTCTTGCCGGATTTCCAGGATTTCTCCTCTTTTTTCCCGGAGCCCTTATCCTCTTCTGCCTGGGCCTTGTCTTCGAGGGTACCGTCCGTTTTTTCGGCCTCTTCCATCAGCTTTTCTATCTCGCTTTCGGACAGTTCTCCGGCCAGATAATCCTTATAGGTCTGTGAATCCGTATCGATCTCATACACATCTGCGGCATCTCCGCAGGCTGCAAGCGGAATGGCCAATACCGCCGCAAGTAATATGGCAATACATCTTTTCATCTTCATGATCAAGTCCTTCCTGATAACGGTTTTTTCCAAAAATCTTTATTATCTATCCCGCATAGTACAGTACTTCAAAACAATCCTCAGCCGATACGCCGTCTATATAGCACGGATATTCCGAAGAAGTAAAGTAGATCCTTACTATGGTATCATCCGAGATATAGGCATCGACATAGGACTCTCCGTCCGTTGCATAAATGACGAATTCCTCGCCTGCATCTATGACCTCATCATAGACGATCACATCGCCGTCCTCATCCACAATGTCGCAGGTAAGATCCACAGTCGATACGAGCTTGTTTTCATAGTCAAGATGGTCTCTTAAGTATCTTTCGTCGGACTCGGGCATTCCGTCATCGCCTACATAAAAGCTTCTGACTCCGTAGAAGGTCGACAGTAAGTCAAATCCCCTCTCAAATACCATGTCTTCGGGGTCTGTGAGCATTTCATACTCAAAATAATCCTCACCCGGTGTTAAGAGATACAGACTTTCAAGATAAACCCTGTCCACAACCTCCGGAACACCTGAATTTAAGTCAAATACAAAGATCTCATTGTGATCGTCATAGACGATAGCCTCGGCATATACATACTGTCTGCCGTCTGCAAGCTTGATATAATGGCTGATATAATATGCGGGCTCTATCCACAGATCCTCCTCGTCAAACGAATCATGGTCCCCGTTCACATAGGCTGAGATAGTCTGCAGATACTTAAAGTCATCATCATATTCATAATCTACCCTGAGCTGGTCACCTTCCCCATCTCCGTCGATATCAAAGAGATCGGTCATTCCGATGAAATCATAGACAAAGTTTCTGTCCTCATCATCGGGAACATAATCGGGATTAAATGCCTTTGGATATTCATCGTATCCGATCAGGATCTCCTGGCTTCCGTATGCATATGCGGCAAGCTCATAAGGTCCGAAATAGAACTGGATCCCGTAAGGCGTAAGTGTCCAGTTATACGGACAGATATAATTCTCATCATACTCTTCATCATCGTCATTACTCTGGTACTCGGTTGCTTCCGCATCATAATGCGTGATCGACTCTTCAAGATCAAAGAAGATCTCCTCATCATATTTCTCAAGAAGCTTCTCACAGATCACGTCCTCAAGCCCATCCGTATCCGGAAAGATATCGGTAAGCTCAAGCTCTTCACCTGTCTTTACATCAAAGGTGCGGCCGTACTCTGTGTAGATCCCGTGTGCACCGCCTTCGTAGGCATTCCACCCTTCAGCAAAGCTGAACACCTTGTCATCGAGCCTTCTTAAAAGGATCGCTGTGTTGTTCTCGTAAGAACCATACTCAAAGAAATCGGGCTCATCCTCATAATGCTCACTTGCGGCCTCCACGTACTCATCTTTTTCCTCATTGTATGCTTCAAAGCTTTCTTCGCAGTTTTCTTCGAGGGCCTCACTAAGCTCCGGGAACATATCCGCACTGTCGGGAGATAGGACAGGTGCGTGGCATCCGCCCTTAAAGATCAGGCTGTCAAAATCATCGGAGTATTCATAATCCACCAGGGATCTGATGTCTATCTTGGGTACCGGACCGCTTTCGTTTTCAAAGGTCCAGTCCTCGATATACTTCGACAGCTCATCGGGGTCTATGTCTTCGTATTCGGAAAGATCCAGATCTCCGTTCTCATAGGCCTCCATAAGGGCTGCGATCTCCTCTTCGGAAAGATCGCCGAACTCCTCCATGAGGGCCAAAAGCTCCTCGGTATCCTCGCAGGCCATCAGTGAGACCGAGAGGATCCCCACCAATAAAATGCTTACAAGTTTCTTTAGAAATGCCATTGTCATTCTCCTTCCATTTAGCGAAAGAACGTCCTTAGACGCTCTTTCACGTTATTTTGGTTTATATATATGCATGCCTGATGGCAGCTTTTAAAAACGTCAGTCAGATCAGCCGTTACTCTGATCCGTTTCCTGTACTTAATCGTACTGTGTATATACATCACCTATTCCGGCATTTGACCAGTTACTGTAATAATCCTTGCCGTTAACCGTCAGATACAGACGGTACTTGTACCAGTAGGTCTCACCTATCTTCATCGTAAACTGGTTGGTCATATCCACCTCATTCTTTGTGGATCTTGCATACTTCCATTCACCGTTATCGCCGGCCTTTACAGCATACTCATAACCGGTGATATTTATGCCTCTCTCGTTGTATGCCTTAAATTTAATGCTGCCGTTTTTTATGATCCCCGGAGGAAGCAGCCCCGGAGTGGTTCCGGTGATCTCCTTGATATCGTTTTCCTGCTTGGGCGTAAGCGTAGGCTCGGGCTTCGGTGTCGGCGTAGCCTTCTTCGTAGGTTTTGGTGTAGGAGTAGCCTTCTTGGTGGGCTTAGGTGTTGCCGTTGCTTTCTTCGTGGGCTTTGGTGTTGCTTTCTTGGTAGGCTTTGGCGTTGCCGTTGCTTTCTTGGTGGGCTTAGGTGTTGCCGTTGCCTTCTTGGTGGGCTTTGGTGTTGCCGTAGCCTTCTTCTTTGGCGTGGGTGTAGCCGCCTTCGTAGGAGTTGTCGTAGTTATAACAATTCCCCTCTCCCACGTCGAGGTATAATCCTTGCCTTCATAGTTACATGATACCGTTACTGCGGGTCCGTCATACTCGGCAAAAGGATTGCCCGATCCGCTTGTCTCTCCCGAAACGGTCAGCTTGCAGCCTCCATCGCTGGTATTTGTAACATTTGCGGTTGCAACATTTTCATGTGACACCACCTTCCAGTTGGTGACTTTTACCACGGTCGCATTCTTCGTATCTCCGTTAACCGCCTTGTACAGATGGAAAGTCATGTCCTCCTGTTTCACAAAATAAGTAACCGTATCCTCTTTCTTGTCATCCTTTACCTCAGGAATCGGCGTAGGTGTTGCTGCAGATGTAGGTGCAGGCGTAGGTGTTTCCGTTGCCTTCGGTGTAGGCGTTGCGGTTGCCGTAGGCGCAGGTGTCGGCGTTGCCGTTGCCTTCGGCGTAGGTGTCGCGGTAGGTGCAGGTGTTGCTGTTGGCGTGGCCACACTTCCGGTTACCAGATTCTTTATGTTTACCTTCATGGTATCAGTCGGATGTATCGTGTTGCCCTTTACATCATTTGCCAAGCCCCTTACCTCTATGGAGCCTGCCTTCATAACGGAGGTGTTGTAGCTTCGTGTGATAAAGTTTCCTTTTACGGTAAGCTTGTCGGCATCATTCTCCATCTTAAGCCAGCCGTATACCGCCTTGGGTTCACCCTTGTCATCCTTTTCCGAACTCTCTATCCGGTAATCGCCGTCGACATTCATCCTGCCCCCGTTAAAAGTAATGCAGGAATCATATTGCCTGAAGTTGCCTCTTACATCGAGATAGCCGCCGTTAAGATCAAGATTTGACTTAAGGGCGTTTACATCTCCGTAAACGGTTATTGTCTTTCCGTTCAGATCGATATCATGACAGATCTTATCTATGGGGCCTTTTATAGAAATATTGTCGGTAAGCTTAGTTACCGCAAGAGTCTTGAAATTGACCTGATAGATAGGAGTCTGTACGGAATTAAAGTATGCTCCGGTATCGCGGAAATCAACGACCCTTACCGTGTTGCCAAGAAACGTCGCAACATTCGTTCCCGTGCATCTTAGGGTATTTCCCTTATATTCATCAACGTTACCCTTAAATACGATATTTCCTGCATTGATCACTGAAGTATTGTAGCTCTTTGCGGAGAAGTTGCCGCCTATGGTAAACTTGTCGGCATCATTTTCCATCTTGATCCAGCCGTAGGAAGCTTTTTCGGTCCCGTCGGTATCCTTGTCGGGATTTGCTATAACGAAGTCTCCGCCTGTCTCCATTTTTCCTTTGTTAAAAGTAATGCATGCATCGACAAGCCTTGCCCCGTCCCTTACATAGAGACTTCCGCCGTTTAGATTGATATCCGCGGATATCTTCTTTATCCCTCCGTTAACGGTCATCGTCTTTCCGTTCAGATCGAGCTTGTTGCAGATAACATCTATATCTCCTCCGAGAGTGATGTTCTCGGTAAGCCTGTTCACGCCGAACTGTTTAAAGGTGACCTTCTGGTTCTTCGTGGATATGGATTCAAAACAGGCGTTGCTCAAAAGGTTTACCGTCTGTGCCGATGTGCCTGAGAATACGGCCTTATGATCCTTGCTTCCTCTTATCGTATTGCCCTTGTGATCGGTGACATTTCCCTTAAACTCCATCGTGCCTGCGGAAAGCACGGAGGTATTGTAGCTTCGTGCAACGAATTCCTTTCCTACTATAAGCTTATCCTTGGGATCCTCCATCTTAAGCCATCCGTATACAGGCTTTGGATCACCCTTTTCGTCCTTTTCGTCGCTCTCTATCCTGTAATTGCCGTTTACCGTAAATGTTCCCTTGTTAAAGGTCACGCAGGAACCATACTGTCTCACGTCTCCGGTAACGGTAATCTTGCCGCCGTGAAGATCGATATCCGAATTGATCTTATCGATATTGCCGTTTACTGTCAGCGTAAAACCGTTTGCATCGAATTTATCGCAGATCTCTCCTATCCCGGTAACGGTAACATCACCGTCGATCTTTCCTACCCCGAAATGCGTAAAATACACACCAGCCTTGTTAGAGACACCGAGAGCATTTATAAATGCACCGTTCTGAAGATCTACCGTCTGCTTTGAAAATCCACACATCGTTACACTGCATAAGTCGCTCGTTCTTATCGTATTTCCTTTATAATCCGTCACGTCACCTTCAAACTGGATTATTCCGGAGTTTAAGACAGATGTGTTGTAGCTTCGAGCAACGAAATTCTTTCTTACGTATATCAGGCCACCACTGCGTTCGCCTGTATCCATTTTGATCCATGCATAACAGGGTTTATGGGTTTTATTGTCCGATTCCAGTTCATTACTCTCAAGATAGTAGTTTCCGTCAACCTGAAGCGTACTGTGGTTAACGGTGATACAGGATCCGGTATGGTGGAAATCCTGTGTGGTATACAGGATACCGTTATTGATCTCAATATCCGCACTTACACTTTTTACGGATCCGAATATGTTAAGGTGAGTACCGTTTAAGCTAAGCTTTGTACAGATATCCTCAACATCTCCGTACAGATTTACGCTATTCTTATCAAGCTCCCTGAAACCGATCCGCTTAAACTGGAGCTTGTTGCTTCCCGTAGAGATTGCCTGAAAACATGCACCGTTCATAAGATCGACAACTACGTTATCACCGTAGAGAATAGCCTTATGATTGCCGCTTGCCCTGATCGTATTTCCGGCATAGTCGGTAACATTTCCTCTGAGATTCATCGTTCCGTCACTTAATACGGAAGTGTTATAACTTCTTGCCCAGAAATCTCCCTCGACCATAAAGTAGTCATCAGAATACTCACTCTTTATCCATCCGTAGGAGGGTTTGGGGACTCCCTTCTCGTCATTTTCCTTTCCGCCGATAGTGTAATTCCCCGAGGCGTACATTCTTCCGTGGTTTAAAATGACTGCAGAATCCACCTGATGCACATTGCCGCTAACATCAAATCTTCCGCCGTTACAGTCAACATCGGCCTCAATAAGCAGATCTCCCTTTACATGGAGAATATAGCCGTTTAAGTCAACCTTGGCCTTTACCACGAGATTTCCGTTTACCGTGGTATGGTTGCTTACCTTCACAGCCTTGTTGATGGTCGTAGTGGCGACACCGTTTTTAGTTTCGGTTGATATGGCTGCCGCATCAAGAGCGTAAACTTCCTTTGATGCACCAAAAAAGAAAAACAGACCTGCCAGAAAAACGATCACGGCAGTTACAAACACATTTCTGAAGCCTGATGATAAAGCCCTCTCCCTGCTCTTTTCCATTCCATCCTCCTCTGATAATGCGAACGAATACATTTCGTCCATCCTGCGCTGGTCGCGCGCAGATAAAGCGGTGATCCCGGGCGGGAACTATTTGCCCGGGACAGTTGACGGGTTCCAGAAAAACTATTTGAATTTAGCCTTGATACAGTGCGACTTTATGAATTCCTCAACAAAGGCAAAATCCTCATCTTCCGCATAGACCTGATTCTTTTCAAGAGTCTCATTTACATATATAACGTTGCGTCTTTTCTTTATTTTGACCTTTGAAACCTTTTTCCATGTTGAAGTGGATGTGGATTTGGCGGCAACCATAAGACCCTGTCCGACTCTTCCGATATTTCCGGTTGCAATGCCTACAAACATCGAAAGCCATGCGACAGCCTGTGTACGGTCAAACTGTTTGGGCATCTGTTTGTGAACTATCTTTTCCTCGTCCATCTCAAACAGCACTATATATTTCCATCCGTAGCTTGCGGCAAGAATGAAATAAGCGATAAATCCGATCACAAAAAATACGAGTATTATGACCGCAAACACTCCGGTAGTACTTAAAAACTCCTCCATATCTCCGCCTTCAAACAGCGAAAGCCCGGCTACAAAAAGGTAGACCAGGCCAAACGATATCAGAAGAACCTTATAGACGGTAAAAAGGATCGTCGGATTCTTCATCATGGGGAACTCATATATCCAGCGGAAAACACCGTCTTCGCTCTGCACGATGTTTTTCGTAACATACCTTCCGGAAGGTACCGATCCCGTATCCTTCGGTCTGGGATACGGGGGATCGACAAATGTAGGGGCTGCAGAGTTGTACCCTGCATTCATCTGGCCGGTGGGAGCCTGTCCGGCATATGCCCGGCCCTGAGGGTTATACCCTGCGTTCATCTGGGGCGCATTACCGTAGCCTGCGTTCAACTGGCCCGCAGGATTCTGTGTTCTTACAGGTGTACCGCAGCTTTGGCAGAAAGATGCACCGTCTCCTATCGGTGCTCCGCACTTTTCACAAAACATATGCCGCTCCTTTCTCCCGGAAGTCTACCGGAATATAAGTATATTCTATTTCTTATCCATCTCTTTCTTGATCTTTCTTGCTTTGAAACTTCCTATCTTAGTCTCTTCCTGAATGGTTAACGTCAGCGGATTGGTAATATATCCCGAGGCCTTCGATGCCTTCGCTACGGATTTCATGCTGCTGTACATTATTACTCCGGTGATGCCCGATACCACCAGTCCGAAAATGAATGCATTAAAAGGTGATGTAAGGCCGAGGGCGGTTAAGCCGATCGTAAATAAGAGAAGTAACGAGATACATACAGACAGAAGTTTGCCTGCACTTACAGGCAGATCGCCTATCATTTTTCCTGTCTGTCCGTTCATGGCGAATTTGAAGGTCTTATCCTTCCACTTTGTTACCAGAAGCCATACGGGAAGGAGCGCATATTTGGTGCTTTCTCCCTCAAAATCTATTTTTACGTCCGACTTGTCTATACCGTCATGCTTTATTGATTGTCTTACCTGATCCTTGATGCTGCCTTCTGCCCTGGTCTGGGCTCTCTTTCTGCAGTCCTCCTCAGAAACGTCATATCTCTCGGCCATGAAACCGGGCAGATAGACCATGGAGAAATCCTTGAGCTCATCGAGCTTATAAGGCTCCACGGAATCCATCAGGTCATCTTCCATACGTTTGGAAGCATCGGCAGGAACGTTCTTGTAATCAAGGAATCCCTTTCTTTTTACCTGGAACCTTCCGGTTACATACTTGTGTCCGTCATCATCCTCGGATTCATCGTAAGCCACGTAATCTCCGTCAAGGTGCACGCGTCCGGAGAACATCCAGAACGGAACGTATACACCCTGGATCTCTTCCACGTGATTTCCGGTCTTAAAGGACTTGGGCAGCAGAAATCTCTTGTTATAGAAAGATTTGTACTTCTCCTCCGCCTGATCCTTGGTATGTGCAAAGGGAATGATGTAATCAGGCCTTACCGAGCCTGAGAACTGTGCCTCGACTATGGTCTGGTTGCCGCAGTAGGGGCATCTCATAACAGCAGTGGTCTGATCGGCCAAAAGCTCGGCTCCGCAGGTCGAACAGCTGTAGGACTTGACTTCATCGTCAGTAAACTCGACAGGATCGTACTGTCTCTGTGCTGATTCACCTACGGTCTCACCGTTTGACAAAGGCTGCACACCTGAAACGGCTCCGGCCGCAGCACCGTTTGGTGCAGTGCCGTTCTTTTTTGCCCATGCCTCCTCCACCTCTTTGGTGGTATAGAGCATATCACAGTACTGGCATTTAAGCTTTCCTTCTTTTGGATCAAAAACAAGTGATCCTCCGCAGGCCGGGCAGATCGATGCGGTTGTTTTTCCTTTATTGTTCCAATCATTATTCGGCATGACTAATCTCCTTAACTTGGTTATTTTATCCGGACTCCCTCAGGGAAAGACCGGTGTGATCGGTCTTTCCTTAAGAGCCCTGTATTCCGGCAGAATTACAGCTCTACCTTATCACCGTCATTGAACGGATCTCCGCATTCGGGACAGAATCTCGGAATGTTGTTTACATCGTCGGGTTCCCATCCGCACTTGTCGCATTTCCATTTGAAGCCGCCGCCGTTTGGTCTGGGCTTTCCGCAGTTTGCACAGAATTTGCCTGTATTGTCCGTTCCGCAGGTACAGGTCCATGCAGCGATCGAAGCTCCGGGCTTCTGCATTCCGCAGTTTGAGCAGAACTTGCCCGTGTTGCCGGTCTGTCCGCACTGACAGGTCCATCCGGCTGCTGCCTGAGGTGCTGCTGCCTGCTGCATCTGATTCTGCTGTCCCATTGCAAACAGGTTGGCTGCATTCATTCCGCCTGCCTGGGCTGCCATGTTCATTCCCGCAAATGCCATCATGGGGCCGGCCGATGTATTTGATGCTGCTGCAACCATTGCATCTGCCTGAGAACCTGCTATTGTAGCTGCTGCCATCGAAGGATCCCTGAGTACGGCATTCTTCTGCAGATTCTTTATCATCTGCTCATCCTCGGGTGAAGCGGAAACGCTGTCCACACCAAAGGATACTACCTGGATGCCTCGAAGCTCTGCCCACTTTTTGGACAATACCTCATTAAGAGCATCCGCAAGCTCCATCGTATGTCCGGGCAGTGCACTGTATCTGATGCCCATTTCCGAGATCTTTGCAAATGCGGGCTGTAAAGCGGTCATAAGCTCCGTCTTTAACTGTCCGTCTATTGTCTCGCGTCTGTATTCATCCGCTACGTTTCCTGCCACATTGGTATAGAAAAGTATGGGATCCGTAAGCTTGTAGGAATACTCGCCGTGACAGCGGATCGAGATGTCCACGTCAAGTCCGATATTTTTGTCGACAACCCTGAACGGAACCGGGTTTGCCGTACCGTACTTGTTGCCGGGGATCTCCTTGGTATTTATGTAATATACCCTCTGATCATGACCCGTGTCTCCGCCGAAGGCTATCCTTCTTCCGATCTTTTTAAAGGTCTCGATAATGTTAACACCGAGATCTCCATAGAAAATACTCGGCTCTGTGCTTGCATCCCATACGAATTCACCGGGCTCTGCGGAAAGCTCCACAACTTTTCCCTGATCCACGATGATCATGCACTGGCCGTCGGCAACGGCTACTATCGATCCGTTACTGATGATGTTGTCGTTACCCTTTGTATTTGAGCTCCTCTTACCTGTTTTCTTTACCGCCTTTTTAAGCAGTACGTCTGCCGGCAGTGCCTCACAGTAAAAAAACTCTCTCCACGCATCCGCAAGTGTACCCGCAGCTGCTTCTCCTGATGCCGCAATTAATCCCATGATCTTTTTCTCCTTTCATCTCAGTTGTTTATATATTGCCTGTATATTATTAAAGTTGTGTTTTCCTTATCACAGAGGATCACTTATCATTTACGCTGAAATACTTATATTCATGACCGTTTGTATCAAAGTAGGGCATTTCATCCATCCGATACGGCCTGCCTTCATAAGCGATCGATGCATTGACATTATGAAGCTCCCTGCTGTTGAATCCAACCTGGAAAACGGCCCCGTCATACCACTCGGGGCAGGTGATTATCGCTCTTCCGTACCTGTAGTCATCATCGTAGGTGTTCTCAAATTCCACCTTAATATCGAGGTCCATTCCGCCTTCGCCGCCTGATAACCTTACAAAGCCTTCATCATCGATCCGCTCCACATCGTCATTAAACTCAAGGCAGGTACCCGTATATCTGTCAAAGACGGTATACCAGTAGTAGGGACCTGCTCCTTCCTGTTCTGTAAACGAATTCGTATCATAGGCACAGTCAAAGATGACTTCCTTAAAGCCTGCCCTCACACCGTCGGTGTTTTCGTAGGCCCGCACTATTGCAGGCATCTCGATCTCCTCGATATCTTCCGTCTTGGTAACGAGCATGGTCTTAAAGGTAAACTCACCCTGCGGGGTTATCTTTATGCCGAAATCCGACAGATAATTGCCTGAAGTCTGTGTATCCGTTTTTTCATCGGCGGTTTTATCTTTCGCGGAAGCATCCGCATCTTTATCCGATTCAGCCTTACCCCCGTTGTTTCCTGCCGTATCGTCCTTTTTATCATTGATGCCGTCAAGCAGGAACTGGTCGGGATTTTCGGTATTTGCCGTATTTGCTGAAGGCTTCTCATTATTATTTGCACTTACGTTTACGGTATCCGTTAAATCCTCATCCGGTCCGTTTTCGGATTTAAGGAATCCGGGTTTTACAAATCCGGTTATGAGAAATACGATCAGGGCGACAAATACGAGGAATACAATAAGTCCCGTCTTGCTCTTCTTTCCCTTTTCGCTCTCCCTTATATGCTTTTCATCAGCTATCTGCTGGGCTTTCTGCATGGTGGCATTTGAATAGCGGCCCTGTGAAGCACCGGTAAAGCTGTCCACATTCGTTCTCTGACGGTACGGTGAACCGCTCTGTCCTGCAGCATTTCCGTAACCGGGCTGTCCTGCTGCATTGCCATAAACGGGCTGGCCTGCTGCATTGCCATAAACGGGCTGGCCTGCATTTCCATATCCGGGCTGGCCTGCTGCGTTTCCGTATCCCTGTGCACCTGCGTTTCCGTATCCGGCACCGCCCATATTCCGGCCCAGGCCTCCCTGAGGAGCAGCATGTCTCACGCTCATGGTGCTGTCGATATCAGGTGTATTTCCCGCCTTACCTGCCTGTGTTCCCTTACCGGCTTTGCCGTCTGCGGAGGCAGGCGGTGCATGACGCACACTTACGGTCTCGTTGAGCGCATTTCCGTCAAGTGAGGACAGATTTGATACCATTCCTCCTGCCATAGCGGCAGCACCTGCAGCATTTCCTGCATTTCCGGCACCGTTTTCACCAGCAGGCCTTGCATGGCGCACACTCATTGTCTTATCAAGCGAATCCCCGTCGGGATAGGTAAAATCCGAGGCATTTCCTTCCTCATTCTCGGAACCTACGAGCGCATATCCTCTGGTCACGGGAGCTCCATCTAAAGCACCGGTATCCTGTGCCGAAGCCGCATCCGTATCGGGCCTTAACTGTATGAATCTCTCTTCCGGCGCACCCTCAGGCGCATCGGGTTCAAGCGGAGCCGGTGCAGCCTCAGGCACCTTTGCCTCGCAGGCGGGACATATCGTCGCTCCGGGCGGTATTACAGTTCCGCAGTATTCACATACTCTCTGATCTAAAGCCATAGCTTTATCCTTTCATTGAATCATATTTCTTGATGACAGGGTAAAAAGGTACCGATTCCCGGTATCATTCCTTTCCCTTGCCTGCCGTTAATGTAAGCACTGTTCCTACAAGCAGGAAAAACAGGCCGCAAATGAGCTTTATCTTCCATTCGGGAACAAGTGTCAAAAGGATCGCGATCACGTATCCAAAGCACATTCCCGAAGCAGCCGCGTCAGTCTTTTCATGTGCAAAGCCCTTTATCTCTCCGCAGAGGATCCTTGCAAGATCATGAAGGCGTCCGCCCCTTAAGCCTCCGAGAATACGGAGCGAAACCACGATACCTGCTATCCCTGCTGCCATGCAGGCAAATCCGCCTGTTCCCGTAAAGAACAGATACAGAAGTACCGATGCGCCAAGTCCCGAGAGAAATGCTCCGAGGTTTCTTATCGCAAAATATCCGGGTGAAAACAGTCTGCCTGCACCCTTTGCGATAAACTTTGCACCTCCTGCCACAAGCGTTGACAGTGCAGACACATAGAGCGTCTTTCCGAACAGCTCACCTATCAGACTGACAATGCCATCCCTTGCACCCTTACCGAAGGTCAGTGCATTCAACACTGTGATCGCAGCTGATCCCGACTCCTTTCTGTCAAGGATCAGAAGGATCGTATACAGCACGAACATGATGAAGGCGATCAGGACGCAGAGTCCCATGTTAAGCACATGTTTGCTCTCCTCCCTTATCTTATCCTTCTGCTTGTCATGCTCTGCAAGTCTCTTCTTTATCTCATCGGCCGCACCTGAGTTAGTCGTGGTATTCAGCATGTCCGCAGTACGGTTTACATTCGATGCCGTCCCTGCCCCGGTGCCTGCAGTCTGTGAAAAGCTTCCTTTGGGGACTTCGGTACCGGACCTTGTCCCTGCTGCGATCTTTGTTTTGTCATTGGTATCTTCCGTGCCATATGTCCCGTTTAATACCCTGTTAAGATCATCCTTTAAT
>JAILPG010000108.1 GCA_024699595.1 Lachnospiraceae bacterium | reverse complement strand
GATCAGAATGACTGATGGCAGCAAAAAGAGCCATCCATAAAAATTCCGTTTTCGGATCAATACACTTTTTTGCTTCATGAGATTCTCCTTTTCAGTAAAGGGTGAAAACGCTTAAGCGCTTTCACCCTCCTGTTTTGCCGTTAAGCCTTTTTATGAATTATATTAATTTCCCATATTGAAGTTTACGGTCTCTTCGGCTGCCTTAAGCTCGTCTTCAAGGTTTGCACCGTTTACTATATTTGTTGCAACATTTGAGATTGCCGAATTGGCCTCTGTGAAGTATACGCCTCTGTCAAATCCGGGAACCTTTGTTCCGAACTCAGCGATATCAGTGTAGATAGCCTGTCCGCCAAAGAACTCTATAGGCTCTTCGTATACGCTTGAAGAAGCTGCGGGTGACCAGCAGGAAATAGCTGCACATCCGGGAAGGATGGTATCATAAAGCTCGTTGCTGCCTGCAAAAGTCTTAGCGAAGAAATCGCTTGCAAGTTCTACATTTTTGCAGTTGGAGGTAACAACCCATGTTGAACCGCCCTGGTTTGAATAATTGGTTGCACTGTCTATGCCGGCAAGCTTGGGCATATTGGTAAGACTCCAGAGTCCCGACTGCGTTTCGTCAGCCTGTACCGATGCGATTATCCAGCATCCGTTTATCGTTCCAAGTGTCTTTCCGCTTGTGAAGGTGGCTATGTACTCATCCCAGCTGTTGCCTGTAGCCATTACGCCCGAATCAAAGAGCGCCTTATATGTTTCAAGGCTCTTTATCAGGATTTCATTTCCGACAAAATAGGGTGTTCCGTCATCATTCCAGATCTTTCCTCCTGCAGACTGTACCAACTGCATGATAAAATCTGCGCTTCCGGCCTGTGTTGAGAACAGTGAATATCCGGTCTTTTCCTTAACATCAAGTCCGATCTCGATAAACTTGTCCCAGTCTATATCTGTAAGATCTTTTATGGAATATCCTGCCTGATCGAGGATATCGGTTCTGTAGCATGCAACCTCCGTACCGGCATCAAAAGGAACGCCCAGGTTCTTGCCGTCTACTACGGATTCCGCAAGTTTTCCGGCACCAAACTGTGAGAAATCTATGCCTGAGTTTGTAAGATCCGTAAACATATCGGGATATGTTATGGCATATTTCTGGAAAGCGAAATCCTGCATTAACAGAATGTCAGGAAGCTGAGCCAGATTATTTGATCCCAGTATCGTTCCGAGATTGGTCTGCATATCTTCCCATGGTGTCTCAACGATCTCAAGCTTGAAATCCGGATTTTCCTTCTGATAGATTTTTTCTGCTTCCTTAAGTGAATAAATGTTGAAATTCGGATCCCATGTCCATACGGTGAGTGTGCTGTCTCCCGATGATGCGGAATCGGTTGCGTTTGCGTTTGTTTCGGTTTCATCCGCCGAAGGATTGGCGGCATCATTGCTCCCCGTTACAGCTCCTGCGCCGCCGCAGCCTGCCAGAAGTGCGGACATCATAGCGACTGAAAGCACGATACTTACAAGTTTCTTTTTCATTTTCAAACCTCCTTTAATGAACATTTTTATCACAAAAGCGCCGTATTATCTGATGCGCAATCGGTTGCTCTAACTACATTCTATTCTGAACCGGTGTTTTTGTCAATTTGTATAATTTTATAAATCTGATCGTGCAAATTTGTACTAAATGCACAATCCCCTTGAAATTTACAGCAAAAAAATGGTAACATTTCAGACGAAAGGAAAGTCTGTATGGATAAAAAAAAGATCACCATAGATGATGTGGCAAACGCCCTTAATATTTCAAAGACGACGGTTTCCCGCGCTATCTCCGGAAAGGGAAGGATAAGCGATAAGACAAGAGCGAAGGTTCTTGAATTCATAAAGGAAAACAATTACAGGCCAAATCCCAATGCGAAAGGGCTTGCGGAGAACAAAACCTATAATATCGCAGTTGTATGGCCGGCGGATTATGACTATCTGGATCTGCCCTTCTTTCAGAGATGTGTTGTCGGTATCAGCAAGGTAACCTCGGTACATGATACGGACATCCTCATATGCATGACAAAGGGGAATGATATAGGCGAGTTAAAGCGCATAGTGGAAAACCGCAAGGCCGACGGTGTGATACTGACAAGAACCCTTGTAGAGGATCCGGCAGCCGACTATCTTCTGTCAAAGGATTTTCCTTTTGTAGCCATCGGATACAGTGATGACAGCAGGGTGATCACTGTGGACAACAACAACTTTGAAGCCTGCAGGGAACTCACAGGCATTATCGCCATGAAGAAAACCGATAAGATCGCGCTTTTGGGCGGAAATCCCAATCATTTCATTACCAAGCAGAGGTATAAGGGCTATCTGGCCGGTTTGAAAAAGGCCGGACTGAAGCCTGACGAAAGGTTCATAGCCTTCTCTGTGGACACCGAAAGAAAGGTATCCGATATTCTGGACCGTTATATAAAACTCGGGGTAAACTGCGTGATGTGCATGGACGACATGATAAGTTCAATGCTCATGAGAAGCTGCAAGGAAAGAAGGATAGCCGTTCCCGCGGATATACGGGTGGCTTCCTTTTATGACAGCAAGCTTTTGTCGAATTTCGATCCTCCCGTAACAGCCGCTAATTTCAATGACCTGATACTCGGTGAAAGAGCAGCAGGTTCCCTCCTTGACATGATCGACGGAAAGACGGTGACAAGCGAGGTCATAAATGACTATGAGATAATCCTGAAGGGAAGCACAAAATGAACGTTCAAATGAAAACAGCCATCATGATGATGGCTGTTTTTCAGATAACGGTAAAGATCCGTTTTATTCCTGAGTATAAGGCATCAGTGCAACGTGGCGTGCTCTCTTTATAGCTACCGTAAGCTCTCTCTGATGCTTTGCGCAGTTGCCTGTTATCCTTCTGGGAAGGATCTTTCCTCTCTCGGAAACATACTTCCTTAAGAGTGCAACGTCCTTATAATCTATGTTCTTTTCTTTTCCACAGAATACACATACTTTTTTTCTTCTGCGCATTCCGCCTCTTCTCTTCATCGGAGAATCAGCTCTGTCACTGTCACCCTGTGGTTTATTGTAAGCCATTTGTATTTCCTCCTGTTAACGAATTAGTTGAAAGGAAGCTCTTCGTCGATCCCGTCCGGAGCATTCATGAAGTCCTCGCTTAAGTCAGCACTTCCTGCGCTCTCGTTTGATTCCGGAATGCTTGTAAATCCGGTATTCTGTGAAGAAGCATTCTTGGACTCGGCAAACTCCTGATCTTCAACAACAACATCAGTTGTATATACCTTCTGTCCCTCCTTGTTGGTATAGCTTCCGGTCTGTATCCTTCCGGTGATCGCGATCTTCATTCCCTTGCGGAAATACTTCTCTGCGAACTCTCCTGACTTTCCAAAGGCAACACAGTTAATGAAATCAGCTGTCTGGTCACTGCCGTTTTTGTTAAACCTTCTGTCTACCGCCAACGTGTATCTTGCTATCGCCATCTGGTTATCACCTGATGAATATCTGGTTTCGGGGTCTTTTGTAAGTCTTCCCATTAAGATTACTTTATTCATATTACTCTCTTTCTATTACGCCTCATTCTGTTTAACACACAGATATCTTACGACGTTTTCCATAATGCGGACCCTGTTCTCGATCTCGACAGGTGCAGTGGTCTCAGCATCAAAACGGATAAAGTAATAGTAGCCTTCTTTCATCTTCTGAACTTCGAAAGCAAACTTCTTCTTTCCCCATTCCTCAACGTCTGTGACCGTGCCACCGAAACGGGTGATCTGTTCCTTCACCTTTTCGAGTGCCGCTTGTCTTTCATCGTCTTCGATATTAGCATTTAGAACAACACATAATTCGTATTTGCTCATGCCGGTACCTCCTTTTGGATTAATAGCCCCGGAACGCATCCGGAGCAAGGATACAGCCTGTAAGGGCTGTAAATCAAATATATCACGAGCACTTATAATAACACAGATATTCCGGTTTAGCAAGAAAAAATTGCACGCAGCCAAAAATCCGGACAGATCTAAGGAAACGCTTTGATCAGAGTTCCCTAACAGGTTATGCTGCCAAGTACCTCTCCTATGCTTCCCTGGATCAGCAGATCGGCCCTTCTGTCCATCGGAGTGGATGACTTGTTAATGAGTACAAGCTTGTGTCCTCTGTAATAGTCGATAAGTCCCGCCGCGGGATATACGTTTAATGAAGTCCCTCCTATGATCAGCATGTCTGCATCCGAGATATATCTTATCGATTTGCTCATCACATTGCCGTCAAGACCCTCTTCATACAGTACAACGTCGGGTTTTATCGGACCTCCGCAGCTGCATCTCGGAACCCCTTCACTTTCCATTATATAGTTGATGTCATAAAACTTTCCGCATCTTTCGCAGTAATTTCTAAGGGTGCTTCCGTGAAGCTCCATTACCTCTTTTGAGCCTGCTGCCTGATGCAGTCCGTCAATGTTCTGCGTGATGACGGCCTTAAGCTTTCCTGCCTTCTCAAGCTCGGCAAGCTTTAGATGAGCCTTGTTGGGCTTTGCATCCGTACAGATCAGCTTATCCTTATAAAATCTGTAAAACTCAGCAGTCTTGGTAACATAGAAGGTGTGGCTTAATATCGTCTCGGGCGGATAATCATACTTCTGGTTATAAAGCCCGTCCACGCTCCTGAAATCCGGGATACCGCTTTCCGTTGAAACACCGGCTCCTCCGAAGAACACTATGTTGTCGCTTGCCGTGATCCATTCCTGCAGTTTTTCGATCTCATTTTTTAATGCTGTAACATCACTCATTTTCCTTGTCCTCCAATACCTGAATTGTCATTTCACCCTTTATTACCTTCTCATTGTCCTGGTTCTTTATGATCACCTTTACGGTGATAAGCTTAAAAGTGTCGTTTTTATCGGACACTTTGCCTTCAACAGTCAGCCTGTCGCCTATGAAAACAGGTTTTATGAACTTGGTGGAGACGCTGTGTATGAGACTCCTCCTGCCGGGCAGATAGACACCTGCAAGAGTACTTAAATAGGATGCCGTTAACATCCCGTACACAACTCTTGATCCAAAACCTCTTGAAGCAGCATATTCACTGTCATTGTGAAGAGGATTCGAATCTCCCGTTATGCCGTAAAAAGCATCCATGTCCTTTTCGGTCACATTTACCTCAAAGCTTTCCTGATGTCCTATTTCCAAATTTTCATAAGAATGATCGTTCATGGCTCTTTCCTTCATAAATGATCAGATCTCATCACTTTTCACTTAACAGCTTAAGGATCAGGTCTATCATCTCACCTACGTTCTCAAGTGTGTTTACCTGCTTTACGTCAAACTTTAGCGAGAACTCCTTTTCCATCGACACAATGAGCGAGATGTGCTCAAAGGAGTCCCAGTCTTCTATATCATTTGAATTGGTGCTGTCCGTGATCACCAGAGTCTCATCATCAAATACTTCCCTGAATATAGAAGTAACCTTTTCCATAACCTCGTCTCTTGACATATATATTATTCTCCGTCCCTTTCTCTTCTCTTTTCCCTTGCCGTCCTCTTAACAAGACCTGCCGCAAGGAGTTTTTCCATGATCTGCCATATGAGGCTTACCGGCTGTTTAATGATCTCGCTTAACTCTATCAGATCATTGGTACCGTCAGCATATCCGAGAATATCTTTGAGTGCCAGAGTTTCCTGATACGTTTCCTTGCTGCTCATCGTGGGTACCAGTCCTCTTTTTCCAAGCTGTGGCTCACACAGACAGGTTACCTTAAAGATATCATTTTTTTCCAGAAGCTCAATGCATTTTGTCATGACATAATAAGATCCCGCAAGACCCTCCGGTGATATCAGAGAAAGATCATCCGCCGAGGTATGATATTCGGGATATACATGATACTTGGACCTGCAGAAGCATACAAGCGGCAGATCCACTCCCGGTGCCTGATACTGCCTCTCATCGGACCCTCTCTTAAGATACGAATACTCCGTAAAGCCTCCGGTCTCATTTTTTAATATGTTCATAAGCACCCTGTCAGCAAGCGTATCAGCATACCTTGAATGGACTATTGAATAGTCCCTTTCATCTCCCACGCAGGTCAGATTAAAGCCCGCGATTATGTTTTTCTGCATAACATCCAGATGTCTGCTCAGATACGTTATCGCACCTATGGTCTCAGGCACGAGTATCAGCCTGTAGCTGTATTTTCTCTCAGGCATCGCGGCAATGTGTTTTGCAAGCTGTATCATAAGAGCCTGACCGGAGCATTCGTTGTTGCCCATCGAGGGATGGCATATATAGCTTGAAAAAAAGATCTCTTTATCAAGCTTTCCTTTAAAATACATCTCACCGTAGGTTAAAGACCCTTCTGAAAGAGAGGATTTTATGACTGCATGATACTTCCCGGGCTTTAAGGAATCCTTCTGCCTCTGTGTCATGCAGAAACCCCATCTCTCTTTATAATAAGAAGTAACATAGGGAATAACATCCGGCTGTTCCTTCAGTGAATAGATATGAGGAAGCAGTTCTTCAAGCTCCATCACCTCATCGACCGGAGTGGAATAACCTACCACATAGAGATTTAAGTCCTTAAAGTCCACTATCCTGTTTTTCTGTTCATCCTCCAGATAAGCTTCTTCTATGTTCCACTCTTTTGGAACCGTCCAGTCGAACACTTCCGTACCGGTACTTACCTCGGTAAGCTCAAGGTTGTCAACGTATTTCTTGAATATATCAAAGGTCTGTCTGACACCGTTTCCTGTTATGCTCCTGCATATGGGAAAGATCTCCTTACAGAGATCATACATCTCTTTTCCTTCTTTTATGCAGCATTCTGCTCCCTTATCCATGTTTTTCTCCACTTTCTCAGTCCTGTCCTATGTATGAGCACACCCTTCTGCTCTTATTGTATTTTACATCATCGGCAATGATATCATAAGAAGCCTTCAGATCAATGGTCTTGAATTCCAGACCGTTTATGTAGAATCTCTTCATTATTCCCTTTTCGATGAATTCGGGCTCAAAGGGATATATCCTGTTTTGCACATCCAAATCAAGATCCCTTACATTCATCGAATAGGTCCTCTTTGTGGTTACCCCGTCCTTATCCGTATAATCCGCGGTAAAGTCCTTTAGGTATCTGTAAGGCACAGGCCCGTTCTGCTCCTCCACGTAGTGCACGAATACAAAGGAATGTTCCAGATCCTTATCAATGAACAGATTATCAAAGCCATGCTCGATCATATAGGTAAAAGGTGAATCATATCCAAACGAGCTCTTGTTCTCCATCTTTAGCATATCTTCCACACAGTATCCCCAGACGGCAAAAGAATATATCGGATGCTTTGTCCTCTCGAAATCCCCTCTCTTTAAGGCAAGCTTTCCGAGCGTTCCCGTCTTACAGGGAGTGCTGTAATGATCATAGGCTATCCCTTTGCAGAAGGACCAGTTAAAGGTCGGAAACACAAGGCTTCCCTCAGGCCCTATAATGTCCATCATTCCGTCTATCAGGATATTCAGATCGGTATCGTCATTATTCTCCATCATCAGATATAAGAGCTGCTTGACATCGGAGGTCACATAAAGATTCTGTCCCCTGTAAAGTCCCAGATGTTTTGCAAGATCTGCTATCCTTATATAATCGCTCATGTTTTCCCTTCCTGACGCTTTGACCAGCGTTTCCCTTATGTAAAAGAGCTTCCTTTCCGGAAGCTCCCTTACGCAGGAGAAAACCCTTTTTAATCCTTACAAAGAATCTCCTGCTTATATACTCAGTCCGTCTGCTCATTATGGTCAGACTGCCAGTCTGTCTCTGCCTCTTTTACCTGATCTGTGTTCTGTTCCTGTCCGTGCTTTTCTTTTTCCTCTGCTCCGAGACCTCTTCCGAAGGGATAATGCTTCCCGTCGTAATCGTCTATGCCGAATCTTTTTGCTTCCTTCTTACTGTTCCACAGATAGCTGAATTTTAGTTCCTTGCCCTCCCGTATCCTCATTAGGTTCTCAAGATGCCTGTAGTAGATCGCAAGCGTAGCCACCAAAAATATGAGCGGATACAGGGTCTTTGAATCGTAGACCGTGTACAGTGGAAAGACTACCGATGCAAACAGCGGAGCAGTGCATATATAGTCCGTGAGCATAACCATTACAAATACGATGAGCAGCATTATCAAAAACATTCTGTAGTCATACGCAAGGATCGATCCTCCAAGAGTCGCAAGTCCCTTACCGCCCTTAAACCCGATATAAAACGGAAAGATATGGCCAAGGACAACACAGACTGCCGTCACAAAAAACGCTATGAGATTACCCGGTAACAGAAGACCTGCGATCTTTATAGCCGCAAAAGCCTTAAGGATATCGACTATTGCAACTATGAGGCCAAGCCTTTTTCCCATTAAGATCACAACATTGGATGCTCCCGCATTCCCGGAACCATGCTCTCTTATGTCATACCCCTTGATCTTTGACAGGATATAGGACAGATTGATACATCCCACCAGATACCCCATCAGGGCACACAATATGATCATCAATACCGTTCTGTTCATGGATCACCTCACATGGGCTTATTATTTTACCTTGACGTATTTCTTTACGGTCTCGATAGCCTTGGGACGGATCATCATAGCCATTGTATATTCCTTGCCGTAGGTCTCGACATTCTGATCAAAGGTATCGCTTCCGGTGGTATCTGTAAGATACTTCCTTACCTCATCCTCAGTAATGGTCTCACCCTCTTTTTCCAGCACAGCCTGCCATACAAGGCTTTCCTTCAGGCTTTCCTTTACGGGCTCGTCAAGGCTTGCATCATATTCCTCATCGGTCTGGCCCGTATATTCGCTGAAGCTTGAGTAACCTGTTCCGTAATATGAAACATACATCTTGTTAATGTATTCAAAGTTCTGCATGTCAGTATACTTCTGAAGACTCTTTGCATGCTTTAAGACTGACTTCGGATATTTGGTGACCGTCGAACCGTCAAGCATCTTTTCTTCGATCTTGGATTCGAGATTCTTTTCATATCTTTCAGCAGCAAGATTCTTTCTGTATTCCTCAACAGTGCTTCCGTAATCGGAAAGATATTCCTTTACAAAATCATCATCAAACTCGGGAAGTACATACACGCCGTTTACGGTAACCGCAAAATCGGCATTCTTTCCCGCAAGGTCGGTATTCTGGTAATCCTCGGGGAAGGTAACGTTTACGGTAAGCTCATCGCCGGGATGCGAGCCTATAAGCTGCTCCTCAAAGTTATCGATAAAAGTACCCGAGCCGATCTCCAGATCAGATCCGTTTCCGCCTGAATTTCCGCCTTCGAATTCCTCTCCGTCGATAGATCCCACATAATCGATGTTTACCTTGTCGCCGTCTTTTACCTCAAGTTCTGCATCATCGGAGAGCACCTTGTGGGCTTCCTTCTGGGACTCTATCTCCTCATCGATCTCTTTATCCGTAAATTCCACCTCGGATTTTGATATCTCAAGAGTCTTGTAATCCACAAGATCCACGATATTAGATGCGGTCACGCCCTTGATAAATCCGGTCTCGGTCAGCCCTTTGCTGTAATCACTGCTCGGAGTGATCGCTTTCGAGGATTTGTAGATCAACCTTCCGATGGAAAAAATGATGGCTGCTGCAATCAGGGCACCGACTGCTATGATAACGATCTTTGCGATCATATTATTTCTTTTATCCTGCTCAAGCTTTTTCTGCCTGTCTACCCTTTTCTGCATGCTGTTGCTTAACTCTGTTGCATTTTCTTTTTTCATAATAACCTGTACCTCTCCGGGTAATATTTCAGTGAACGGATATTTTCCGCTCTCCCGACACTCAATTGTAGTGAACGGATTTATTTCGCTTACGATATTTTATCGCAAAACTAATTATATGAAAATAGTTTTTATGACAAACTTGTCAATTATCGGTCTTTTTTTCCGAGTCGAAAATGACCGCATAGGAAAAAGCAGTAAGCACAAACAGCATAGGAGTGCATAACACCTGCTGGTAACAGAAACTGTTGTGTGAAATGTATGCAAATATCGATGCAGTGATGCCGATGCAGAGGATATTCGCTTTTCTTTTCTTTATAAAGCAGACTGCTGAGCTTATGAATATGCCGATGTATGAGACAAAACCTGCAATACCGGTGGTAAAGATGGAATTGAGCCATTCGTTGTGTGCATTTGCCAGTACCTCGGTGCCCCATTTTTCCTTAATGAGCGCATATCTGTATTCGTAGGCATAATCGGCATAACAGTCCGGTCCGATGCCAAAGAGCTTTTCCTGCAGCGAGAAATCCCGAAACATCTCTATCGTGATCCTCCAGGTAAAGCCCCTGCCGTTTCCCCAGTGGTCATTAAGCACCACATATTCTTCGGAAAAAATACCGCCCGGCGCATTAATGTAACCGCCGGTTGCAAGGATCACGATCATTAAGCAGATCGCAACCGGTATTAAGATAAGCAGGATAACCACATACCTTATGGATGGATGCCTGCTTATATGCAGATCGTGCTCCGATAAATAATAGCTTATGCCTAAATACAGGGCGATCACAAGGAGCGTAAATAACAGCATGAACACGCTCTGAGAAAAGAAAACGGGCATATTTCCGAGCTTAACGGCGGAGCTCTTAAATATAAGCTGTAAAATACCTATAAACCTGAAAGATAAGAGAATGAGCACCACAAGCTGCAGGTACATGATAAGGTGATTGTTTGCATCAAGGGAGAACATAAGAAGTGTTGCAAGCACCACGAAAAGAGCAATAAAGGCGCTGTCCGAATTCTGTGTCACAAGAGCCATCGATGCAATGCTTATATATACCGCATAAGCTATCCTGTAGCGGTTTCTTGTATCAAATATGAATAGTGCCATCGCAACAGGCATGACCGTGCAGAGAAAGCTTGAGAACCAGGTTGCCTGCCCGAGGGTTGACAGAAAATATATGCGATATGCCGGATCTATCCCTTTGTACAGACCGAGCGGATCCACCAAAAACCTGTGGAAAACACCAAGTATAAATACTGCAAGAGATCCCGCAAGCAGTGAAAAAAGCAGGATTTTCCTGAAGTTTCCCTTAAGCGTCCTGGATACCAGAAAATAGATGATCACAAACAGGCACTGGCTTATAAGGCCCATATGCCATCCGTAATATCCCTTAAGAGGCGGATTGGTGACGTTTTCCCCGAAAAATGCCCAGGTATTGTATCTGCACAGGATAAAGGAAATGATACAGATAAACAGATAGGTTACCGCTATCCTGTCTGTAACGGTAACGGATTTGATAATACCTATGACGGAGAGCGGATCGAACCCGAAAAAGAACACCTTTGCAAGCAGAAACAGGATCAGGATGAAAACAGAGATACAAATATATGAAACAGTTGCATAAAAGAAAAAACTGTACTTAAATTCCCCGATATCATAATACCCGTTGTGGTATAAAAGGGGCAGTCCGGCAAAGATGATCACACAGTAAATGACAGACAAAACAGAGAGGATGTCCTTAAAGACCTTTTCCCCTTTTTTTGCGGCAGTGTTAACCGGAATACCATCTTTGTCTTTTAAAGTAAGCTCTCTGTCCTTCACCAATACTTTTCCTTGCTCCCCTGAAGCAGATCCACGATCTCAAAAGGCTCTGCAGAGGGTTTATCACTGATCATGGTCTCAAAACCTTCTAATATCCCCGTGATCTTTACGGATAACTCGTCAAGCGCTTTTTTCTTCTCATCTTCCGTGACATCCTTAAGATAATTCTCCAGACGGCCGCCTTCATAGATGCCGTCTCTTATGCCAAGGAATCTTTCTTCTATGCCCGGGTCAAATTTTCCAAACGCAGCATATATGCCGACTGCATCCGCCACAAGCTCATCCCATATCGCATCGATCATATCGGGATACCTCTTTCGGCAGATAAAATGCGTACATTCATGATACAGACGGATGGTGTTTGAAAGAGTGATCCATTTATCCTCATCAAAGCCGAAAGTTCTCGCCGGTATCCCGCTGTAGGGACCCACAGAGAGTACGATGAGAACATCAAGATAATTCTTTTTATCCGAGGTAAAGCGCTTAAACTCTGTCCCCCAGTCAGGATCTTTTACTCCTTTTTCTCTTTCCTCCCGTAAAAAAGCTTCCTCGTGTGCTTCTATCTTTCTCCAGTTGATCACTCCGCTTAGGATCGATGCGCCCTGCGTATCAGGTATTTTAACGGGAGCACAGCGGTTTGCCATGATCTGTAAAAAGAGTACGAAATCATCTCTCTCGTAAAGAGTGACTACGCAGACCTTTCCCTCAGGCGTATCCATAAAGGTGAGGCTGTCCTTTTCATTTGTCTTAAAATGGGACAGATCCCACTCATCCGGTTCATCCCCGGCCTGAACGATATCACGGTATTTTTCCAAAGCCCCGTCACCCGGTACCAGATAGAGCTGATAATAGGTCTGAGCCAGGGTCTCGATCACTCTTTTTCCGTTTGCTTCATTCATGAGCATTTTTCCTCTGTCATACGGTGTCTTTTAAGTATTTACTTACTCTACGATGACTTCCATGCCTGTCTTGTAGGGCTTAAGACCCAGAGCCTCATAGAATTTCATAGCGTCCGTATTTAAGGACCATACATTTAGCGTTACGTTATAGCAGCCTGTATGCTTTGCATATCTTAATACATGCTCATAAAGAAGCCTTCCGATATGTCTGCCCCTGACCTCTTCATCCACACAAAGATCGTCTATATAGAGCGTCTTTCTGTCTACCATGTTATGGTCATTTTCGTATTCCTCGATAATGCAGAAAGCATACCCGAGCACCTGCTCATCTCTCTCATCGGTATACACAAAAATGGGGCGCTTATCATCCTCTATGATCTTTTCAAGCTCCTCATCCGTATATTTCTTGCAGTCACGCTTAAACAGATCCGGTCTGTCATCCGCATGCACGTTGTTGACCTGAAACAGCAGCCTGTCAATGTCCTGTATGTCTCTCTTCTTGGCCGGTCTTATCATTTTTCATCTCCTCATATCTCTGTCAATTGCAGTTCGTATAGTGAAACGCTGATCAAAGCGCTTCCTTAGATGTTTGTATAATCATATCATATATAAGATGACAGGGTCAAAAACCCGTTTTTACTATTCTGATGCAGATTTCTGTGATATACTCCGATTACTGAGGTTAAAAAAATGAAAAAAGATATCCTGCTCGGATGGCTTAGGATTGTAGCCGGTCTGTTGATATTTTCGTTCGGCGTGCACCTTACCATATTTGCAAACATAGGACTTGCTCCATGGGATTGTCTCGGAATGGGGCTCTCATATCATACCCCGCTTAATTACGGTCTTTCCATGACCCTGATCGCACTTACCGTTCTCGGGATCGATCTGTTACTGCATGAAAAGATCGGTTACGGCACCATCATAGATGCACTGCTTACAGGCAACTTTGTCCAAATGTTCAACAGCCTTAATCCGCTGCCGCTTAATAAAAGCCTGTGGGCAGGGATCGCAATAATGCTTGCCGGGTTTGTGTTCATGGCTCTCGGCATGGCTGTCTATATGAAGAGCGAGCAGTGCTGCGGTCCGAGAGATGCTCTTTTGGTCGGTCTCGGAAAGAGGATGAAAAAGATCCCCATAGGCATGGTCGAGGTGATCCTCTGGGCAGCTGTTCTGTTGATAGGCTGGCTCCTCGGAGGTCCCGTGGGACCCGGTACTGTCATAAGCACCTTCGGTGCAGGCGCCGTAATGCATATTGTATACTCTCTTATGCATTTTGAGCCCAGAGACCTTAAACACCGGGATGTCATAGAGATCTCAAGAGCGTTGAAAGAGTAAGATTTTCCTAACAGAGCAAACAAATATTATTTAACTGAGGATCAATGATGATAATACGAAAAGCAGCAGAAACTGATATCGACGCGATAGAAGGAATATATGACCGGATCCTTTCCGAGGAAGAATCGGGAAGAGCAACAATAGGATGGGTACGAGGCGTATATCCCACAAGAAAGACTGCCGAAGCCTCACTAAGCCGGGATGATCTGTTCGTTATGGAGGATGAGGGATCGATCGTTGCAACAGCCATCATCAACCGGATCCAGGTTCCCGAGTACAGCAATGCCCGCTGGAAACATGAGGCAGCGGATGAAGACATCATGGTCCTTCACACGCTCATCGTGGATCCCTTACAGAAAGCCAGGGGATACGGCAAAGCATTTGTGGCATATTACGAGGAATACGCCGCAAAAGAAGGTTGTCGCGAGCTCAGAATGGATACGAATAAGATCAATTCAAGAGCAAGAAATATGTATGCCCATCTGGGATACGAAGAAGTCGACATCGTAGACTGCGTTTTTAACGGGATCCCGGGTGTAAAGCTCGTATGTCTGGAAAAATATCTTTAACTTCTTTATTTTATATTGTCACTGTACCTTCAAGTATCTTCTGGTAATCCTCGTAGTTTTCCTTAAGGAGTCTGGGCGTATCTAACTCATACGGACATCTGCCTGAGCACTGGTTACAGCCTATGCAGGTTTCGATCTTTTTCATTTCAGCCTGCCACTCTTCAGACAGCCAGTACTTTGAAGGAGCACGTCTTAACATGAGTGAGGTCCTTGCACAGTTGTTGATCTTTATACCCATCGGGCAGGGCAGGCAGTATCCGCAGCCTCTGCAGAAATCTCCGGACAGCTCATTTTTTTCCTTTTCTATATATTCTCTTAATTCACCGTCAAATACTGGTGTTTCATCCATGAAGGACAGCCACTCCTCAAGCTCATCCATATGCTGAATGCCCCAGATCGGCAGTACATTGTCATGCTGTGTCATAAACGCCATTGCAGCCTCTGCGCGGGTTATCAGGCCTCCCGCAAGTCCCTTCATTGCTACAAAGCCCACATTGTTTGCCCTGCATTTTTCCACGAGGGCGATCTCCTTGTCGGAGCTTAAATATGAAAACGGGAACTGGAGAGTCTCATACAGTCCGCTCTCTGCTATCTCCATCGCAACATGAAGCTTATGGGCGGTGATACCGATATGACGTATCACCCCCTGTCTCTTTACATCGAGGAGGCATTCGTACATTCCCGTACCGTCCCCTTCTTTGTAGCAGCGGTCTGCCATATGCAGCTGGTATACGTCGATGTAATCCGTCTGAAGCATCTGTAAGGATGTATCAAGATCACGCTTCAGATCATCAGGAGTCTTTGCCTGGGTCTTGGTGGCAATATAGATCTTATCCCTCAGACCCGCCTCACACAGAGCCTTTCCGATCTTTTCCTCGCTGTCGGTATAAGCCCTTGCAGTATCAAAATAAGTCATACCGCCTTCATAGGCTCTTTGTAATATCTTAATGGCCGTTTCCATATCATCGCGCTGGATCGGAAGCGCACCGAACTGATTCTGTTTAACCTTTATTCCTGTAGTTCCCAGACTGACAATATTCATAACGGACCTCCTTTTTTAATATCAGAGCTTCTTTAATATATCAATGCTTCTTAAATGACATGCTGACTGACGAGCAGATGAGCGTAAATACCATTGGAATACATGCATATCCCGGACTGACCTGACCACTATTCATGATCACATATATTCCTCCGGCGATGGTAAGTATTCCAAATATAACGGTTAACACCAAAAACAGTTTTTTCAGATCAGACTTCTTCATGACCTCATAACCTTCGTAAATAGTGAATATATAAAATAAAGGAAAGCTCACAGGATGCAGCATTATTACAGGACTTTAAGTGTATTCAAAGTTTCCGAAAATCTCGCCCCGAACCCTTCTGCGCTTTCATCGTTATCAGATGTCTGCTTGTCTACGGTTTCTGTATCCTGAACGCTCTCTGTATCAGATGCCGTATCCGTGATCGTGATAGTCTGCATGGTTTCCGTATTCGGATCGGACTCTGGCTTCTGTTCACTCTCCTTTTTGCTTCCCCGGGCTGCAGGCAGCTAATCCAAATGCCATGCAGCATATGATCATCAGTAAGGCTGACTTTATTATTATCATAAAAATCCTGTTCATTAAAAATGCCTCCGAAAATCCCGTCTCTTTGTGGATATTATAGCATAAGAACTGTGGAAATTGTGGTCCCTGACGTAAAAAGAGAAATGCCTCAGATATGAAAAAAACCAAAATAAAAACGCCTGCTCAGATTCATATTATGTCTCTGTGCAGGCATTTATATATGTGTCATCGGGTTTGCTACATTATTCCCCACCCTCAGGCGTAAGTGGATCTCCACCTTGATCCGTCCCTCCGGGTGTTGCTACAGGTTCTGTAGGAGTATTAGGTTCTTCCGTAATTTCGGGTTCTGTTGGTTCATCTCCGCCTCCACCGTTACTCGGATCATTATTACCACCCCCAGGATTATCATTGCCTCCCGGATTATCATCTCCACTTGGTATTTCCGTTGATGAGGAGGAGGTGTCTGTGACAGGCGTTGATGATGAAGAAGTAGTTGTAGTTGTTGTCGTACTTCCCGAATCCGTAGTAGACGATGATTGAGAAGCCGACGCATTTGTGGCTGATGATTCAGAATTAACAGGAGCAGTCGATTCCGTTGATTCTGTGGTTTGGTTAGTAGTAGACGATGTTGTTGACGCTGTCGGAGTTTCAGTCACAGTTGTAGAAGACGGCGTTGCAGTAATCTGCAGATCTGTCGGCAGTACAACGGGCGTAGCAGCCGGATTGGCTACGATATCCGTATACTCCTTGGACGGCTTCACATAGTGCACCTTGTATTCGCCTGCGTGTGATACGCCGGGAACAGGATGCGTTACTATATAATCGAGTATGATCTTATAGGCATCGGAACGGTAATGAAGTCCGTCTCCTCCGTCATACTCGGCCTTTATCGAACCGTTTTCATTTTTCAGGACGGTGTCCACGTCAAGATAACGGATCCCCTTTTCTTCGGCAAGATTTAACAGGAATTCGTTGTATTTGTCTATCCATTCATTCTTGACCTTACCCTTGTAGGTCCCGTTATCATCAACCGGCCATATCGCCATCAGGACAATGGTGCTCTTCGGAGCCCAGCTTATTATGTCATCGACAAGGGTAGTGTATGACTGCTTATATTTATCCTCAGGGATGCTATCCATTCCATTTACGCCATAGCACACAAAAACAACATCCTTGGCACAGGATGCTAAGAACTGTTTTACCGTATACTGTTTTCCGGAATTCTGGCTGAAGGTGATCCTCTCGACATCAGTATGAGCCACACCGACCTTTGCCAGTGCATCCTCATCTGAAATATATCTGTAATTGACCATTCCCACGGTTCTTGAGTCACCGAGGAATACGCAGTTGTTCAGGTAACCGAAACCGTTATCTTCATTATATGTTAGAATTGCGGAAGAAGTGATCTCTTTGTTTTCTTCAGCATTTTTTATCTCATCGTTTTCGACCTTGCCCTCGTAGGCCTTTTCTTTTCCTTCTTCGGTGAAAGTATCGTTTTCAACGTCTTCACCCGAAACAGCCTCTATTTCCACGTTCGGAAGATTGGACTCCTTGGAAGTAGACCTGGTACATCCCACAACGATAGCACCTGCCACCACAAATACGATGACTATCATTGTAAGCACCGAGGGGTGTTTGAAAAAGCTCTTTACATCAAATTCCTTAAGCTTTTTAAACCACTGCTTTTTGGGTTTTGGACTGTTCAGTTCGACTTTTTTGATTCTTACACGTTTCATGGCAAGTTTTCATACGACAGATACTGACTCTCTGCCATATGTCTGAATCGGGTCTTCGGTAAAAATGAAATCCGGATATTCTACCGTAAAGCTGCTATCTGACGATCACCTTAACATAGTCCTTCGGAATGGTAAGATAATCCTTTTTCATGAGCTTTTCCAAAGCCTCGGAGGCTCTGTCAAAGTCCGGATAGGCGGCTGTAACGACCGGACTGTCGTCGGGATCACCCATCTTTTTGTATGCCTTCAGAACAGAGTCCTCAAGGCAGGCATAACTGATCCCTTCAAAGACCTTTACTAATCTGAAATTATCGCTAATACCTATCTTCATACTGATCCCTCCCTTACAGGTGTATGCAGTTGTCAGGTATCTGTAACATAGTATTTCTCTGTATATAGTATACACCTAATCCGTGAATTGCTCAAATATAGCCATTTTTTTGGTTTTACATATGTACAAAACCCATATTTTGTGTTATATTTCTATTAAGTTACAATATGTAGCATATTTTTTCAGGAGGAACATAGTATGAACAAAGCAGAATTAATCGATGCAATGGCTAAGCAGGCAGGTCTTTCAAAGAAGGATACAGAGGCAGCTTTAAATGCTTTTACTGATGTTGTTGGAAAGACCTTAAAGAAAAAGGATAAGGTTACTCTTGTAGGCTTCGGTACATTCGAGACAAGAAAGCGCGCAGCAAGAACCGGAAGAAATCCCCAGACCGGAAAAGAGATCAAGATCAAGGCTTCTACAGCTCCCGCTTTCAAGGCAGGAAAGGCTCTTAAGGACGCTGTTAACAAGAAGTAATTCTTTAAGGATCACCTGTTTACCGGGTTCATAAGAAATTGAGACCTCCCGTTATGGCAAATCACTATTTGCATAAACGGGAGGTATTTCTTTCAATAGCAGTTTTTGTCCCGTTCCCTTTAACCACCAGACGGTATCGCTTTTCTTTTTCCTGTAAAAATACCGGTCATCTCCGGAAGTCAGCATCCGCTTTTTATCCTCGAGCCTTATCCGCTCGCGTTCAATGGCTTCTTCTTTCTGCCTTCGCTCCCGGTCTATGGCAAGCTTTTGATAGAAATCCGCCTCGCTTTTGTCTATCGAATAATACTCATCAACGCAATCATATGCAGAGCCTATGTGATATTCTTTTGATTCTATGATAAAGTATTCACCCTGTTCGTTTTTGTACACGGCTCTTGCAGTCCTGTCATGATCATCCGTCACTTCAATACCGCATAAAAACTCTACCGATCCGTTTGTAGAATCTACTTTTTTCATCAATATGTCTGCTCCATTATCACTAAAGTTACCATTGCCTGCGCCATATTTAAACACTTCCTCTGTAAATACAGAATGCTATATTTGTAAAGCAAATGCAAGCTAAGAACAAGCCTCGATCTACAAACAGTAAAACAGCGGCGTCAAAAAAGCGCCGCTGTCTGCATATGATCCGATCTCATTTATTATACGGATCCGTCCTTTATTCCCCGATAAGCCCCATGGTCTTTTCAAGATCATCCGTCTTTATGATTATCGAAGCCTGGCTGCTTGATGAGGATGAAGCATACATATATTCAATATTAACGCCGGCTTTTGATATCTTTTCGATAATGCCCGAAAGATATCCTACCTCCTGTTTCAGCTCCACCGAAAGAACATCATTTACCGATGATGTGTAGCCTGATTCCTTCATGGCTTTTTTTGCCTTATCGGGATCATCCACAATGAGACGCAGCAGTCCGAATTCGGAGGTATCTGCAACCGAAAGTGCGCTGATGTTGATCCCGGCATTTTTAAGGATCTTTAATGCTTCATTTAAGGTTCCCGGTTTGTTTTCAAGAAAGATCGATAACTGTTTAATGATCATGTTCCCCCTCCTCTCAGGATAGTTTTCTCTTATCTTCCACATGTTTGGTTTTTCCTTCTGAATGTACAAGTGTATTAGGCTCGACAAGCTTAACCTTGGCCTTGATGCCTACGGTCTGGAGTATTGCGCTCTCCACATCGCTTCGAAGCTTCTCAAGTCCTCTCACCTCATCGGTAAAGAATCTGTCCTCGACCTCTATTGCAACATCGAAGGTATCAGAGTTATTGACCCTGTCTACCGTAATGAAGTAGTTCGGTGTGGTTCCCGCAACGGTAAGCAGTGCATGCTCTACCTGTGAAGGGAATACGTTCACGCCGCGGATAACAAGCATATCGTCGGATCTTCCGCGGAAACGCTGTATCCTTGCCATTGTCCTGCCGCATGCGCATTTTTCATATTCAAGTGAGGTGAGATCCCTCGTCCTGTATCTGATAAGGGGCATTCCCTCTTTTGTAAGCGTGGTAATGCACAGCTCTCCAAGCTCTCCGTGAGGCAGCTGTTTTAATGATTCGGGATCTATAATCTCAGGATAAAAATGATCCTCATAAATATGCAGACCCTTCCTCTCCTCGCAGTCACAGGCAACGCCCGGACCCATGATCTCGGTAAGACCGTATATGTCAAAGGCCTTAATATGCAGTCTGCTCTCCATCTGGTCACGCATCGCATCCGTCCAGGGCTCAGCTCCGCAGATCGCATATTTGAGCTTGATCTTATCAATAAGTCCCTGCTGCTCCAGTGCTTCCGCAACATGCAGAAGGTATGAAGGCGTGCAGGCGATGGCGGTTACCTCACAGTCGATCATCATGTCGATGAGCTTCTTGGTATTGCCCGTTGACATCGGGATAACCATGGCTCCAAGGTTTTCCGCACCATAATGGGCTCCGAGTCCTCCGGTAAACAGACCGTAGCCGTAGCCTACCTGTATGATATCGTTTTTGGTGATACCTGCCATTGTCATTGCTCTTGCAACACATTCAGACCAGATATCAATATCACGTCTTGTATAGCATAAGAGCTTGGGCTTTCCCGTGGTACCCGAAGAAGCCTGTACACGCACGATCTCCGACCTCGGTACGGCAAGCAGCCCGTACGGGTAATTATCCCTCAGATCTTCATACGTCGTATAGGGAAGCTTTACTATATCATCAATGGTCTGTATATCCGCAGGCTCGATGCCAAGCTCCTGCATCTTCCTCCTGTAGAATTCCACATTGTGATATACTCTCGAAATCTGTGTATGCAGCCGTTTGCCCTGAATATTGGCGATCTCATCCCTGCTCATACACTCTTTTGTTTCATTCCAGATCATTTTTTCATCCTCCGCAAAATTATAGTGACCGGATTTTTCGCTCACCCCGCACCGGTCGCGGCCTGTCAGCTCTGATAGCCTTCCTCAAAAGCTTTAATATTTATCTCTATCGTCTTTTTAGGAACCTTGGATTCTATCACACTGATCCACTCTTCTTTTGAAAAATCCATGTGCTTAGCGGCAAGACCCAGTACTACAAGATTGAACACCCTCGGATTGCCAAGCTTTTTTGCCGTATCCATCGCATTAATGGAATATACCGTATACTTTGAGCTCAGTTCTTCTATGATGTTTTCGGGATACTTTGCTGCCCCGGTAACAACAGGCATCGGATCTATTCTCTCATCATTGATGATAAGCACTCCGTCCTTTTTCAGGAAATGCGCATACCGCATGGCCTCAAGCCTTTCAAAGGCTATCATCACATCCGCCTGCCCTTCCTCCACGATAGGCTCGGCAACTCTGTCGCCATAACGCACATAGGTTACAACAGAGCCTCCGCGCTGTGCCATTCCGTGTACCTCGGAGATCTTAACATCATATCCGGCACCTGCCATTATACCGCCAAGAATACGGCTTGTGAGCAGAGTTCCCTGTCCGCCTACTCCGACTATCATAATATTCTTTGTGATCATAAACTATAAAAACCTCCCGATATATTCAGATAAAATTGTATTTTCTCAATATTTCTCCAAAGCACCGAATTTGCATAACTGCATGCACAGGCCGCATCCGTTGCACAGAGTATCATCTATCTCAATTGTATTATCCTCTTTTCTCTTTAAGGCAGGACACCCGGGCTTTAAGCACATGCCGCACTTTTTGCAGCTTTCAGGCAGTGCCCTTACCTTATTGGGGAATTTCTGTCCCTTTAGCAGAGCACAGGGTCCCAAAACTATGATGACTGACAAAGCATCTCTGTTTACCTCTTCCTTAACGACTCTTTCAAGCTCTGCCGTGTCAAAAGCATTGACCTCCACTACATGCTCGATGTTCATCGCCCTGCATATACCTGGAATCGATATAGCGGGAACCTCCCTGCCGTCAAGGGTCTTTCCCGTCGCGGCATGATCCTGGTGTCCGGTCATTCCGGTAGTTGAGTTGTCAAGTATCATCACCGTGCCGTTTGAACCGTTGTATGCAAGATCCTCAAGGGAATTGATGCCTGTATGCATAAAGGTCGAATCGCCGATCACGGCTACCCAGTTTCTGATGAATTCCCGGCCTCTTGCTTTTTCCATTCCATGCAGCATCGATATG
>JAILPG010000093.1 GCA_024699595.1 Lachnospiraceae bacterium | reverse complement strand
CTCTTTTTTATCTGATCATAGGGAATGATCTTTATCCTTCTCTGTTTACAGAGAAAAGCTGCCGCATCGTATACTCCGCCATCCCAGTGCTCAGTCTTTATATTTCTTATAGAGGAAGATCCAAGAAATGAAGACGAGATTATCTTTGATATCCTGACCTTTGCCCCTGTCTCTTCCTGTCTTTTCTCTTCTATCCTTTCAAGCTTATCCTCTATGTCCTTTCGGTATTTTTTAAATACCGTCTGCCAGAACTCTTTTGGATCATCCGGCTTTTCATAGAATCCGGCCTCATCCGACAGCCTGAAAACAGATCCGTTCAGATAATCATTCAGGGCTTCGGAGCGGTCAGACTCGGGAGCGAGCACCTCCAAAAGTGCCTCATCACCCTCTGTACGCAGGATAAGATCAAAGCAGTCCGCACTTATATTTCCTGTATCAGGCAGGCAGGAGACAGGTGCAGGAATATAATCCCCTACGGTTGCGCATCCGAGATACAGCTGCCTTAAGGGTATGTTATTCTCATAAGGTTTAAGCGTGACCAGTACGTCTCCGTTCTTAACCAGATATCCGGTATTACCTTCTTTTAAAAAGAGTTTTTGGTCTTTTTTAAGAGTTATTATTTCCACCTAAGACTCCTTTGCCTTATACAGCCCGGAATACAGTCCTCCAAGTGACAGAAGCCTGTCGTGATCTCCCGCCTCGGCTATACGGCCATCCGCCATGACCAGTATCGCATCCGAATGCACTATGGAAGAGAGACGGTGAGCTATGATGATAACAGAGCAGTTTCTCTTTTTCAGATTATCCATGATCGCCCGTTCTCTTATCGCATCCATTGCCGAGGTAGCCTCATCAAGTATCAGTATTGCCGGATCGGACAGCAGTGCACGGGCTATTGCTAACTGCTGGCGCTGTCCTCCCGACAGATTGGCAGCTCCCTCAGACAGCATGTATTCCATACCATTCGGCATGGAGTTTACCATATCGAGAGCCTCAGCATCAGACAGTGCTCTGAACAGATCCTGCTCACTGTAGCCCGGATCCCAGAGCGTCAGGTTGTCACGGATCGAAGCGGCAAAGAATGCTTCCTTCTGTGATACCATCGAAATACACTGACTTATCAGTGCATGATCAAGATCACCAAATGGCGTCCCGTCATATCTTACCGAACCCTGCCAGCCTGTTAAAACTCCCGACAAAAGCTTTCCTATCGTACTCTTT
This sequence comes from Lachnospiraceae bacterium, assembly GCA_024699595.1. The sequence goes on along the minus strand of JAILPG010000093.1, from coordinate 5,724 downwards.
CCGCTTCCTGAGGATCCAACGATCCCCAGAGTGCTTCCCGGCATCATCTTCATAGAAAAGCCGCGGATAAATGCTTCTTCGCTTCGATCATAACCAAAGGTCAGATCCAGGGCCTCCATATTTCCGGTAAGCAGTCCGTGTTCATCCGGTGTGTCATTCTTTTGTACAAATCTCGGATCCATCTTTGCCTCAGATGCATCCTGCAATACTCCGAGATCGGCCTTTAAGGTCTGTATCTGTTTTTGCATTGCAAGAAGACTCATCACAGGCTGTAAGAGGTAACCTAGGAACTGGCAGAAGGCAAACAGTACACCCACTGTAATGCGTCCCTTTATGACTAAGGAGCTTCCTACCATAAGAGCGGTAACATTCATGATCTGTGCTATCATGCGCGGGATGGCGGTGATGATCTGCTGTGCCGCCTCAAACCTCTGCTCACTCTGCGCACTTTTTGTATAATGCTTTGACAAAAGGCTTGCAAGGTCATTCTCAGCTCCTCCTGCCTTCACTGAGCTGAAGACCGACAGAGAAGAGCACAGAATACCCATCATCCTGTTTCTGTCCTGTGTCTGCTTCATGGCATAGCCCTTCAGTATCTTCATGGAATACTGAAAGGAGAGCACGCTTATCACGACACCGATCATGCTTAACAGGGTAAGGGACGGGCTGTATATGAACATCAATATGAAATAAAAGAAAGCCTGGAACAGATTGAGGACCGTATCGGAGAGTGCTCCCGAGGCAAAAGAATACAGCCTGGTAACCGTCTCCTCACGCTGTGACAGCTCACCTGCAAACCTTTGCTCAAAAAAGGAGGCAGGCAGCCTTAAGAGTCTCTCTACAAGCTTTGCATCTTCATTTAACGTAAGCTTTATCTTAAGTCTTGACAGCACTCCGCTTCGGATATAGCTAAGTGTCATCTGAGACAGATATACAAAGCCCATGCCGATGAGAATAATATGAAGAAGCCGCATTTCTACACCGGCCATCACATCATCCACAAAGATCTGAGTAAGAATCGGGAATAAGAGACCTGCAAACACAAGACCAAAGCCCGCCCACAAAAGGAACCGGATCGCTTTCTTTTCTCCCCTTATCATCTCATACAGGGCTCTTGGAACAGATCTTTCCCTTCCGGTCTTTACAAACTCCTCACCCTTTGAAAAGCAGAGAACCACTCCGGTAAAAGCCTGGTCAAGCTCGGCTATGGTGATCTTTCTGCGGCCGTTTGCCGGATCGTTGATCCATGCATGTTTTTTCCCGATACTCTCAAGCACTACAAAATGCTTGAAGTCCCAGTGAAGGATACAGGGCTTCTCGATCTCATACAGCCTGTCTATATCGCAGGATAAGCCTCTGCCCTTTAGTCCGTAGCGTCTGCCTGCAAGCACGATATTTGCGGCATTGCAGCCGTTTCTTGAAACCGAGCAGGCATCCCTTACCTCCTCCAAAGGTACAAAGCAGCCGTAATACTTAAGGATTATCAGCAGACAGGCAGCACCGCATTCCACTGCCTCCATCTGGAATACCTCGGGGGTTGTGACTCTTATTCTTTTATGACTGTGTCCCGACTGTTTTTTCTTAGCCATCATCTTCCTTATTTTCTACCGAAAAACTCAGCAAGACCCGAGATGCCCAGTGTGATAGGACGTACCGAATCCTTGACTACCGTCATGCTTGTGTAGGTCAGATCCTGTATCGCTATGTTCTCACCTGCACTGTGTGTCCACGCATACCCGTTTTTCGAGTCCGGGTCCTTATCAAGCGAGAATACGACCAGAACGACCGGTCCGCTTTGGATAAATACGTTTACGAGCATATCATCCTTAAGTATTGCCCTTATCTCATTGATGCCCGTTATGCCTTCATCGACATAGGTTATCTTTCCATGCATCTGTCCCATCTTCTGGGTCTGGTATCCGGCTAAGGAAATGTTAGCCTCCATCCCGGGAAGCAGAGTCTTTCCGGTAGATATCGGAACAAAGGCTACCACCTCGCCCAGCGGAGTAACGCCCGGTGCATAGAGGCCTGTTACGGCGACCGAATCATCAACCGTTCCGAATACCGCCCAGCTTAATACCGTCACCATCAGGATCAGGATACCCGCAAGCAGCACGCCGTACATCTTCGGTACTACCATGATAACCTGCGAGCCTTCCTCTAAAGCTGTATTAAAGATCGCATCTGTTCTTTCTTTTCGATAGATTGACATCCTGTTCACCATTACTCTTTCTTGATCGCAAGGGTAAGATACTTGCCGCTTACATGGACCATATATCTGTTATCTATAAGGAAGGAAAGGCAGTCCTTAAGATCCTCTTTTGACATTTCCATCCCCGTCTCATTAATGTCCGTTAAAAGGGACTCAAAGGTTTTAGGGTCATAACACATAAGACTCACTGTTCTTGCCGGTTCCTTCAAAAAGCAGAGCGTCATCTTTGCACAGGGTCTTGTATCTGTCATGAACAGGTAGTCCTTCTTATCCTCCATAAGGAGATGACAGCCTTCCTCCCTTGCGTAAGTATGCCTCCAGTCATTTATAATATCGGCCATGGACAGATGATACCGGGACATCTCTGTTCTCATCCGGACTGATTCCTCACCCGTATCATCATACCTGTGCGCTATCAGTTCTATGAATTCCTTATGATTGCCAAACAGAAAGTAATATATGGGCTGAGGCGTTACTTTAAGTCCGAATCGTTTTGGATCAGAGACATATGCTCCCTGTTTTTCAAACAGAATACTTGCGATCCCGGTCGGCGGGGACAGGTGGTACAAAAGAGGGAGCAATGAAAGCATTTCCTCATAATCCTCTTTTTCCTCCCCCGGGATCTTGTAAAGGAAATTCCAATACGTTTTTATCCCGACATGTCTTAAATCTCTCAGAAATCTTATGTTTGTCGCTGTATCTCCGCCTTTGTTAAGAAGCTTAAGCAGATGGTCATTAAGTGTTTCTATTCCGGTCTGTACTGAGCCGAACCCCGCCCCTGCAAGCCTTAAAAGCTGCCTCTCTGAGAAAATGGGCTTTACCTCTGCAAAGAGATCAAATCTGATATCTGACTGCTCAAGTAACGGGACAAGCTCGTCAAGAAACTGCGTCGGGATCACATTATCCGTAAACTCAAAATACCGCAAACCGTGGCGTTGATACTGTAATAGCAGTTCCTCATATATCTGTTTTGAGGATTTTTTACGGTAGATGTTTTTCACCCCGTTCAGGGAGCAGAATGAACAGGGTCTGTGCTGGCCCCACCAGCATCCTCTTGAACCCTCTATGAGCAGAAGCGGGTCCCCATCGGCTCCGTAATATTCACTCTCGGTCATAAATCTAAGAACATCAGACGACCTTACCCTGTCATGAAACAGGAAAAAATCGCTGTAATCCGGTATGGGTACGGAATCCATATCTTTGGTGAGCCTGTAGGGAAGATCTGCTTTTCCGGGCTCAGTACCCTCTATATCCTCACGCCTTAAGCACCCGTAGGGAAGATGGGTTCCATCCTCAAGCGCTTTTATGGTCTCCGCAAAGACCTCGTCTCCCTCGCCGAAAAAAACCGCATCCACAGGAGAATAAAACCTGAGCAGTGCTTCTCCGGCCTCTCCCATACAATTAGGCCCGCCCATCAGGGTTATGATCTTTGGATCAAGCTGCTTTACTCTTCTTATGATCGAAAGAGCTCCGTTTAACTGATAAAACACCGAGGATACCGCAAGAACTTTGGGTGAAAGCCTTACTATATACCGTGCGGTTTCCTCCGTGATCTGTTCTGCGGCTCTCATCGCCTTTAAGAGGTTTTCTTTAACACGCTGATGATCGGTATCATTTTTTTTTAAACAGGCATATCTTATATACCGGTCAAGATCATCTGTCCGTTTCAGCCCGGTAAGATGCGAGAAAATGTATTCCTCAAACATTGATCTTGACGGGATAGAGGACAGTTCCTTTATAAGATCGGCATCCATAAGCTCCGCCATACGAAACATCGGATAGAGCGTGACTGAAGATATTCCGGCCTTAGTCAGACACGCCTTAAAGATCGACAGTGCGATCGAGGGTCTCGGCGGATATGAATATGGCGGAGACAGAAGCACCACTTCCGGATTACCGTTTATGTCCCTGCTTTTCTTTTCCTGATTCTGGTCAGTCATTACACCAGTATCTGACATATTCATTAAGATCTTTCTGTGTCCGGCTTACAGTAACCTCTTCCCCGGCCTGTGCTTACCCGACCGGCTGATCCGGATCAAGGTTTAACTCAGTCATGCTGTCATAGTAGTATCCGTCATACGCATAATCTATCACTGACATATCCGTGATACGTCCCTTTTTATCTGTAGTCACATATACGAATGCAGGATCAAAGAATCCGTCATGAGCGTACATCTCGCGGCCCTTGTATTCATAGTTGACCGTTGAGTATGCATACTCGTCATCGGGCATGGCAAAGACCAGAGCCTTTTCTTTTTTCCCTTTGGTAAACTCAAATGTTGTATTGACGGGCTCTACTCTCTGGAGGGTACAGCTGTTTCCAAACTCCTGCCATTTGAGGGCATAGAAGCTGTCGCCCTTGATCCTTAACTCTTCTTCCTTGCCTATTGTAGACGGCATCCTGATATCAAGCGCCCAGTCCTCAGTTATTTCGTCGGGGTTGTAACGTCTAAAGAACCAGGTACCCATACTGCTCCTGTCATACTCAAGCCCGTCTGTGCAGAATCCGGTACGTTCGTCTCCGAGTTCCCTTAGGAACATGTAATCATATCCTCTGTCATTTGCGAGGAATACCTGGAAGTGCTGGGTGTCTCTTACCTCATCCCAGCCATATTTCAGATCACCGCTTCCTCTGTTAAAAAGCGTCAGACAGTTATATAACGGTGAACCCGTATCATACATATCCTCAAGAGAATATTTAAACCTTGCGATATCTCCATCCTTCTTATACGAAGCACCGTGATACTTGGAATCGCCTATATACAGGATGTCTCTTTCAACACCGGGCTCCTGTATCAGAGATGCGTCATCCATGATCTCCCATTCACCCTGTAAGTATTCGAGTATTTCGTCCTCACCCGGAACATACTCTTCACTCAAAAATACCGACTGTTTGTATCCGCCGTCACCGTCAAGCTCGGGCTGTGTATAGGCAACTATCTTATCATCGTCGGATACATAGTTTATCTCGTAAAAATAGAACATCTCGTTATCAGGCACCAGATTGTAATCCTTACCTGACTTTTTTGCGGTGAACTTTGTCTTATTATCGATACGGCTGCATTTATAGGTCATGCTGTTCTTTTCGATCTTAAGAACTCCTCCGTCCTTTTTCTGCTCGTACCAGGTTCCCTCATATTTTTTGGTGTTTTTCTTTTTGCCGGCGGCCTCAGCCCTGACCGTAAAAGTACATTCTGCGATGATAATGCCGCAGAACAGTACAAATATTAACAAAACTACGTTTTTTACAGATCTTTTCTTTGTCTTCATCTTTTTGATCATCCTTTTATTTCCTATCTGTACTGTAATAATGCCCACACATTCATTTTTATTATGCATCAAAATCACTGTTTTGAAAATAGACTATACGACCATCTTGGTATAATATAGTAGACACCAAAGATATTTCGAACGGAACAAATTCCTTAATCATAAATTCAGAATAATATCGGAACCCATTATGAAAAAAGCTCTTATCATGGCCGGAGTCATCCTGACGGTGCTCATCACCT
>JAILPG010000069.1 GCA_024699595.1 Lachnospiraceae bacterium | reverse complement strand
AAAGAGATGATCGTACATACTTCTTATATAAGATTTTTACATCCGGAAATGCCCGGATATAACGCTTATTGGTTGTGGCTTGGTTAGCCCGGAAAAACGGGGATGTCATTATGGATTTTAAATCATTGATGAATACCGGTGAATATGATTTCCTAAGGACGAATGAGCATCTTGGAAACAGGATCATGCTCCTTGGTCTTGGTGGGAGCTATGCTTATGGAACCAACAATGAAGGCAGTGATATAGATTTTCGCGGCGTTGCGCTTATGATGCCTTCGGATCTTTTAGGTCTTACTGAATTTGAACAGTATGAAGATGACAGGACAGACACGGTTATATATGGTTTCAATAAGCTTGTTAAGCTTCTTTTGGAGTGTAATCCGAACACCTGTGAAATCTTAGGATTGGATGAGGATCAGTATTTTATCAAGACGGATCTTGGGCAGGAGCTTATTGATAACAGCGGACTCTTTCTTTCCAAGCGGGCGATCAAATCCTTTGGCGGATATGCGGATGCACAGCTTCGCAGATTTCAGAATGCCATAGCCAGAGATAAGCTTCCGCAGAGCGACAGAGAGAAACATATATTTAAGTCGGTCATGAATGCCCTGGATGATTTTAACCGCAGAAATAATGTCGGTGACAGGGGAAGTGTGAAGCTCTATATCGATCGGGCCGAAAATCCCGAATTTGAAACGGAGATATTTGTGGATGCAGATTACAGACATCTTCCGTTACGTGACTATACCGATATGTGGGGAACCATGCGGACGGTGGTTCGTGATTATGATAAGATCGGAAAGCGCAACAAGAAGAAGGATGACAATCACCTAAACAAGCATGCCATGCATCTGATAAGACTGTTTATGATGGCCATAGATATCCTGAAAAAGGGTGAGATAAGAACACATCGGACAGACGATCTGCCGCTTCTTCTTTCGATAAGAAAAGGCGATTACATGCAGGCGGACGGTACTTTCTCGAATGACTTTTACGAAATACTGAATGAGTATGAGATAAAACTTGATGAGGCATCAAAAAAGACAACGCTTCCGGATAATCCCGATATGGATAAGGTAGAAAAGTTCGTCATGCGAATAAACAGATATGCAGCTACGGGTGAACTGAAATGAGAGATATACAGAAAGAGATCAACGACAAGTTAAATGAAATTGAAGAAAAAGAAGGCGTTTACGTTCTTCATGCGATCGAGTCCGGAAGCAGGGCCTGGGGATTTGCTTCTCCGGACAGTGATTATGATGTACGTTTTGTTTATATGAGAAGTAAAGAGGATTATCTGCGTCTTGATGAACCGAAGGATACGATCGAATGGCTGCTGGATGAGGTCCTTGACATTAATGGATGGGATCTGAAGAAAGCCCTTAAGCAGTTTGCTAAGGGTAATGCTACTCTGTTTGAGTGGAGCGGATCTCCGATCGTATACCGGACTACCGGGGAGTGGGATAGGATCCGTAAGGTTTCTGAAGAGTACTTTTCTGAGAAGGCTGCCATTTACCATTACTATGGCACTGCGAACAATACGTTTAACGAATATCTTCAGGGCGAAACGGTCAGGTATAAGAAGTACTTCTATGCTCTTAGACCGCTTCTTGCCGCAGTATATATCGAGAAATACCATGCAGCTCCGCCGGTATTGTTTGATGAGCTTCTGAAACTGGATCTGGCACCAAAGTTGCGCAAAGCGGTTGATGAACTATTGGAGATAAAGAAGCGGACCACGGAAAAGGAAGAAAATCCTCAGATACCTCCGATCAGGGATTTTATAGAGACTGAGATCATCAGACAAAAAGAAATAGCAGATACTATGGAAGATGACCATAACAGGGACTTAAGTGCGCTTAACCGGCTGTTTAGAGAGGTGACAGGATTCTGATATGTATTTGAATGATAACAGCTGCACAGAGCCATCACTATTTCGATGAAGACGGAAGGGAACGTTGATATGACTATACGGGAATATGATGAAAAAGACCTTAAACAGATGATAGGCATATGGAATGAGGTTGTAGAAGACGGAGAAGCATTTCCTCAGGAGGATCTGCTTGATGATGCATCCGGCAGGGAGTTCTTCGGTTCACAGAGCTTTACGGGTGTGACTGATGACGATGGAAAGATCATCGGACTGTATATCCTACATCCGAACAATGTAGGCAGATGCGGTCATATCTGCAATGCCAGTTATGCGGTTAATTCAAAGTATCGCGGATTGCACATCGGTGAAAAACTGGTAATGGATTGTCTGTCGAAAGCTAAAGAACTTGGTTTTTCGGTATTGCAGTTCAATGCTGTTGTCGAAAGCAATATCCATGCCAGACACTTATATGAAAGGCTCGGATTTGTTCAGCTTGGAACTATACCGGGTGGGTTCAGAATGAAGGACGGGCACTATGAAAATATCTGTCCGTATTATCACACACTTTAACTTCATAACTAATAGATCTCATCCTTTTGACATTAACTGAAATTATAGTTTTTACGGATGACAAAGAAGAAGTGATCATGATCAGGTAAGGATACTAAGGATATGGATTACAGTACATATGAAATATATGATTTTGACCATGTGAGCGCTTTCAATATGTCCACGGGATATAGGGAAAGGAGTTATCAGGCCCACTGGCATTCCTATGGAGAGATCCTTCTGGTGGGTCCAGGAAAGACAAATATATACAGCGTAGGAAAAAATACATATGAACTTGTGCCGGATGATCTGGTAATCATTTGGCCGATGGAGATGCATTCCATAGTAGATGCCGACAGGACCGAGGCACTGGTCATCCAGTTTTCAAATGCGTTCATGAATTCGCTTTTTGATCTTCGCAGGATCATGCATATGTATCGTAATCTGCATATCATATGTGTTCAAGCTCATCCTGAGCTCGCAGCCAGGCTGAAGGAAATAACATTTAAGATGAAGGACATATTTTTTTCGGAAAGTCATGACCGTGAGATCAGATGCTGTATGCTCCTTATGGAATTCATGCTGACATTGCTGGAATACAGAAAAGAAATTGCACCTGAGCTGACCGATGAGGATGGGTACGGATATGCTGATGATGTTATGAGACGTATGATAGGAGTCACTGACTATATCAAGAACAATCTGACGGCAGATGATCTGTCACAGGGAGCCATGGCTGAAATGGCCGGAATAAGCAGAGATTACTTTTCCAGAATATTTAAGAATGTGACAGGTATGAATTACAGCAAATGGCTTAATATGATAAGACTTGAGAAAGCTACCGAGCTGCTTGCCGAGGATGGAAGAACACTAACAGAGATCGCGATGCTGTCCGGATTCCAGAGCATACCGAGTTTTAACAGGGTATTCCGTGAAGAGAAGGGTATGGCACCGGGAGAATACAGGACACTGTTTGTGGGAAAAGAAAATAATACATCTGCGTAACAGGCTTCTATCTGTCCTGCCACGCAGATGTCTGAAAAGTAGAGATCATTAGGATATGCATCAGACAACCTTCTTCATATCCGCAGCTTCTATGCGGATTATGTAAGTTGTATGATTGGAATAAACGCTGTCCTTATCCTCACGGATATCGTAGTCTATATGTGCGTTTTCAAGCTTCTCGATAAAGTTATCCTTCTGATGCTCGGATCTGAGAACGATCTTTTCTTTCTTACTGAATAGTTTCATTATTAATTCCTCCTTTGAGTGATCATGGATCTGTTTGATTACATGCTTTAGTATATTTTGGTTTTGAGAAGAATTCTTCTCGTTTTTTGGATGAGGTAATATCATTTTTTGCGGTAATATCGGGTAATGAATATGTGAAACGGAGGTGGTTGATTTGAAGAGTATCAATATCGTAAATGGGCCGCAGAATGTTTCTGCGATCATACAGGGATGTATGAGAATGCCGGGTCTTACAAAAGAAGCGGCAGCTAAGGTCATAAGAACTGCTTATGACTGTGGGATCAACTTTTATGATCATGCTACATGTTATGGAGAGAACGGAGCGGCAGAAACACGATTTGCGGAGGCTTTTCCTCTTTCGGGAATTAAGAGAGAGGACATATATATCCAGAGCAAGTGCGGATTGTGTTTTGACCGTAATGAGTTTGACTGGACAAAAGAGAATATTTTATCAAGTGTGGATGACAGCCTTCGCAGACTGAACATCGAATACCTCGATACATTGCTTCTGCACAGACCGGATGTGCTCTTTGATCCGGAGGAAGTGGCTGAAGCATTTGACGAACTGGAGAATTCGGGCAAGGTTCGTTTTTTCGGAGTCAGCAATCTGATTCCCATGCAGATCGAACTTTTAAAGAAGTATGTTAAGCAGCCTCTTATCATCAATCAGGTTCAGCTCTCACTTGAGCAGTCACAGCTTATAGATCAGGCTCTTTACATGAACAATAAGACAACGGAGTTTTCGATAAACAGGGATGGCAATTGTCTTGATTATTGCAGGTTGAACGATATCACTGTCCAGGCATGGTCACCTTTACAGGTAGGGATGTTTGGGGGAACATTCATTGATAATCCGGATTTTCCTGAACTTAACAAGACGCTTGTCGAACTTGCGGAGCGTGAAAAAGTATCAAAGGCTGCAATAGCCATTGCGTGGATCCTAAGGCATCCTGCAAAGATGCAGGCGATAATCGGAACCATGAATCCGGAACATATCGAGGATGTGTGTGCTGCATCTGATGTGAAACTGTCGCATCATGACTGGTATGCACTTTATTTGGCTGCAGGAAAATTTCTGCCGTAAAAAAATAATTATAGAAATCACGAAGGAGGGTTTATCTGATGAACGAAACATTGAAGGTATTGGAAACAAGAAGAAGCTGCAGGAACTTTAAGCCTGATATGATCAAAGATGAGGAACTGAAAGCTATCATCAAAGCCGGAACATATGCTGCTACAGGTATGGGAAAGCAGAGCCCGATCATCATAGCAGTTACTAAAAAGGCTTTAAGAGATGAGATCTCAGCTGAGAACCGCAAGATCGGTGGTTGGAATGAAGGATTCGATCCGTTTTACGGAGCTCCCGTCATACTGATAGTGCTTGCTGATAAGGGAGTTCCGACACATGTATATGACGGCTCTCTTGTTATGGGTAATCTTATGAATGCTGCCGAAAGCCTTGGAGTTGCAAGCATCTGGATCCACAGGGCAAAGGAAGAATTTGAATCTGAATTCGGAAAGAGTATCCTTAAGAAACTGGGCATTGAGGGTGATTATGAAGGAATAGGACACTGCGCTCTCGGATATGCGGCGGAGCCTGCAAAAGAACCTGTGCCCAGAAAAGCAGACTATGTGTATTATATCTGACGTTTTGATTGTGACTGAGAATAAAACATTAAAAGGAGATCAAAAATGAAAATGAACAAGATCCATACTGAAAAGGCACCTGCGGCAGTCGGGCCATATTCACAGGCTGTCGTGACCGGCGGGATGGTTTATACATCTGGTCAGATAGCGCTTGATCCGGAGTCCGGTGAGCTTGTCGGAAAGACAATTGAAGAGCAGGCGGAACAGGTTTTGAAGAACTTAACGGCCATACTTAAAGAAGCAGGGACCAAACCGGAAAATGCGGTTAAGACACTTTGCTTCCTTACGGATATTAATGATTTTGCTGCCTTTAACGAAGTTTATGCAAGATACTTCACGGAAAAACCTGCAAGGTCATGTGTGGGAGTACAGTCACTGCCGAAAGGAGCGATCTGTGAAGTGGAAGTCATAGCTGTAGTCTGATGTTTTGGCTGAAAAAGCCTTTGGGCTGTAAGATATAAAGGGAAAAGATTCATGGAGCAAAAGATCGTGATCCGCAGTGTTTCGGTAAGTGATGCCATAAGGCTTTTGGAAATATATGCGTATTATGTCGAGAATACTGCAATATCGTTTGAATTAGAGGCACCGGCTCTGAATGAATTCAGAGACCGTATTAAACATACGTTAAAAAAATATCCGTATCTTGTGATAGAAGAGGATGGAGTGATCAGGGGATATGCGTATGCCGGTGTATTTAAGGGAAGAGCCGCTTATGATCATTGCTGCGAAGTGACGATATATCTGGATCATGATTCAAAGAAAAAAGGATACGGCAGAGCTTTATATACCGCGCTGGAAGAAGAATTGCAAAAGATTGGGATAACCAATCTCTATGCATGTATTGGAGATCCTGTTACGGAAGATGAATATCTGACCAGAGACAGTGAACATTTTCATAACCATATGGGATATGTCAAAGTGGGTGAGTTTCATAAGTGCGGATATAAGTTTGGCCGTTTGTATAACATGATCTGGATGGAGAAGATTATCGGAGAGCTATGATCATAATCATTACCGGCGCATCCCATACAGGCAAGACCGTTCTTGCACAGAGAATGCTTGAGAAATACAAATATCCTTACCTTTCGATCGACCATCTGAAGATGGGACTGATACGAAGCTTTAATACGGATCTTACACCGGAAGATGACGACGAACTTGTCGGTTATCTCTGGCCGGTTGTACGTGAAATGATAAAGACGGCCATAGAAAATCGGCAGAATCTTATCGTAGAAGGCTGTTATATCCCTTATGACTGGCGTAAAGACTTTGATGATGAATATCTGTCCGATATAAAGTTCATATGTCTTGCGATGACTGATGATTACATAGATGCTCATTTTGATGATATAAGAGATCATGGATCTGACATTGAGACCCGCCTGGATGATTCAGACTGTACCGCAGACCGGATCAGATCGGAAAACATAAAGATCATTGAAGGCTTCCGGGCCGCAGGTGAAAATATCACCCTTATCAATGATGACTATGAGAAAGCGATAACGGAGATCCTTATCGGATCGGAAATTTAAGGCAGCTGATCAACGGTCGAAAGGGAGGATGCAATGAGAAGATATAAAACAGATATTAAACATATAGCAGTGATAATGCTCATATTATCGCTTATACTGGCTTGTATTCCCGGTTGTACCATTAATATCAATGTTAATATTAAAGAGCCTTCAGTTAGCTCAAAAACACTCCGCATAATCGCAACGAGTGATCTGCACGGCAAATTTTTCCCGTGGGATTATGCTTTGAATGAGGAAAATACTTCAGGCAGCATGGTACAGCTGGCAACTGCCATTGCAGAGTACAGAACGGACAACACCCTTCTTGTTGACGCGGGAGACACCATACAGGATAATTCGGCAGATATTTTTCTTGAAAATGATGATGTCCATCCGATGGTTTCCGCTATCAATGCGCTTGGTTACGATGTATGGGTTACGGGAAATCATGAATACAATTACGGAATGGATGTGACAAGAAAAACCATAGCCGATATGAAATGTCATGTCCTTACGGGAAATGTATATGATGAGAACGGGGATCCCATAGCCGACGGTTATACGATCATAAACAGGGATGGTATCCGCATAGCTGTGATAGGCATGGTCACACCGAATATAACACGATGGGATATGGCAAATCTGAGTGATTGCAGAGTCACGGATCCGCTTGAGGAAACGAAAAAGATAATCGACAGTATTGAAGGGCAGTATGATGTCCTGATCGGTGTATTCCATATGGGATTTGACAATGAATTCAATACCCCCAATTCGGGAGTTACGGATATCCTAAATGCCTGTCCCGAATTTGATGTTATGATATCCGCTCACTCGCATAAACAGATAGTATCTGAATATATAAACGGCGTCCTTGTCGTACAGAACAAAAATATGGCTCAGACCATGTCCGTTATAGATCTGACGCTTGAAAAAGAAGGGGATCGCTACAGGGTAACGGAAAAAAGCGCACAAGGCGTAACTATAGCCGATTATGATCCCGATCCGTCATTGACGGCGCTTTTGGAAAAATATGATGAGCAGGCCAGGGTGACTGCCGAGCAGGTTATCGGAAGGCTCGAAGGCGGTCCTCTGATCCCGGAAACTGAAATACCGGGGGTTCCCTCTGCATTGATAAAGGATACACCATTGATCGAACTGATAAACAGGGTACTTATGTACTATGCAGATGTACCGGTTGCGGCAGCAGCACTTTTCAATAAGGATGCCAATATGTATCCCGGTGACATACGCAAATGTGATATGGCTCTGATCTACAAATATAACAATACCATTTACAAGCTTCATATGAACGGTACACAGCTTAAAAAGTACATGGAATGGTCGGCAGGTTACTATAACACTTTTCACGCCGGAGATGATACCATTACATTTGATCAGGATATGCCCATCTATCTCTATGATATGTTTGAAGGTGTGAATTACGAGATCGATATCTCAAAAGAACCGGGGGAGAGGATACAGAATCTGACCTGGCCTGACGGAAGTGAGATAAAGGACGATGATGAATTCGATATAGCGGTATCAAATTACCGGGCAACATCCCAGCTGCTGACACCGGGAGTAATATTTAATGAAGATGAACTCCCCGTTCTTATTGACATGGATGTGCATGGTGAGATCGGAGGCATCCGTGAAATGATCGCAGATTACATAGTAAATGTAAAAGGAGGCACGATCACGCCCGAATGTAACGATAACTGGAGGATCACAAAATAAAAAAGAGATGTGACCGCTTTTTTGGACAGTAAAAAAGACGGAAATAAGGAAACAGGGAAAGAAGTATGCATAAAATACACCAGATCAGATGTAAAACGGATAACTGTTATATAGTCGAGAACGGCGATAATGCCATTCTTGTTGATACCGGAACCAAAGAATGGTACGACACGGTACTTAATGAGTGCAAAAAGTACAATATGCGGCTCATAGTTCTTACCCATGTGCATTTTGATCATGCTGAAAATGCCTCAAAACTGTCAGAAGAATTTGATATCCCGGTGGCATTTCATAAATCGGATGAAGAACTGTTTGATAATTATTCCGCCCAGCCTCTAGTATCCTACGGTATTGTCGGACGTGTGGTTTTGGGGCTGTCTCTTAAGGTTCTTCGTGATACAAAGATACAGATACCCAAAAAGACCGTATATATTGACGATGGAGATGATCTTAACACATATGGAGTAAATGCAAGGATCATCGGACTTCCCGGCCATACTAAAGGCTCTGTCGGTGTTGATGTTGAGGATCAAAGCCTTCTTGTCGGTGATGCACTTGATAACTGGATCAGTCCGGCAACAGGACATCTCTACAGTAACCTTGAGGATCTGAAAAAAAGTGCGGATAAGATCATCTCATTAGGAGACAGAACGTTATATTACGGACACGGAAATCCGACAACGGGCAGATTTAAGCTGCTATAGTGCAAATGTATTGTGAAATGGCGATGATATAAATCCGGCTCGTACCGGATCCCGGAGGGCAAAATGAGAATAGAACATATGGCAATGTATGTACAGGATCTTGAAGCTGCCAGGGATTTTTTCGTGGATTACTTTGGCGGGATCTCAAATGAAGGATATCATAACGAAACGACAGACTTCAGATCGTATTTTATATCGTTTGATGATGGTTCCAGACTGGAGATCATGAATAAACCGGCCATGGAAACTGTTTCTGCCACGCCGGACAGGACAGGGTATATACATATTGCTTTTTCTGTCGGAAGCAGGGAAAAAGTGGACGAACTGACAGAATGTCTTTCTGAGGCAGGCTATAAGATAATAAGCGGCCCAAGGACAACAGGGGACGGATATTACGAGAGTTCCGTTGCTGCAATAGAAGAGAATATAATAGAGATCACGATATGAATAATAAAAGCCAAACGAAAACAAAAGTCCTGATATTTCTGCCAATCATCATTTTTGCGATCGCTGTCATATGCTTAAGTCCCATGATAATAAATTATTTTAAGACAGGAAGTGATGTGACAGCGGTAGCCATTATCTTCATCGGTTCACTTAGTATGATCCTTATACCGGTGCCGTGTCTGGTGATGTCGATCTTAGGGACGGTGTTTGCTTCAAGGGAAAAAAATGAGGGCATAGAGCAGTCCCGCAAACTTTACATGATCGGGATAATTGAGATCATTGTATATGCAATAGGTGTGATAGGTACCTTTTTTGCTATTGTGTTCTCGGTCATTGCTGCCGGCAGATGGTGATCCACGGATCGATTTTTGCATTAAGTGTTCCTGTATTTGCATTATCTGTATGAGGATATGGAAAAGCAGACGGTATTCTTTTATGATTTCTCCAAAAGGAGGAATTCAGTATATGAAAGTATATAGAGTTATCACTGCTTTGATCATTTTTCTGTCGGTAACGGCCTGCCTGTTCCAAAGTGTCTGTGCTTCGGATGCAGATGAAACAGAAAAGCTCATACAGCGCTATCAGAAGGAAACGAAATGCAAAAGCGTAAGCGTAGTCGTATTTGAGAAAGGCGCGGTTTCATATTACGGTGACAGTATAAGTCTCTATCAGATAGGATCCATGACAAAAGCTTTTACCGCTCTTGCAGTACAGAAGCTGATATGTGAAGGAATTATAGATGAGGATGGAGTCATATCTGACTATATTCCGGGATTTAAGGCTTATTATGATTCTGAAGAGGCTGATATAACGGTAAGGAATCTGCTTGAACAGAAAAGCGGATACACAAATAATGAAAAGGATTATCCGAGCACATCTGCTGTTATGACTCTTTCCGAGTGGGCTGACAGTATCTCAGGGCTTAAGTTAAAGCAAAGACCCGGAACAGAGTATGCCTACTCCAATGTAAACTATAATCTCCTGGGATTGATCATAGAAAATGTTTCCAATATGACCTATCGGGATTACATGCAGCAGGAGATCCTTAACCCGCTCGGACTAAAGAATACATTTGTCGGAGCACCCTCAGACAAAAGGATAACAGAGGGGACAAGGCTTTTGTACCGACATGTATCTGATTACCCGATGGAGGTAAGGGAAGCGAGTATTCCCGCGGGATATTTTTATTCAAATACCGAGGATATGGGACGTTGGATAGGAATATGGACGGAATACATAGACGTACCAAAGAGTATTGAAAAACCGTTATCAAAGGTCAGGGAATACCTGAAAGAGGAAGGGGACTATTATTCCGGCTGGGAACTTTTTGCAGACGGGATCATGGGGCATTCGGGCGGCACACCGAATTACACTTCTAGGATCGTTTTTGATAAAGAGGATCAGACCGGTGTATGTGTTTTAAGCAGTCTGAATGTGGCAGCCACTACAGACAGTCTGTGCAACAGTATTTTTGATGTTTTATCCGGTAAAGCCGGAACAGGACTTAATAAAGACATATGGACGATATTTGATGAGATATTTTCCGCAGTGACAGTGGTCTGCATGCTTCTCATTCCGGCTGTTTTTTTTGTAAAAAAGAGAGTCCCGCTCATTGTAACTGATGTGATATTTATATCTCTTCTTGCCTTGGTGCTTATCCTGTTCCCGGTCATATTCGGTGCTTCCATGAAAGAAATCCTGTTCATATGGGCACCTTTAAGTCTTGCGGGAGGACTTTTTACAGTCATCCCGGTTATTGCAGTTACTACTGTAAAGCTGTTGAAAACGAAACGAAATAATAATGAAGATCATAACAAGGCAGGTAAAGGACAGGCCGTTAACGGTCATAATTGAATATCCTGAGTACAATGATTCCGTGACGGGACTGATCCGTAAGATAAACAGCATGGATATTGGTTTCAATGCCGTTATGGATGGACGTAAGTTTAAGATCGGACTGCCTGACGTATATTATATTGAGAATGTGGAACGAAAGCTGTTCATCTATACTGCAAAGGATGTGTATCGCCTTGACTCCTCAATGTCAGAGGTAGAAGCGATGACTGAAGATACCGGCCTTGTCAGGATATCGAGAACATGCATCATGAACACTGATCATCTGAAAGAGATAAGACAGGTTAAGAACAGTCATCTTGAAGCTTTACTTGATAACGACGAGATGCTGATCGTATCCAGAAAGTACTTAAAGGATATAAAGAGGGTTTTCCAAAAAGGATGAGTATGAAAAAAATAATGAAAGATACCTGCATATTAGCCGCATTAATGATCCTGTCCGTATTTACGGTCTCTATAATATGGTCCGGGATCACACAGGAGATAGGGCTGGTCCTTAAGCTGTTTTTACTGGCATTTATCCTGTCGGCTGCAAATTACATGTTTGATGAGTATGTCTTTTTGTCCATGGTGATGGGCTATGTTGTTAAATATTTTGCGATAACCGGCATTGTGATGCTGTTTGGGTTTGCAGCAGGCTGGTTCTATCCGCACAACTTCTGGATGGCATTTTTATATGTCGGTATCGTGTTTGTTTTATCGTATTTTATAGACAGCTTTAGGGTTAAAAAGGATATTGAATACATAAATGAACAGATAGTTGACAGAGAGAATAAAAAGATCAAAGATATGGACTGATGATGGTATCATAATAGAACAAAGAGGGCTTTTGACCCAAAAAAGAGGAGAAAAAGATGTACTATACAAATATTCTGGATCTGATAGGAAATACCCCATTGTTAAGTCTTAAGCAGACTACCGGTCTTAATCTGTATGCCAAGGCGGAATTCTTAAATCCCGGCGGGAGCATAAAAGACAGGATCGCTCTTAACATGATCGAAGAAGCGGAAAAAGATGGAAGGCTAAAGCCCGGAATGACGATAATTGAACCGACTTCGGGGAATACCGGTATCGGGCTTGCATTATGCGGTGTCAGAAAAGGATACCGCGTGATCATCGTAATGCCCGAAAATATGAGTGAGGAACGTAAAAAGATCATCAAAGCTCTGGGTGCAGAACTGGTTTTGACGGATCCCAAGCTGAGTATTGGCGGTTCGGTGGATAAAGCTTTGGAGATAGCAAAATCTTCAGATGATTACTTTGTACCGCAGCAGTTTCAGAATCCTGCAAATCCGCAGATGCACTATAAGACTACTGCTGTGGAGCTTACGGAGCAGTTAGGGGAAAAAATAGATGTCTATGTATCCGGGATCGGAAGCGGCGGAACCTTGCAGGGAGTTGCACAGTATCTGCTTGAAAAGAACCCCGAATGCAAGATAGCTGCAGTAGAGCCAAAGAATGTTTCGGCTCTTCTTGGTGATGAACCGGGACTTCATCAGATACAGGGTATAGGGGATGGATTCATCCCCGATATACTTGATACTTCGATCATCACTGATATTGTTGAGGTCTCTGATGATGACGCTATCAATACAGCCCGCGAACTGGCCCGTGTTCAGGGACTGCTTGTGGGTACTTCTTCAGGAGCAAATGTATGGGCTGCAAAGAAGATGGCAGAGAAATACGGAAAGGACGCAGTGATCGCCACTGTGCTGCCTGACCGCGCAGAAAGATACTTCAGTACGGCACTCATCTAACGGAGGACAAATATGAACACTCTGTACGAGATAGGAAACGTTTCGATAAGCTGGCTCGGACAGATGGGCTTCCTTGTTGAAAGCGGTAAGATGAGGCTCTGCCTCGATTATTATGCAAGCCCTGACGGATCGAGACAGACTCCTGCACCGGTCCCTGCGGAAGAATTAAAAGATGTAGATGTATTTTTCGGCTCCCATGATCATCTGGATCACATCGATCATGAGGCGTGGAAGATCTGGGCTAAGACAAATCCAAACGCGAAGTTCGTATTTCCTGCGGCTCATATGGACAGCGTTATTGCTGACGGTGTAGATGTTAATAATGCTGTGGGAATGAATGACGGTGAAACGGTAAGGATCGGTGACCTTACGATCCATGCGATAGCAGCTTCTCATGAGTTTCTGGATATGGATCCTGTTACCGGATTATATCCGTATCTTCAATATATCATCGAGATCGACGGCGTGAAGATCCATCATGCGGGAGATACCGTAAGATATGAGGGAATGATGCCAAAGCTTAAGGCTTTTGGAAAAATAGATGTTGAGATCCTGCCGATCAACGGACGGGATGCCACGCGGTACAGAAGGAATTGTATCGGAAATATGACCTATCAGGAAGCTGCAGATCTTGCGGGAGAGGTTGCACCGGGCGTGGTCATACCGGGACACTGGGATATGTTTGCTGATAACAGCGGTGATCCGGAAGCTTTTGCCGATTACATTGATGCTAAGTATGGGGAAAAGCTTAAGTGTATCATTCCTGTAAAAAACTGAGAGAACAGTCTGAGGAAAGATACAGCAGAAAAGAGGAGAAATATCATGGCTTTCATCACCGTAAAGGATCTGTCACTTGGATATGATTCGCAGGTAATAGCCGAAGGTATTGATTTTTGTGTGAACAAAGGTGATTACCTGTGTATAGTGGGAGAAAACGGTTCCGGAAAAACCACTCTTATGAAGACCTTATTGCACTTACAGGAACCTGTAAGCGGCCGGATCATTACAGGTGACGGGCTTAAGGCAAACGAGATCGGATATCTGCCACAGCAGACAATCGTGCAGAAGGATTTTCCGGCTTCCGTTAAGGAGATAGTTCTTTCCGGGTGCCAGAGCCGCCTGGGAATACGGCCTTTTTATAACAGGGAAGAAAAAAAGCTTGCCGCAGAAAACATGGATAAGATGGGTATACGTGATCTTGAGAACAAGTCTTACCGGAATCTTTCGGGCGGGCAGAAACAAAGGGTGCTGCTTGCCAGAGCCCTGTGTGCGACAGGAAAAGTTCTGCTTCTTGACGAGCCGGTGGCCGGTCTCGATCCCGTGGCTACGGCACAGATGTATGAACTGATCGCTGATCTTAACAAAGAGGGTATCACCATCATCATGATATCCCATGACATCGCCGCGGCTCTTAAATATGCAAGCCACATACTGCATATAGGAGATACCGTATTCTTTGGGAGCAGGGAGGAATATATTCAGAGCGACACCGGAAAAACATTCATTACGGGACAGAAAGGCGGTGAAGGATACAATGGATAAACTGATGATGTATCTTACTACGTATCCCTTTGTCAGATATGCGATGATCGTCGGAGTTCTCATAGCCTTATGTTCGTCACTTCTGGGAGTAACGCTTGTATTAAAGAGATTTTCCTTTATCGGAGACGGACTGTCGCATGTGGCTTTCGGTGCAATATCCATAGCTGCAGTGCTTCAGCTGACCAATGAGATGCTGCTCGTCCTTCCGATAACTGTTTTAAGTGCCGTACTGCTTTTACGTACGGGGCAGAATACAAAGATCAAGGGAGATGCCGCGATCGCAATGATATCGGTTGGAGCTTTAGCCTTCGGATATCTCATCATGAATATTTTTTCCACATCTTCAAACTTAAGCGGAGATGTATGCTCTACACTGTTTGGATCGGCATCGATCCTTACGCTTACATCCGGCGAGGTTTTACTGTGTGCTGTCCTTTCCATAATTGTCGTACTGATCTTCATTCTTTTTTACAACAGGATCTTTGCGGTAACCTTTGATGAAGATTTTTCCAGAGCAACGGGGATCAGGGCAGATGCATATAATCTGATGATAGCAGTCATTATAGCTGTGATCATCGTTCTTGCCATGAATCTGGTGGGGTCATTACTCATATCGGCACTTGTTATTTTTCCCGCATTATCCGCAATGAGGATATTTAACAATTTTAAGGCTGTGACTGTCTGTTCGGCTGTTCTTTCGGTGATAGGTGCTTTCAGCGGGATCGTCATATCGATACTTGCGGGAACGCCTGTAGGTTCAACGATAGTGGCCGCAGACGTTTTAATATTTGCCATCTGTTATCTGATCGGTAAGCTGACGCTTTTTTCACATGAGAAATAAGCAGGAGGGTAATGACGATGAGTTTTGTGATTTCCGGAGATACTCATGGGATGCTTGATATCGGCAAGGTGGTTGATTTTTTTAATGAACATGAGGGAGAATACACATCGGATGATTATCTGATAATCTGCGGAGATGTGTGTGTATGCGGCTTTTCTGCATCGGAAGAGAGAGAAACACGGAAGGTATTGAGAAACCTGCCTGTTACCACATTATTCATAGACGGGAATCATGAGAATTTTGAACAGCTCAATTCCTATGGTGTTGACACATGGAACGGAGGAAAAGTTCATTTTATCGAGAGCGGGATAATACATCTGATGCGCGGACAGGTCTTTGATATAGACGGGACTAGTTTTTTTACGTTTGGCGGTGCTTACAGCATAGATAAAATGTACCGTACGGAAGGGCTGTCCTGGTTTCCGGAAGAGATACCCTCAAGAAAAGAGTATGAAGAAGGATGGCGTAATCTTGAAAAGACAGACTTTAAAGTGGACTACATCCTGACACATTCCGGGCCGAGGGAGGTGGCTGCGGCCATGGGCTATGGAGAAATGTCCGATGATGAAATAGAGCTGAGACAGTATCTTCAGAGAGTAGCTGACAATACTGATTTTACAGCCTGGTATTTTGGACATTTTCATGTGGACGATCAGGTTGAGGACATGTTTTTCTGTTTGTATGATGAACTGACCGTCATAGAATGATCTGCGGATGATACTATCAGCTTTTCTGCATCTTCAGCGGATAACGGACGGCTCCAGACAAAGCCCTGTACATAATCACAGCCTATGTCATTTAGGGTCTTAAGCTGCTCCGGATCCTCTACACCTTCTGACAGTACGTCAAATCCCATAACATGTCCCATGGATATGATCGCGGCAACATATTGTCTGGATGATTCACTTGTATTCATTGTGTCGATAAACGATTTATCGATCTTTAAAAGATTAGCAGGGAATCTGTTAAGGTAACTTAACGAGGAATAACCTGTTCCGAAATCATCGATCGCTATCTGAATGCCCATGTTTTTAAGCTCATCAATGCACAGCAGTGCTTTGTCGACGGAATCGATCATTATTGATTCCGTGATCTCTATCTCGAGCTGGTCAGCAGGAATGCCGCTGTCCATAAGAAGCTTAAGGATCTCATTAGTGAAGTCGCTCTTCATCATATGACGCACGGAAGCGTTAAGAGACAGTGAGAGTTTTGCATCTGTTTTACTAAGAAGCTTTCCGAAGAACATGGCTGCTTTTCTGAAAACAGTTCCGTCGACTCGGTCTATGAGACCGGCCTTTTCCGCAACGGGTATGAAATCTTCGGGACTTATGACATTACCGTCATCATCCTTTATGCGGGCAAGAGCTTCGAATCCGCGAAGTCTGTGGTTCATGTCATACTGGGGCTGGAGGTTAAAATAGATCGTATCATTCTCAAGAGCGTTTCGTATCAGGTTCTCCAGCTCGATAATGTGTGCATCTTTTAAGAGCTCCGGCGTGAATTTAAGAATGTGTTCTCCGCTTCCCGCTTTTTTGATCTCATTCATGGCTGCATTTGCATGTGATATCAGGGTATCTGTTGTGTCTGCATCCCCGGGAAACTCAGCATACCCGAAGCTTGCCGATACATACAGATCACAGCCGTCTATGGTAAGATTGTAATTGAGGGCGTCATTATAACGGTATATCAGATCCTTAAGCTCTTCTTTCGATCCGTACCCCTTTATCACTAGGAAAAACTCATCTCCGCCTATGCAGGCAAGATATTTCCCAATATCCGGAATATCTTTGCAGGATACTGCTTTCAGACGTCCTGTAACATCGATCAGGACCCTGTTGCCTGCATCGAACCCAAGTGTATTGTTCACATGCCTGAAATCATTAAGATCGATGGATACTGCGGCAAAATGTTCTTCTCTTGCGATCAGATCACCGATATATTCGGTTAAAGCAAAACGGTTCGGAAGACCTGTAAGGGCATCCGTATAACTCATGTGTTCAAGGCGCATTAACATCTTATAACGCGCGATATGTGAAGATATGAAAAATGTCGTAAGCTGCAGGGTTTCCTTGATGTGCTGGGTATTATCGGTATCAAAGTTAACAGCCCAGATATAGCCGAGCAGTTCAGTACCCTGACGCAGAGGAAAGAGAACAACGCTTGTGACGCCGGCCTCGACCAGTGTCCGATACCACGGATTGTTTATCCTGCTGATATGATCCATTTCCGCTTCGTTTTTGACGATGATACAGTCCCCTTCTTCACCTAGCATATCCTTCCAGGAACTGGCTACCTCATAATAGCCGTCGAATTCGGTAACACGCTTGATGCTGCTGCCCGGGATAAAATTCGTAGCAAGAATGGAGAATTCCTCTTCCTCATAGTTTAAGAGCAGCACGGTGCAACCCTCGGCATCACAGATCTGGCGGATCTCGGCAATGACACTTTCCATGGCTCCCTTGAGATTATTTGCCGTATGAAGCTTTATGCAGGTCTTAAGAACATCGTTAGATGTATTGGATGTATTGAAAGTATCTAAAAGAGTATACGCGTTATCGTTTGGAATAGAGGAGTACAGGCAGTAACAGATATCATCGTTTTCGATGTCAAGGGGTATTACATAGATATCAAACCACACATTCAGACTGTATATGTGTGCATATGTGTGTATCTCCTGTTTCTTGACCGCTGCACAGAAGCATGCGTCTTCAAAGTTGACATTTGGCTGGAAATATTCCGTATACAGCAATCCCTGTACATTAGGAAAGGATGTATAAACATCGTCTGTCAGGCCTAATTTTGCGCGTTTTTTAAAAAGACCCGCATATTTTTTATTCCAGGAGACGATACGTATATCCCCGTATCCTCCGTCAGGCTTTTTTTCAACGGATACGATGCATGAGGGTGAGTATACAGAATCAACAAAGCTCTGAAAATCCACAGGGACTCCTTTCTATGAATACCACTGACACATATACATTATAACATAAGAGATGCCTTTGGGGTTTTTATTGATTTAATCAAAAAAAGGTGTTATGCTCGCCCTGACTGATTCCTGCATTAATGCTGCAGATACTACAGAAAAGGGGCAAGATAAAATGAAAACAAAAGTGTTTGTTGATGGCAGTGAAGGAACGACCGGACTCAGGATCCATGAGAGGTTTTCAAAACGAAATGACATAGAGCTTCTTACGATAAGCTCTGAGCTCAGAAAAGATCCTGCAGAACGTAAGCGGCTTATAAATGCTTCCGATGTCACATTCCTCTGTCTTCCCGATGCAGCAGCAGAAGAGTCGGTATCGTTTGTTGAAAATGAGGATACGGTGATCATTGACACTTCAACAGCTCACAGGACAGCTGACGGATGGGCATACGGCTTTGCGGAGCTGTCAGACGGTCACAGAAAGGCCATAAAGAACGGTAAGAGGATAGCTGTACCCGGATGTCATGCAACAGGCTTTATAGCCCTGGTATATCCCATGATTGCAGGAGGTTTTATGCCCGCCGATTATCCCGTGAGTGCTTTTTCGCTTACAGGATATTCCGGAGGCGGCAAGAAGATGATAGCTGCATACGAAGCTGAGGATAAGACTGACGACCTGTATGCTCCTCGTGAATATGCGCTTTCCCAGCAGCACAAGCATCTGAAGGAGATGAAGAAAATAACCGGACTTCTTAGAACTCCTCTTTTTAGTCCGATAGTGGATGACTATTACAGCGGAATGATCGTAACGGTGCCTCTTTTTACCGATATGTTAAAAAATGCCTCTGTGGAAACCGTGCGTGAATATTTCGTTGAACACTACATGGGACAGAGATTTATCACAATAGCAGATGCGGATGACAAGACTGCATCTTCAGGCTTTCTGTCCGGAAACCAGCTTTCGGGTTATGACGGTCTGAAAATATACATTACCGGAAACGAAGAGAGGATACTTCTGTCCTCGCAGTTTGATAATCTCGGAAAGGGTGCTTCCGGTGCGGCAATGCAGTGCATGAACATAGTTCTCGGCTGTGATGAGGCAGAAGGTCTTAATCTGTTCTGAAGCTGAGAAAAAACACACATAAAAAGAGGTTATATGATATAATCAACGAGGAATGTCTGTGCCTGATCAGATCTTAGGAAGCGGTCAAGGCAGATCAATATAAACTCAGGAGGAACTAATCAATGGAGAATCAGAAGGAAGGCGGGTGGAGAACCAATAAATGGGTTCGCGCAGCCATACCCGCATTATTGCTGCATTGCAGTATCGGAACGGTTTACTGCTGGTCTATCTTCAGTCAGGAGATCGCTGATTATATCGGATTTTCAAAGGGTGCTACAGAGTGGGCATTTTCTTTTGCGATCTTTTTCCTTGGCATGTCTGCCGCATTTCTCGGTAATATAGTTGAAAAGGATATACACAAGTCATCACTTATCGCTACCATCTGCTTTGCGGTGGGAATGTTCCTTACAGGAGTATTTATCAAGTTCGGAGGTACCCATCAGCACAGTACGGTTGCACTTGTCGGTATTTATTTAAGCTATGGATTTATCATGGGAGTCGGACTTGGAACCGGATATCTGTCACCGGTAAAGACTCTGATGTTATGGTTCCAGGATCGTAAGGGACTTGCAACAGGACTTGCCGTTGCAGGTTTTGGAGCCGCAAAAGCCATAGCCAGCCCCATCATGCAGAAAATGCTTACGGGATTAAGTTCCGATGGAAGTGAGATAAACGGCGTAGGTAACGGTATATGGAAAATGTTCATGTTACTTGCCGTTGTTTATTTTGTAATGATGTTTATCGGTCATCTCCTGCTTGCAAAGCCCGCCGACTGGCATGAGCCTCAGGAAAAGGGTGCAAAGCCGAGTATCATGGAGGTTATCAAGACAAGACCTGTTACGAATTATATAGGTATCTGGGTAATGTTCTATATAAACATCACCTGCGGTCTTGCTCTTATCTCTCAGGAAAAGATGATAGTCAAGTGTATCGGTCTTGCTGCTTCGGTAGGACTGGTATCCACGATCTCTGCTATCTTTAATGCAGGCGGAAGACTTGGATTCTCATCATGGGGCGATACGATGAAGGACAGAAATACGATCTATAAGATGATCTTTATCCTTTCGATCGCTTTCACCGTACTTGTAATGATCACAAGCGGCATAAAGAACGGAGAGGGACACGGTCTGCTTATATTCCTTGTGCTTGCTCTTATCTTTGTTGTAAACGCAGGATACGGCGGTGGTTTTTCCAATGTTCCCACCCTGCTTTCCGATCATTACGGCATGGGTTCGATCAGTGCGATACACGGTATCACTCTTTCTGCATGGGCATTTGCCGGACTTACTGGCAACCAGGTTGCAACCTATATCGTTAACCACAGCGGTGAATGGGTCGATCATGACGGTACAAAGATGAATCCCGTAGGTTATCAGAATGTTCTGTATTTTACGCTTGTCATGTATGTGATCGCACTTGTACTGTGCATGGTTTTGGTAAAGCCAAGCGGCAAGGCGGCAGCAGAGAGCAATAAGTTAAAATAATAGATTTCTGATTTCGGGTTATTTACCATAAACAGGTTTTCTTAAACAGGAGGTATTCTATGTATAACGAGGGCAAGATCTACATCGGAAGATCAGGAGAAGAAAAGATATTTATTTACCCTGGTATGGCAAACAGGCATGGAATGATAGCCGGTGCCACCGGAACAGGTAAGACCGTATCATTAAAGGTTATGGCCGAGTCTTTCAGCGACTGCGGAGTTCCGGTATTCCTTGCAGATATCAAAGGTGATCTTTCGGGCATGTGCAATCCCGGAAGCAAGACCGAAGACATGCAGGAGAGGATAAACAGGTTTAAGCTTGATGAGACGGATTTTTCCTTTAAGAGCTATCCTACAACCTATTGGGATGTATATCAGGAGGTAGGCATACCCTTAAGGACTACGATCTCTGAGATGGGCCCCATCCTTCTTGCAAGGATCTTGGGACTTAACGATACGCAGTCGGATATCTTAAAGGTCATTTTCAAGATCGCCGATGATGAGGGACTGCTTCTTATCGATACCAAGGATCTGCGCTCAATGCTTACCTATGTCGGTGAGAATGCAAAGGATTACAGCCTGAAATACGGAAATATAGCAAGCACCAGCCTTGGTGCGATAATAAGAGCCGTGATAGCTCTCGAGCAGGAAGGCGGAGAGATATTCTTCGGCGAGGAGGCTTTGAATATTCACGACTGGATAAGGACAAACAGCGAAGGAAAGGGATATATCAATATCCTCGAATGTGAGAAGCTAGTAAACAATCCGACAATGTATTCTACCTTCATGCTGTGGATGCTTTCCGAGCTCTATGAAGGAATGCCTGAGGCAGGAGATCTTGACAAGCCCAAGATGGTATTCTTCTTTGATGAGGCTCATATGCTGTTTTCAACCGCTTCAAATGAGCTTCTTGAAAAGATCGAGCAGGTTGTAAAGCTCATCCGTTCCAAGGGCATAGGAGTATACTTTATCACTCAGAATCCCAGGGATATTCCAAACGGAGTACTTGCCCAGCTTGGAAACAAGATACAGCATGCGCTTCACGCGTATACACCTGCCGAGCAGAAGGGTGCCAAGGCGGCAGCAGAGTCCTTCAGAGCAAATCCGGAGTTTGATACCTATGACACGCTCTTAAACCTTGGTATAGGAGAGGCTTTGGTGTCTGTGCTTGATGAGGACGGTATCCCCACTATTGTCAAGAAGGTTAACATCCTTCCTCCGCAGAGCCAGATGGGACCGTGTGATATCGGAACCAGACAGTCCTTAATAAATGCATCGGATCTCAATACCAAGTATCAGAATAATATTGACAGGGATTCTGCTTATGAGAGACTGAGCCTTATGAAGGAAGAATCCGAAAAGGCAGTACAGGAAGCAAAGGAAGCTGCACTTAAGGAAAAAGAAGAGGCTGCAAAGAAGAAGCAGGAGGAAAAAGAAAAGGCCGCTCAGGAAAAAGCTGACCAGAGAGAGGCTGAAAAGGCTGAAAGAGAGAAGCAGAAAGCCGAGGAGAAGGCTGCAAAGGAAGCGGAAAGAGAGGCCAACAAGAAGAAGAATGCCATCAAGAATGCTTCTAAGAGTGTTGCTTCATCGGCAGCAGGAACAGTCGGAAGAGAGGTTGGAAATGCTCTCGGAAAAAGTGTCGGCGGAACCTTCGGAAAGAAGCTTGGAGGAAATCTCGGTGCCTCGCTTTTCAGAGGTATCATAGGAACACTCTTCAAGATCAAATAAAGATCTCACATCCCCTGCCCAGGCAGTATCCGGCAGGGGATTATTTTGGGTATGGGCTGTTTGCCAACTCATGGTTGATATTTATAAAATCCCGGGACCTTTTACAACCCAGTCTTTTAATGGCATTGGCCGGATGCTTCTATCTGTTATATATAGAAAAAAAAGGTGGAAAAATGAGCAGAGAAATGATAGCCGTAATAGATTACGGCGGACAGTACAATCAGCTGATAGCAAGACGAGTGAGGGAATGCAACGTATATTGCGAGATATATTCCCACAGGACGGATCTTTCACAGATATTGGGAAAGAACCCGAAGGGGATCATACTTACGGGCGGACCGAACAGCTGCTACAGCGAAGGCGCTCCGAGGGCAGGAAGAGAACTTTTTGAACTAGGCGTTCCGATCCTTGGCATCTGTTACGGAGCGCAGATGATGATGCATGTTCTTGGTGGAAAGGTTGAGAAGCCTGAAACAGGAGAGTACGGTAAAACAGAGATCTGTTATGAAAACGATTCAAAGCTTTTAGGCTTTATGCCTGAGAGATCCATCTGCTGGATGAGCCATTTTGACTGTATTACAAAGCCTGCAGAAGGATTTAAGATAACCGCACGCACAAAAGACTGTCCGGTGGCAGCAGTGGAAGATGACACCAGAAATCTTTATGCGGTCCAGTTCCATCCCGAAGTAATGCATACAATAAACGGGACAGATATGATCAGGAGATTTGTAAGGGATATCTGTTCATGCAGCGGTGACTGGAGAATGGATTCCTTTGTGGAGGAACAGGTTGCACTCCTTAGGGAAAAGATCGGAAGCGGCAGGGTCCTGTGCGCCTTATCCGGAGGCGTGGATTCTTCGGTTGCGGCCGTCCTTCTTTCAAGAGCAGTCGGAAACCAGCTTACCTGTGTGTTTGTGGATCATGGACTTCTTAGGAAAAACGAGGGTGATGAAGTCGAGGCAGTATTTGGTTCACAGGGGCCTTACGAGCTTAATTTCATAAGGGTGAATGCAGCGGAAAGATATTACAATAAACTTGCAGGCGTAACTGAGCCTGAGGATAAGAGAAAGATAATCGGAGAGGAATTCATAAGGGTATTTGAGGAAGAAGCTAAGAAGCTTGGAAAGGTAGATTTTTTAGTACAGGGAACCATATATCCGGATGTTGTTGAGAGCGGTCTCGGAGGAGAATCCGCCGTGATCAAATCTCATCATAACGTGGGCGGCCTTCCCGATCATGTGGATTTTAAGGAGATAATCGAGCCTTTAAGGGATCTTTTTAAGGATGAGGTAAGAAAGGTCGGGATCGAGCTTGGCATACCGAGAAGCCTGGTAAACAGACAGCCCTTCCCGGGACCGGGTCTTGGCATCAGGATAATCGGTGAAGTTACGGAGGAAAAGGTAAAGATCGTTCAGGATACCGATGCCATCTACCGCGAAGAGGTAGACAATGCTTCCATAGATAATCCTTCATGGAAACCCGATCAGTATTTTGCCGCTCTTACGAACATGAGATCCGTAGGAGTCATGGGCGATGAGAGGACCTACGATTATGCAGTGGCACTCCGTGCCGTAAAGACGATCGACTTCATGACCGCCGAATCTGCCGATATCCCCTTTGACGTTCTGCAGAAGGTAATGAGCCGCATCATCAACGAGGTAAAGGGCGTTAACCGCGTATTCTACGAC
>JAILPG010000342.1 GCA_024699595.1 Lachnospiraceae bacterium | reverse complement strand
GGCTGCCAAAGCCGCCGCGAGATTGGGCGCATAGGCACTTCCCTCCCCCGATTCGGGCGGAACATCACTCATCGCAGCTGAATTGTAGGACAGAAGTATCGCATCCGCTTCCTGAAATCTTGCCGCATCATAGGGCAGCTGGCATGAAACAAGGATCGACTGCTTATCCTCATCCTTACGTTCCTTGATGATATCGTCAAATACAGCCGATGAAAAACCATCCTTATTATCCGGGTCAAGATTAGCGGGCCCGTATGTCCTGTATACCAATATGCAGTGATCTGACTCTTCGGCCGCCTTCAGGCACTCCTTTTCATTATCAGCATCATTTACCATGACCGAGATCTGTTCATCGCCCGAAACGACTCCCCGGTTAATCAGCATCTGCTCAACCAGTTTTCCGATTCCGATACGGCTGGCGCAGCTGTCGGCAAACAGTATCAGCACAGTCTGATCATCCTCAAGGCTGATCGGAAAAGCATTATCTTCATTTTTAACCAATGTCAGTGCTTTGTTTGCAAGATCCCATTCCGTTTCTCTGTGCGCTTTGCTTCCCACTCCTTCTTCGGCTGCCTTGATCTGTTCATCCGTTACGGTAAAATCCTTTTTATCAAGCAGGCCGTATTTCTGTTTGAGCGTAAGTATCCTTCTTACGGAATCATCTATCCTGGCCGTATCGATCTTCCCTTCCTCGGCCAGCTTAACAGCCATATCCGTCATATCAAGATTCTTCCGGAATATCGCCGTATCTGTGATCAGCGGCAGTATCAGCATATTCACGCCGGAGTTGATGGTAAGGATCAACTGGTCTTCGGTACTGAAGTTTTCCGAGATGGCAGCCATATCGAGTGCATCAGATACTATAACGCCCTCAAATCCCATATCTTCCCTCAGAATACCCGTGAGGATACGGTCGCTCATCGTGGCGGGAAGATATACCTCTTCCCCGGTAGAGATCGACGTGCAGGTGTTCTTCTCTATCTGCGGATACTGGATATGTGCGGTCATGACCATATCAACGCCGGCATCGATCGCCTTCTGTATCGGGACAAGTTCAAACTGCTTCAGCTCATCAAGGCTGCTCTGTATGCACGGAAAACCCGTATGACTGTCCGTATCCGTATTGCCGTGCCCGGGAAAATGCTTCAGGGTGGCGATCGTTCCGGTACCATGAAGTCCTTCCATGTATTTCAGCCCATACTCAGCTACCGCATCCGGAGAGTCCGAAAAAGATCTGACCCCTATCACGGGATTATTCGGATTGTTGTTCACATCCATCACGGGAGCAAAATCCGTATTGACACCAAGAAGCGATAGTTCTTCACCGTATATGGCCGCCATGCTTTTCGCGTTTTCAGGATCGCCTGTTGCAGCAAGAGCCATGTTTCCCACGCCCGAAGTCCCGAAACCTATACGGGCAACATTACCTCCTTCCTGATCCGTGGCGACGATCATAGGGATTCCCCCGCCATCCAGATTGGTCTGCTGGATGTCGGCAACAAGCCTGACCGTCTGCTCCGCATTCTTATAATTCTCGGCAAAAAGAGTCGTTCCCCCAAAGTGATGCGAAGTGAGTACTGAACGGATATCATCATTTAATTCCGTAATGTTGGTCGACGGGATCTCCTTCTCTGAGTTCTCAACGCTTTTACTGATGTCATTTTCCGTTTCATCCGGCACTTCTTTCCATACACGGAATGAAACGATCATCATCTGCTCTACCTTGTCGCGAAGTGTCATACCGTCAAGGAGCTTATCTATTTCTGCTGTATCCGGCTCATCTGTCCCGCCGTTTGTAAATACGTCTATTCTTTTTGCAACATTCTCCTGCAGGTTCCTGTAGAAGAACTGGTAATCATATATATGGTATGCTCCCTCGGGAAGGCCCGGGACTATAGCCGGAAAATCAGCCGGGGCCACATCGGGAACTTTTACGATTCCACGGTCCTCATCAATATAACATCCGCACAGGTCCTTTACTTCATTTGTGATGTTCGCGTCATAATCTGTAAAGCACGCTCCGGTATTAAGGGATTTATCCGCCGGTGTTTCGTCAGTCTCCCAGTTGAGCGGATTGATGGTATATGATTTTGTCCCTTTCGGAGTTATGAATGTATCCGTCACATCCGGCGCTTCACAGTCGAAGCTTATCACGACACCGGTATCCGTCTCGGATGTGGCAGGTTTTATCTGCGGATATTTTTCGACCATCTCTTCAGTGCAAGGCCAGCCTATGGCATAGACGGCTATAAGCTTGTCCTGCATTTTTTCATCACCGAAGTAATCCTCAAGCAGGCGGTAGCACATATCAGCGCCTTGAGAGAATCCCGCAAGTACTATCGGGCGGTCATGATTTTCGTTCTCGAGGTAATACTCGAAGGAATCCTTTATATCATCGTATGCAGCCAAAAGATACGGCTCCCGCTCCTCGGGATTCATCGAATAGATCTTCATCGCACCCTGGCGGTAGTACGGGGCAAACATCCTTGTGCTGTCCTCGTATATGCCGCGCTCCATGTTAAGTGCCCCGAGGAAGTTCGCTTTCGTCGGTTTATCATCCATCGACATATTGTACTCATCGTTCATGTCAACGGTCGGTGCTATCAGAAAAAGATCCGCAGCCTTTTCATCTCCCTCGCCGAAATATGCCCAGTTTCCTCTGTCGGAATAATCAACCGCGGCAGGTTTTGTGTTCACCGTTATATTTACGCAACCGCCAAGAACAAGTGCAGATAAAGCAAGCAAAAAAGCGGCAATCGATGATCTGTATTTTTTCATGTACGTATCCCTTTCTCTTCTTCAAACGATAACGGCACTTTCATCCGGTTAATTCAGAGTTTATCATTACGTGCTATTTTCTTCAATCTCTTATAAGCCCGTTTTCTTCTCTGATTTTCTGCGATACTTCCTTTGCCTTGATCTCACTCATCTGATCAGGTGTAATCTTTCGTTCGGAAGCGAGCCATATGGAAATGATCACAAAGGACATAGTAATGTTGCTTGCCATCGGGTTATTGTCACTGATACCTTTCATCCTTGATAGAAGATCCTTGTAGATCGGCTTTGCCTTTAAGAGCAGATTTCTTACATCCTCTCCTGGCCAACATCGGATAGAAGATGTATCAGCACTGGGCCCTGTTTATTCTCTTTTCCAAACTCATGTATAGTCATAACGCGCTACACACTCCGTATACATCAGCGGTATCGTTGAAGGAAGCTGCTTTGAATGCTCTACCTTGAACCCGTTGTTCTCAAGAAAAGCGATATATCCGGCGTCGTCCCATTCTGCTTCAAACGTAACCCCCGCAAAAGAAAGGGCTTTACTGAACATCCCGCTGATCTTCTTCCCGTTATCGTGTATGAAATTCGGGGCGATCAGTAATCCGTCTTTTCTTAAAACCCGTCTTATCTCTGATAAGACCTTTTCCGGCTGAGGGATCACATGAAGCGCATTCGCTATGATGATCACATCAAAACTGTCATCATCGTACGGCAGGGCAGAGGCGTCGGCCCGTTCAAACTCAAGATTCTCCGGAACGATTCCCCGTCTTGCCACGGCCAGCATCTTTTCGGAATAATCCGTAGCGACCATCCTCCCTGCTTCATCCGCAACCTGCTTTGCGATAACCCCTGGGCCTGTTGCAAGTTCAAGCACTTCCTTATCTTTTATCACTGATCTTATACGTTTATAGATCGCATCGTATGCTTTTTTATTTCCAGGGGCCCCTGTAACAAACCTGTTATAAACAGGTGCAAAACGATCCCATATATTCTCGTTACGTGCACTGAGTATCTTCATATCCCCGAGCACAACTTCGCTCTTCCACTCCTTTGGGATGTTATCAGGCTCATATACAAGGCCATACAGTTCCACACCGTCCTCGAAATGCTGTGTCACAACGCATTTCATTCCTATATGCTCATATTTTTCTTTCTTAAACAGCGCATCGGTATCAAGTATCACCGGAACGGCCTGTCTTCTCCCTTCCTCAAAGGCTATATCCAGAAGCTTTCGCATGAGTCCTTTGCCCTGATACTCTTTCCTTACCGCAACCATGCTTACATATATATACGGTATCTTAAGTTTTGAAAGTATGGACCCATAGCTTTTACCTGCACGAGTGATGCCTTTTGCCATTCTGTATAAATGTCCCGTATCCACACGGCCCGGAATGGTTTTTAAGATATCGGCAGCTGAACTGACACTCATACTGACTCCGGGGTTAGCAAAGGCAATGAACGCCTCGTGTTCTTCACTTGTGGAATAAAGAGCGCGTTCCCTGATGGTCATACGTACATAGGCACAGATGTAATCGCTCACTGCCTGCCTGTTTTTTCCCAGATAAGCCATACCGAATTCAGACTTGGCATATTCAAAATCCGCAAATGCGTCACCTATATCACGTATCTCTTCTTCTCTTAAAGAAACGATCTTAACCGACATATTAAATAAGCCTCCTTATATGATCACTCCCGCTTATCCGGCAAAAGATCTGTCATGCTCATAAGCCCCAAAGCAACCGAAGATCCGTTATGGAGCATGGCGGAAGTCGCAGGCGGCATGATACCCGCTATCCCGAGGCCGATCAGCGCCGTATTAAAGCCAACTATATTCCTGTAGTTAAATCTGATCCTCTTCATGAGAAGTGTACTGATCCTTCTCAGAGTAACCATACCTACAAGATTATCCGATCCTATTGTGATATCGGCTATCTGTCTGGCTATTTCCGCTCCCTCGCTGATCGCTATTCCCGCATCGGATGCAGACAGAGCCGGTGAATCATTGATCCCGTCACCGACCATGATCACGCGGTGTCCTTCATTCTTTGCCTTTTCTATGTATCCAGCCTTATCTTCCGGCAGAACCTCCGCATAGTATTCAGTGATCCCGACTTCAGAAGCGATCTTCGCAGCAGTCCTTTCACTGTCCCCCGTCATCATGACTATATGCTCAAAACCTTCTGCGCGAAGGTTTTCGATTATCGAGCCGGCCTCTTCTCTTAGCGGATCCTCTATTAATATGCAGGCTGACAGTTTTCCGTTCTTTGCAAAAAACAAATGCGAATACTCGTCAGGCAGACTCTCAAAGAGATTTTTTTTATCTTCCTGAACGATCGCGTTTTCGTCTTCAAAAACAAAATGATAGCTTCCTATAACCGCTTTTTCACCGTCGATCTCCGATGCTATACCATGAGCCACTATATACTCCACGCTGGTGTGGAGTTCATCATGCAGCAGCCCCCGATCATATGCGGCATCAACAACGGCTCTGGCAACCGAATGCGGAAAATGTTCCTCAAGGCAGGCCGCCTGACGGAGCAGCTCGTCTTCGGATTCATCACAGAATGAAACCACCTTCGCCACTGTGGGCTTTGCTTTTGTGAGAGTACCGGTCTTATCAAAGACAATCGTATCCGCTTCGGCCACAGCCTCCAGGAATTTGCCGCCTTTTACGGTTATGTTATACTCCGAAGCTTCTTTGATCGCTGACAGGACCGAGATGGGCATAGCCATCTTAAGGGCACACGAATAATCCACCATAAGTACCGATACAGCTTTGACGGTGTTTCGGCTTATAAGCCAGGTTGCGCCAGATGCAAGAAGCGTATATGGTACCAGACGGTCCGCGATCCTCTCTGCTTTACTCTCCAGAGATGATTTCAGTTTTTCGGATTCTTCGATCATCTTTACGATCTTATCAAAGCGTCCATGTCCTTCAGTCTGTGTCACGCATATCGTAAGTTCACCGTCTTCCACGACAGTACCGGCGAATACGCTCGCGCCTTTCCCTTTGTGTACGGACACGGATTCTCCCGTCATGGATGCCTGATTGACCATGGCTTCTCCGGAATCGACCTCACCGTCAAAGGGGATCATATTCCCTACCCTTACCACAACTCTGTCCCCGTAGGTGATATCCGATGAATCGACCAGCACTTCGCCGGAGTCTGTGATCACCCAGACCTTATCGGTGTTCAGCGACATGCGTCTGGCCAGGTCATCCACCGAGCGCTTATGAGTCCATTCTTCAAGAGTATCGCCTATCTTCAGCAGAAACATCACATTGGATGCTGTATTATAATCACCTGTCAGTATAGCGGCAGTTATAGCTATCGCATCCAGCATCTCCACCTGCAGACGACCGTTTCGCAGTGTTTTCAGGCCCCGCCATATATACCTGACGGTCTTGACCGTATTCCAGATCCTTCGGACGGAAAAAGGCATAAAGAAGCGTTTAGCATAGTGCAGGATCACGGTTGTCACGACCTTATCGTAGTATCCGGCCGAAAGTTCTCTTCCGGAGCACTCAAATACCCTCTCGGGTACCTGAGTATTCTCAAAAGAAAATGCCTTAATCTTCTCTATCACGCAGGTTCTGTCGCAATCATAACAGATCACTGCATCTGCGGTCCGTTCATATACCCGGACTTCTCTGACCCCGGGAATGTTCTTAAGATAATATTCCAGCGTATCCGCTTCTCTGAAACTCATGCGTTTCAAATGCAGATGGATACGGATCCTGTTTCTGATCTCGTGTTTGATCGTAAAAGTCATTCTTCTTCAGCTGCCTTTTTTGCATTAATAGCCTTGGCTTCTTCGTAAATGTCATTACAGTTTACCTGCAATGTGGTAACCTGATCCAAAACAGAGTCCTTTGCCCTAAGAACTCCCGCCGTGCAATGTGCATAAACTTTCTTGGCTTCTTTGGAAGAAAGCAGTTTGATTCCTTCCAGTCCGAACAACGTACCTAATGCAAATATTCCGATTCCTTTAAGCTTCATGATAATGATCTCCTTTCTATCGGCGCTGTCTTACATTCATTTTTTCTTACCCTGGTTTGCCACCGCTTCCATCTTTGCTTTCAATGCTTCCTGATCTCCGAGATAGTAATGTTTCATGACCTTCATGTCATCATCAAACTCATACACCAGCGGAACCGCGGTAGGGATATTGACTCCGACTATGTCTTCGTCGGACATGTTGTCAAAATACTTGACCAGAGCGCGTAATGAGTTTCCATGGGCGGCTATGATCACTCTTTTTCCCGCCATGATATCCTTTTTGATCGTGTCCTCATAGTAAGGGATCACTCTCTCTATGGTTGTCTCAAGGCTCTCATTTTGGGGCAGAAGAGCCTTATCAACGTCCCTGTACATCGGCTGTCTGGTCGCGCTTCTGTCATCATCGTCCGCAAGTTCAGGCGGTTTGACATCAAATGAACGTCTCCAGATCTTGACCTGGTCCTCGCCGTATTTCTCGGCCGTCTCGGCTTTATTAAGTCCCTGAAGCGCGCCGTAATGACGTTCATTCAGCTTCCATGACTTGATCACCGGAAGCCAGGCCCTGTCCATCTCGTCCAGAGTGATATTGAGCGTATGTATCGCTCTCTTGAGATAAGATGTATAACATACATCAAAATCATATCCCTCATCCTTAAGTATCTGTCCGGCCTGTCTGGCTTCCTCAGTGCCCTTCTCGCTAAGATCCACGTCCATCCATCCGGTAAACAGATTCAGTTTGTTCCATTCACTCTCTCCGTGCCTTAACAAAACCAGTTTTTTCATGCTTTTTCCTCCTTAAACTCCACCCTGACTCTTTATATCAGGTTGATCACTCGGATCAGCTATATGCGGATTGTTTGAGATAAGAGTAACCGATCAGTCCGCTTTAGCAGTTACCGGATTCTTCAGGGTTAACATCGTCCGACTATTATGGTTAGCAAAGACTAACCGTCGTTCATTATTTTACTCCGCCATTTATGCGGAGTATCCGATTCAATTCTGGTCAGTTGCTTGCAAAGCTGTTTTCTTATCTGATTGCTCAGCTTGTCATGCTCAGGTTAGTTATTGCTAACTACTGTATAATAGCACTTGTTCATAATAAAATCAAGACCCGATCAGGATAGCGGAGGCAGAGAGTCCAGAGCCTTTTTTCTTACTCTCATACTTGCAATTTCATTTTACTTCCTTCTTTCCTTTTTCAGATCAAAACAACAGCGTACAGCCCAACGTTTTTCAATATAATATGGGTCTGTCCCTCTTCTTTCCTGCTCTCGATATCCGGCGCAGCAATCCCCTCAGGTGTAATAACCGTCGGTGCGTCACCGCTTGTATCTCTTACGGTAAGATACAGTTCGGGGATCATCTGTACACGGTCTTCCCTCTCATCATAACGATAGTTCAGCAGATGTATATATGTTTTCCCGTTATTGTCATAACGCTGTATCCCAACATTTTCCGCCTCGCATATTACCGGGGCCATATCATCATACATCAGATGAAAGCTCTCCATAAAACCGGGCATATAATCTTCTTTATATCCTTCAATCGGCACGAACACCGCGTTTTGCGTCTTTTCCAGATCTTGCGCCAGATCCGTTCCTTCGGCCGATCGTCCGGCAATAAGGAGCTTCCCACCGTTTTGGACATACTCTGATAGAATCCTTTGCTGATTTTCCGTAATGCAGAAGCAATCGGGCACGATAACGAGAGGATATCTCAATAGGCGACCAAGCGTAAAATCATCTGCCCTGTACTCTCCATCAGGCAGCATTATAACATCATACTGTGCGTTTATATCAGAAAGAGCCCTTATGATATCCCAGAACGGAACAGGCTTCTGATCAGGGTCGAGCCACTCACTGGCTGTCACATCCATCAGCGAACCATAAGAATCCTGCATTCCGTTGGCTCCGCTTCCTTTATTTGAGTCACGCCAGTAATAACTGCCATACGAGTATAATACAGCAAAACCTTTTGAATCCGTCTGCGGGAAGCACTCATCATGTTCATATAGAAAATCCTGCACTGAAGTAGTCAGATGCTGCGGGGCCCAGAAAGCGTCCTTTATCGTATTTCCCATCCAGCTTCCATATGGTACGGACATATTACAGCCGTACATCGATGCTTCAAGAAGATATATCAGATACAGATCATATCCTTTCCCCCGGTTCAGTAATTCCAAAAGCTTG
>JAILPG010000334.1 GCA_024699595.1 Lachnospiraceae bacterium | reverse complement strand
TCTCTATGTCAGCTTCTGTAAAGTGCTTATGGCCTGAACGTTTCTGTCTTATTTCACCCTGATCGTTTACAAAGAAACGTGTCATTAAATAAGGGTGGGCATTTACCGCAGTGGCTGTGGCTTTTTTTAGCTTATCAGTATCTACGGACGGATCAAGCGTGATCAGCGTAGGGATGTTATATATCGTTTCCCCCGGATGGGTCTGGGTCTCAAAAAAGATCCCCTGCTGTATCCTGGTGACAGGATATTCCTCAAGAACCGGGAACTCTTCTTCCTCCTTATTCATACTCAGTATGAAGCTTTCAAGTTTTTCCACAGTATCATTATCCCTGAAATCACGGATCTGCACCGTGACGGAAAACTCCTCAGAGAGCGCAAGGCTGAGAGCTATGGAAGAAAGGCTTGTAAGCCCTGCTGCATAAAGCTCTGTATCCACGCCGAAATCATCGTTTCCTATGATTCTTGCAACAATATCAAAGATCTTTTTTTGCATGTCGCTCTTCGCTGACGTTGAGTTTTTGCCGGTTATCTTTGGATCCGGCAGGGCATTTACATCAGTCTTCCCGTTTCTCGTTACGGGTATCTCTTCAACGCGAACGAAAGCCGCCGGGATCATATAGGCAGTCAGCTTACGTTTCAGGTTCTCCCTAAGTGAAGCCATGTCTATATCAGTCCCACAGGTATACCAGGCTATCAGCTGTTCCTGATCGCCCACCTTTCTTACTGCCGCAACAGCCTGCGAGATACCTTCATATTCCTCCATTATCCGTTCGATCTCTCCAAGCTCTATACGAAGGCCTCTCAGCTTTACCTGATCATCCATACGTCCCATGATCAAAACTCTGCCCTCTTTGTCCCATGCGGCATAGTCTCCGGAACGGTAATAGCGGTCTCCCCTAAAATCAACGAAGCTTTCCGCGGTCTGGTCGGGAAGGTTGCAATAGCCCACCGCGACTCCCGGACCTCCGATATAAAGTTCACCACGAACACCCCTCGGGCAGAGCATACCGTCACTGTTAACAATATATTCCTTTACATTAAGGAGCGGTCGTCCTACCGTGATCCGGTCAGCATCCGTTATATCCGCTCCGTTGCAGGAAACGGTGATCTCTGTCGGACCATAGGTATTGACGATATGCGCCTTTGTGATATCCCTCAGCCTTTCAAGAAGCGCCATAGGATAATTTTCCCCGCCTGACATTACCAGCTTGCAGCTGGCGATCGCTTCCCTGAAAGGAGGATACAAAAGAAGCTGAAGCATTCGGGATGGTGTGGCATTGAAGCAGTCAGCTCCGGTTTTTTGGAAAAGAGCGGTAAGTGCCCTGGGGTCATTTACCTCATCTTCATTTGCAAAGACAAGGGTCTTTCCATTACACAGCGCTGCCGTGGTTTCCTTAAAGGACATGTCAAAGGAAACCGTTGTCACGGACAGGACAGCAGAGACCTCGTTTTTGATGATCGACATATGAAGATTTCCGGGATGCGGATAAAGGTAATTGCATATACCCTCATGACGCAACATGACTCCCTTGGGTTTTCCGGTAGACCCCGAGGTGTAGATCATATAGGCAAGATCATCCCCACTCATCGGGACATCAGGATCTCCGGCATCGGATGCTGTGGTGATCAAAAGTATATCCACGGTCTTTACGGAAGAATAATCCGAAATATGCTCTGCTGTTGTCAGGATACAGAAGGCTCCGGCATCGTCCAGGATGCTCTGAATCCTTTCTTTTGGATAATTCGGATCACAGGGAATAAACGCGGCACCGGCCTTAAGCGTACCGAACATGGCAGTAAAATAGAAGCTTCGGCGTTCGAGCAAAAGCACGATACGATCACCACGCCCCACTCCCATATTCATAAGGAACCTTGCCACACAATTTGCCTCACTATTTAGCTCCCCGAAGCTCATGGTGCGATCCGACGCAATAAGAGCGGTTTTTTGAGGATCTTCTTTTACACAATTCTCAAACACTCTGTGTAAAAGTTTTTCAGGGATCTTAAAGTCAGCCCCTCTGCCAAAGGACTTAAGGATATCCTCCTGTGCGGGAGGTAACAGCATAAGATCACGCACAGCCTGAGTATCCGGGCGACTTATAAGACGAAGTGCAAAGGCGATCTGTTCCAGGAAATTATCCATTACGTCCTTATCGAACAATTCTGAGGAATACTGCATCAAAAGCTGAATGGAATCTTTTTTACGCCAGAACACTAGCCCTATATCTCTGCTCATCTTCTGTGGCGGTGAAGATATCTCGACAGAAAACTCTCCCTCATCTCCTTTACCGTGATATGTCTCAGGGGAGATCAGATAATTAACGCTCATATCAAAGAGAGGATTACGCGAATCATCCCGGGCCGGACTGAAGCGGGAAACAAGAGTCTCAAAGGGTACATTGCAGGCACGGGTTGCCTGTCTCAAAAGATCTGAGACAGATGAAAGATAATCAAACAGTTGCAAACCACGCTCTGGTCGTATGCGGACCGGTATCGTATTTACAAACATACCGATCACTTTGGAGCTGAACATATCCCTTGTATCCACCGGGACGCCCACGACAACATCTTCGCTGCCGCAGTACCGGGCCAAAGTCAGCGCGCAGACAGAAAGTAGCAGCTCATAGAGAGTAACTCCGTAATGTCTTGCGGTCTCCTCCAAAAGGGCCACCTCTTTGTCTTCAAATACTTTCTCAAGGACAGTATCGCTTATCGGATGTATCTTCGGTCTGACTCCCTTAAGAGGCATATCATTAACGGGAACACCGTCTTCAAACATCTTCTCATAAAACTGAAGTCCCAAAGACTCAGATACGCCGTCACTGCTCTTTTTTGACTCACTTCTTGATACATATACTCCGTAAAGATCCGGTCCATCCTCTTTTACCTTTTCCTTTCGAAGGCGCGATACCAGTTCTTTTGCAAAAAGATTGATACTGTCGCCGTCAAAGGCTATATGATGGAGCTGCATGTGAAGGGCAAAGCCACCCTCGCACAATGGATACAGTGCAAGACGGGAAGGGATACCCTTTGTAAGATCAAAGGGTTCTCCGGGGTTTTCGATCATCTTCTCAAAATCAGCCATTGTCAGTTTTTCCCCGTCACTGATATTAGGAACTTCATCCAAAAGAATCCTGCAGGGAATGCCATCTTTTTCGCCGTAACGGGAATGAAGGGCTTCGTGGTTTTTGAAGAGTTCCTGAACCGACTCTTTGATAAGGTCTTTTTCTGCTCCCTTGATACAGATACCGATGTTCACATTATATGATACGGATCCGGGGAATATCTTCTGCTCGAGATACATTCCCCGCTCCATGTCAGACAGCGGGTATTCTGTCTTCCCGGCGCTTGCGGCATTTAATGCCGATCCTTCAGGTCTTAATGAAGATGTATCTCGTGAACCTATCATCCCGGCGATCGAGCGTACGGTTTTTCCCATATAGATATCAGCTGCGGTAAGTGAGAGTTCCTTTACTTCTGTTTGAAGAGCCGCAACCTTTATGGAGTCTCCGCCAAGGGAGAAGAAATCGTCATCGATGCCGACCTTTTCAACACAAAGGATCTCGGAAAAGGCTTCACACAGGGCCTTTTCGATATCGTTACGAGGAGCAGCATATTCCGTCCGGAAGCTTTTAACATCCGGCTCTTTAAGCGCCTTCCTGTCAAGCTTTCCGTTCGGAGTCAGGGGGAATGAATCTATCTGAACCAGAAAACGGGGTATCATATAGGGAGGGAACTTTTTTAAAAGCTCTTTTCTTATCTCTGAAGCCTCTATGACGCGATCGGCGTTGTAATAGCCGCAAAGATACGTCTGGGAATTATCATCGGTAAAGGCCCTTACCACGGCAGTCTTAACACCCGGTATCTTCGATAGCTGAACCTCGACTTCTCCTACCTCTACCCTCTGTCCGTTAACCTTGACCATCCAGTCCTTACGGTTGACATACACGATTGTGCCGTCAGGAAGACGTTTACAGATATCATTGGTGTGCAAAAGCCTCTTATCATATTCATCCTCGGAATAAGGATTCTCCGTAAAGGTTTTTTCGGTAAGCTCGGGAAGGTTGATATAGCCTCTTGCCATAGTACCGGCGATGCAGAGTTCTCCCTCCTCACCGTCGGGAACCTTATGGCCTTCCTCATCCAGAAGCAATGCCTTGAAACCTTCGAGCGGTCTTCCGATCGGGGTGTTGTCGTAGGCTTTGTCAAGTTCAAATGTCATGGCAATACTCAAAAGCTCACTTAAGCCATAGGCATTTTTTATCTTTGCATAGGGACTGTATATACCGCTGATACGCTCACCTCCGCAGTTGATGAGTTTGAGAGAACTCTCTCTTACCGGAAGCTGCTTAAGAAGCTGAGGACTTATCACCGATGCTGTTATATTATGTTCGTCAATGTATCTGTCTATAAAAAGCACATCTCCCCGCTGTGACTGTGTGAGGATATGTATCGTAGCTCCTGCCCAAAGGGTCGTAAAAATATCATGGGTTGAGATCGCGAAATTAAAGGGAGTAACACTCATCTCGATATCATTCTCTGTTGCTCCGACCTCAAGCTGACGGATGATGGAACTTGTGAATGAAAGGTGATCATGAAGAATACCCTTCGGATTCCCTGTTGAACCGGAGGTGTAAATGGCAACTGCCGCATCCTTCATATCTATCGAAGGAAAGACTTCCATCACCTTTTCTGTCTCTATGGCCTCAAGAAAAGCTTCATCGATGACAAAGTCAGCGTCGCTATCCTTTATTATATATTCCACACGGTCTTTGGGATACTCTAAAGACAGAGGAGAATAGGCTGCTCCGGCTTTAAGGACACCGATCATTGAAGCTATATAGGAAAAGCCACGTTCGAGTATGATCGGATATATCTTTTCCTTTTTAGCGCCGGATCTTATAAGACGGGAAGCGATCTTTGAACTCAGTTCTGAGAGTTCCTGATAACTCATACTTTTTTCATTGCATACCAACGCTGTTTTTTCCCCAAGTCTGTTAGCATTCTCATTAAACCGTTCAATAAAATTCTTCAAGAAGACACCTCCCTCTACTTATCAACCGTTATGATCGTATTGTTAAACCCCAGTACCTGGTTGTATTCCATTCTTGTCA
Source organism: Lachnospiraceae bacterium (assembly GCA_024699595.1). The sequence continues at coordinate 3,978 of JAILPG010000334.1, read as the reverse complement.
GAATAGCCCTCAAAACCTCAAGTCCTTTTACTTCTCTTCCACTTTCATCGATAAACTCCGTCGGATTAAACATCTCACCGTTGTCCCGGATACGAAGCACCACAGCACTCATATCGATCCGAAGGAAGATATCAACATCATCCTTTCGGTCTCCATATGCATATTTTGCTATATTGGTACACAGTTCCTCTGCAGCCAACCCCATGCGGTTGCAAATAGTCTCATCAACATCATTTTCCCTTAAGATGTCGATCACGTGCTTTGAAGCCTCAACTGCTTCCTCGATATTGTTTGAGATGGAAAAATCGTAAGCGCATACTTCTTCTTCTGCCTCCGGGATCAGAACGCTGCCTTTTATATTCTTAAACTTCTGATAGAAATATAATATGACAAGACATCCGGTGATCGCGATCAGCGGTGCTATCGGCGCTGTAAGCCATACCCACATGGGTCCCGTGGGACGAAGCAACAAAAGCACCGGGATATAGCAGATCGTACCCGCCGCCATGGTCAGTGCAGAAGCTGCATTTTTACGATCAGTAGATTGCAGGCATACGCGAAGACATTCCTGCGCTCCGGTAAGCGGAAGACTTAAAGAAAAAAGACGAAGGGCGACATCCAGCATTTCCCCGGCCTCCGGAGATGACACTCCGAAAAGGGCGCCGATCTGTCTTGGAACCAAAAGAAAGATCACCATGATAGCAAGGCAGAACCCTTCCATCACAAGAAATCCGATCTTCATCAGCTGCCGCTGTCCCCTGTAATCCTTTTCACCATACAGGGCACTGCTTATCGGCAGCATAGTCTGAGCCGTACCGCTGGTGAATATACCGGCGAGACTGTTCGCGGAAATGCACACCACCTGTACCGTTGCCCCAACGGTTCCTCCTAAAGAAAGGATCACTGCGTTCATCACAAAGGTCTGGAGCGTCATGCAAAGATAGAATAAGCCCGAGGCCAGCCCTGTGTGTATGGTCTCCCACACCAGTGGAAAGAAACGGGAAGTGGGCATTGTAAAATGTACGCTTCTTTTTGGAGACATAAAATACGGGATAAGAAAAAAGAGAGACACAACATAGCCGAGATTGGTCGCCCAACCGGCTCCGGTGATACCCAGCTTGAGTGGTCCCATAAGGATATAATCCAACAGAAGATTTACGGAGTTTGCAACAAGAGGTGTTACGATTGCCAGTTTCTTGAATCCATCAGCACGGACAAATGTACAGGTGCCCTGCATCGCCACGGCAAAGACCCCGAGAAACAGCAGCGGAAAAAGATAATCACCGACACTTTTAAAAAGCGTCTGATCACCGCTGCAGAGTACATAAGTCAGGGGATCTCTGAATATGACCCCGACAGCGGCAAGAATGGCCATGGCAACCATTCCCCCAATAATTGCTATGGTAAAGCTCAGGTCAGCACCTTTTTGATCCCTCTTTGCCTTGAGATTCATCGCCAGCGCATTTCCTCCGGTGGCAAAGAACCCGAACAGCACATTGATACAACAGATAACGGGACCTGTCAGATTCAATGCAGCAAGATCGGCGTCATTTAACATATTTCCGACCATGATCCTGTCTATAATCGCCGCTATATTTACGCTACCCACCATGATAAACGTAGTAATCAGGTTTTCACGCAACTTCTCATTGATAAGCTTCCCTTTTCTTTCCATACTCCTCCGTCCCTCTATCTTTAGTTCCAAGATAATGCAAAATACCAGATTTGTCCCGCTGTTCTTTTTCCTCTTTCGTCATTTTTCTTAATCCCATCCGGGTGCCGCCATACGGAGAGATGATACGATCCATATACTCATATGTTTTGGGGAAAGTCTTCTTCAGATCACCGGGATATTCTATATACAGCGAAAAAGTCTCTGCAAAATACTCGTGAGCATCGGATTTTGGATATGAATCTCCGAAACCGCCCTTTTCAGTCTGGTAAATATCAATAAACTCCTGCGTATTAGACGGCGCACTGCCACTATTTCCGAGAAGAACCATATCAACATAATGACCCATCTCATGGTTCATGGACAAGTCTGCAACCCCATCATTGAGATAAATCCTGTTCTCTATGCCTACTGTAACACCTCCCAGAATCTGTCCAACCGGAGGTACTTCTCCTAATAATAGGTGTTCCTTATGCAGTTCCTTTTCGGGTACTATATGAATTTCCCACCCGCGGTTCTCGAAATCATCCTGTATGGCATCCGGGAGTAGCTCGTATTTCTCCGTAACCAGACCTGTTGCGGTTGTACTTGAACTCTTCTTGATCGGAGCTGATGATGCAGCATATACAGAAATTGTGCATAACAGCATAGATATCAATGTAATGATAGTACCGCTTTTTCTTTTCATAATTTCCCCGCCTTTCAAAGAACAGTCCTATTTAATCAGATATCCCCAATATATCTCATATTGCACTGTCCCTTAAACAGACTGCTTACATCCATTCCCAAATATTTTCTCCGGATTTCCTCATTGGCGGGAACCCCTTTGAATTCTGCTTTATCCTTATCTTTCTTTGCATAGATCTCATCAATCGGTTTCGTCCATTTAAAAGCCTTCGCCCATTTTTCCACGGAATAGATTTCAATAATATGTCCCTTATAAACCACTGCGGCATACGGATATGTGTTAGCCTTATCAATGGATAGTCGCCAATGACCTCTCACCCGTCTATATAAATCTTCCGGATCACTTATCTCTACTGTAATTCTGAGAAGAATCATCCGATCATGAATATCCTCTGTAGATTTCACTGTTTTCCTAAAAAACGGAGCCGCAGCAAAGCTGTTGTCCTTTCTTTCACTTTTATGAGCAGCTTCATACTCTCTCGCAGCATCGGCAGCTACTCTGATGTCATTCCAGTTCAGATCCTTCCATTCAAGCGCCTGTATCTCTCTCATAAATTCTTTCTGCATAGCAGGATCCCTGCATAACACTCCGAACTCGATGTTTTTCGTCAATCCAGCATCTGTAAAATTACCGGATGTCAAAATAAAACCTTTCTCTTTTTCGCCGGAGTAAAAAAGAAATACCTTTCCATGAAGAGAGTCATTATATCTGGCAGTATAATTAAAGCCGTCATCAAGCAGTTTATCCAGGGATTTAACTATATCAGAACCCATTCCATAGCCATCAAGGTTTGTGTATATCTCGACAAACTCTATCGATGGCATAGCACGGATTATAGAACCTAAATCAGATGTGAGAAACGGAGAAACAATAATAATCCTGTCCGCATCTTTGCTTAGTTCTCCTAGGGCATGTAAGTGGTTATTTATGAATTTATTCCTAATTAGTTCCAAGCCATACATTTCTTCACTCTTCCAAAAGCCCATTCTCACCAATATATTTAATAAATCCGTCTATTATTTTTTTATTCCTTATATCTATTTCCTTCTCCGTGTAGTCATCAAGCGTATTAGCTAGATCCGTTAGTTCCTTGATTTTTGTCCCTTCCTTCACTTGATTACGCTTATTAACAACCCCACCCTGATAATATTTTTTCTTATCAGAAAATCTATAGTCAGATGCACGAATGTTAATCTTTTTTTCAAGCAAAGCCTTATTACCCAGATATTCTACCTTTTTGGGATCCGATAAAGTCCCTTCCTTGTCATTTCTATTTCGGGCATAAATATGTTCAATTTCAAACGTAGTTTCCAAGGAAAGCAATGGTTGTTTATCATCTTGGAAGGCCCACCAGGTTATTATTGACTTTGTTATTGGTCTCCCGTTATAAAATGAAAATGCATCAAATATAGCCCTAACATTATCAGCATTGAACTTAAAGGACGAATAGTTAATAGGACGATTTTCGACAATGTTAATCATCTCTTTATATATGGGGGTGCGAAGGGCATTAACCCCTGGCCTTGTAAGCGCATACGTCCATACAAAACCTATCATCCCGTTTAGAAAAACAAAAAATGAATAATCATCAAGAAGACCCTCTTCATCTTTGTTCTGC
>JAILPG010000318.1 GCA_024699595.1 Lachnospiraceae bacterium | reverse complement strand
GGGTTCATTCACACAAGGGTTCACTTTATTCCACGATCGTGATAATATCCGGAATTATATAGTGAAACATCGGGTATGATGTATTGGCGTTTTCGATGAAAGCCTTCTTAAGATCCCAGGTATCCGAGGGATCATCGGGATTTATGCCCGTGTAGTTGCCCTTATATACAAAATCGTTATTGCCGCGCTTAAACCGCTCTATTGCCCTGTTCATGGCTTCTTCCGTTCCGGGAGCAGCGACAGGCTCGTTCAGATCCGTCATTTCCACCCATCCATGTTCAAAGCCCGCAGAAATGTCTGTTCCATGGACACGTCCGGATACCATGGATTCGATGCTCTTATCCATCATCACAGCTTCCACGGCAGAGAGCACGTAAGGCTCCCAGCAGATCCTCGAAGTAATAAGGGATGTGCCCGGTGCAACCTCCGACATGCTCTGATTATAGCCCACAAAATAGACTTCCCTGCTCTCCGACGCCTCCTCGCAGGCTATGGCGGGACCTATCGTATCGGTATGCTGGGATATGACCACGCATCCGTTATCTATAAGCTTTTTTGCCGAGCTCTTTTCCAGAGCGTAGCTGCTCCAGGTGCCCGTATAGCAGACCTGCATCTTTGCCTCCGAGACTACGGACCTTACGCCCATCAGAAAGGCGGTGTAGCCGGAGATAACCTCCGATGTCGGAAATGCCGCTACAAAGCCGACGGTCGCATCTTCCTGCGCTATCGTTCCCTCAAGTATCATCTGCCTGATCTTTACGCCTGCGGCGATACCGCTCACATATCTGCCCTGATAGGCTTCACCCTTGAAGGTGTGGTAGTTCTCCGGCACCGTCTGACCGCTCATGTCCATGTAGGAGGTCTGGCAGAACTCGATATCCGGATACTCGGGAGCAAGCTTTATCACCATATCACTGTATCCGTTAAAAAAGATGATATCGCAGCCCTCATCTGCAAGCTCCCTTAATGGCTCCTCCATCTCATCGTCAAGGACGTTGCTGCATGTATGTATATCCACACGCTCACCGTACTTTGCCTCCACTGCATCCTTTGCAAGTGAAAAATTATAGGTATAAGGCGTGCTCTCATCATTGTCATATATGAAGCCGACTGTCAGATGTTCCTTGCCGCCTGTCAGATTTAAGAACCTAAACAGGGCAAAGCAGGCGCCCAGGATAACAAGACAGGTTAACGTTGTTGCTATATATATCCGTTTCATGCCCTGCCTCCTTTCTCATCCGCGGTGACCTCTTCGCCAGACTTATCCTTATTATCATTTTCTCCCGATGCTTCCCCGGACGCAGCTTTCTTCTCGTTTTCCTTCTCGTCCTGCATCTGAGCAGCCTGGATCTTTTTATCCTCTTCCACGCGGCGTTTAAGCTCTTCATGCATTTCCTTATCCGCAAGCTTTATCTCTGCCTGCTTCTCCGAGTAGATCTCGTCAGGATTGATAATACCCTTGTCTACCAGACGGAAGAATGCATCAAGCACGTTTGGATCAAACTGGGTACCCCGTCCGCGCTTCATCTCGTTCATTACATAATCCGTGTCCATATGACTGCGGTATACACGGTTGGAGGTCATTGCATCAAAAGCATCGGCCACGCTGATTATACGTCCAAATAACGGGATTGCTTCGCCCTTTAAGCCATCCGGATAACCGCGGCCGTCATATCGTTCATGATGATAACGTGTTCCGTCCTCTACATGCTCGACCAGCGTGAAATCCTTAAGGATCTCCGCACCTCTGGTAACATGCGATTTCATCTGCGCATACTCTTCATCACTCAGTCTTCCGACTTTGTTGAGCACGTGGTCGGGAACGCCTATTTTTCCTATATCATGAAGCTGAGCAGCCTTCTTTAGGTTGCTTAAGGCCTTCTCTCTCTGCCACCACTTAAAGCAGTTCATCTCCTTTGCTATAAGCACCGAATACTCTGCAACACGCTGCGAGTGCTGATTGGTTCGTACGTCCTTTGCATCGACTGCGTTTGCGATAGCCATTACCGTTTCATTAGCCATATTTAACTTGATCTGCTGATTGTTAAGCTGTCTCTGTACGATCAGCCATGTAAACCAGATAAGGATAAGTGAAAGCATCATCAACAGGTAGAATAGGAAGATCGGTTTCTCATAGAGCTCACCTGTTTTTTCCAGTATAAACTGCCGTTCCTCAAGCACCTTCTCACCCGCGCTGTCAAAGATCGCAAGACGGAAGGTATATTTCCCGGCGGGGATATTACCGTAAACAATGTTGTTTAAGCTGTTCTGCGGCACTATCGTCCATTGCGGATCATGATCCTTCAGGAAATAACCTACATTCGGCTCCTGGATCGTGTAATTTAATATCTCCGGAGAGAGTTCCACAATATCCACGCCCTGTCCTATCGTGATGGTTCCCGTACGGGATATCGGCTGGTTTACGCCGTTAAGCTTTACCGAAGCAAGCTGCATCCTGTAGGAGCGGACATCGCTGTTGTATTTATCAACATCTATCACATATACACCTGTGTCGCATGGAAGGAACAGTTCGCCCTTTCCGTTGTAATAGTTCCAGGAATTGGCCGTAAGGGATGTACCAAGACCCCTTCTTGCATCTAAGAGCTCCCAGGCCATCTCTTCGCCTCCTTCTACCAACTGATCACGCTCCACAACATAGATGCCGGCACTTGACATTACGAACAGGGTATCTTCATCTTTTACCCAGATATCATAGTTGTTGAAATACGGAAACTTTTCAAGCAGCCTGATATTGCCGTTCTCTTCGAGGTAGCACAGGCTGTTGCTGGTAACGACAAACACACCCTCGGACTTGGGGTCCTTAACGGTACGAAGGATCACTCCGCTGCTCAATCCGTCATCTCTGGTGATCATATGGCTCACCTTTCCGTTTTCAAGCACCGCGATACCGTCGCCGTCCGTACCTGCAAGTATGGTGCCGTCGCCTCTCTCGGTAAGGGTTAATATCATTGAATTGATGAGACCGTCCTGATTTTTGATCGTATTTGTGATCTTATGATCCTTAATGTAGCTGATACCGCTGTCTCCGGCAGCAAGGATCGTGCCGTCCGAAAGCTCTGTCACAATGCGGGCGCGGTTTCCAAAGCTTCCGCTGTCTGCATTGTATGCCCAGGTCTGTCCGTCCGGAGAGTATTCCATCAGGCCGCTTCCGTATGTGCACACCCAGAGATGATTATTTTCATCCACATACATGCATCGTATGCGCTTTTCCGAAAGCTCTTCGGTCAGGCTGTTGGTTATCTGTTTGTGGCAGTTTTTATCCACCACATCAAGACCGTTATCGGTACCGATATAAATGCTGTCCTGCCAGCTTACTATCGCATTTACGACCTGACGCTTCATGCCTATCGCACCGTATACATCCTTGAAAGGAGATTTGGTAAGTCTTAAGAGCCCGAGCCTTGAAGAGGTAAACCACAGATTTCCCTGATAGTCATAGAGCATCTTGTCTATTGAGTTGTTGAAATCGTTGGTATTTAAAAGATGATATCCGTTTATGTCAAAATAAGATACCCCGCTGTCGGTGGAGACAAAGAGCGTTCCGTCGCTTAAGAAAGTAAGATTATTGATGCTTGTAACATCTTCACAGGTTAAGACATCCGTCTGTTTAAAATCATCTCCCGAAACATCATAGCTGTATATATGATCTGTGGAAGTGCCGACCATCAGTGTTCCATCCGGTGAAAAAGCACAGCAGTTAAACAGTTCGTTTGCATCGGGAAGGCTTATCGACGATAAAATGTTGCCGCCGCTTAATAAAAACAGATGTCCGTCGGAAGCTATCGCAGCCACATGGCCGTTCTGATCGGCAGTGATGCTGTCGGCATAGTAAACCTCATCGAGAGTATTTGCAGCCTTTAAGCCGTTGTTCATCACGATGATCTGCATGGCTCCCGTCGTTCCGACATAATAATATCCGTCCGATCCGTGTACGATGCAGCGCACCGAATTAGAGGGAAGACCGCTTGACTGGTCGAGGACATTTACCACTTTTTCCCTGATCACTATGGACAGACCATTGTCGTTGGTGCCAATCCAGAGACGTCCCTCTTCATCCACGTAGAGGCAGTTAACGTTTTTTACCGATTCATAATTGTCGACCCAGCGGAATTCACGCCCGTTATAGCGGTACAGCCCCGCATATGTGCCGATCCAGAGCACACCGTCATTAGTCTGTGCTATGTCATTGGCCTCGCCGCAGGGCAGGCCGTTGTTGCTTGAATATACGCTCTGGACATAATCGTCATAATCCGGAGCTTCCTGAAGATATGTCTGCGATCCGCTTCCCCTTGTAAGCGTCTGTGCATATGATGCTTCGGGAAATGACATGACAAGTGCGAATGTCATTAGTAACATTAAAGCCGTCTTTGCCATGTTCTCGGACTGACGCTTTTTCTCAGCTTCACGTGCATGCCTGTAATGCCTTAACAGGATGACCACATATACTGCCGCGATCGTAAGCACCTTGTCGGCAAACTCCAGAGCAAGCTGGCCGAGGACGCTGCAGATGAAGGGAGGCCACTTTCTCTTCAGAAGATAATCTATAACTGCATTACCCCATATATTTCCGGTTTTACCGTTAGCAAGAAGGATATTTATCGGAACCGATACTACAAGTGCAGTAACGACTGCGAGAGTTGCGGCCTTCATGAAGCCGTAGAAGCGGTCGAACCATCTTTTTTTCGCCGCGATCCCTATGATGATGCCGAGGGCTATGCTTGTGAGTGAATAGGCAGCCGAGAGCCTGTTGATCACGCAGTAGGCAAGGTTTGCGGTAAGTCCAACTATCGCGCCGCATACCGGGCCTCCGATATAGGCACAGAGCGCAGTCCCGAACGAATCCCCCCAAAGCGGCAGTTCAAACCATGTTGCGATGAACTTCCCGCCTAAGTTCAGACCGACACAGACCGCAACAAACAAAACGACCTTCCATGTTTTCCACTTTTTCATAAAGCATCCTCCTGCATCAACCACAAAAATTATACCAAGTGACAGAACAGGTGTAAAACAGAAAATGGACCCCGGTTTTTTGACTTTAGCGGTACTATCCTGTAAAATCTTTCTGGGCATCTGCGGTAAGGGAAAATACTGATCTGATCGGCATTTTCTCATAACAGGCAGATACATATTCAGTTGGCAGAGAATGGAGACGGAAAATGGCTGCAGGAGACAGAGCACCGGACGGATCGTATGTAACCGGGACCGAAAACGGGTGTACCTGGAGAAGTGACGGACACCTGTACAACCAATATGGCTATCAGGTTGAAACAGATGCCGAAAAAGCCGAAAGATATGAAAGGGAGCAGGCAATACGGCAAGCCAATGCTTCCCAAAAGTATGCGGGAGGGGGCTATCAGGATCCATCCCAGAGCTACGGCCAGATATTCGAAGACGGATTACAGGATATGGGAAGAGGCATAGCCGATTCCGTTCACGAGACCAATAGGCAGTTTGCAAGAGGATTTGCCGGGCTGACCGGAATCGCGGCTTTAATTGCCTTCTTTTCAACCTACAGATCTGAGACAAGGAAAAATCCGTATGACACGGCAGGTGCAACATCAAAAGCCCTGAGAAATACACTCTGCGTACTCGGGATAATAGCGGTGATCGCTCTTCTTTGTATAGCAACCTTCGTTGTTGTCTTTGTTCTGGGTGAGGCAGCGGGAAATGTCGGTGCGGCGGTTCTGATACTGCTCAATCTTATCGGGTGCATTACGATATTTGGGCTGATCCGCGTAATGTTAAACAAAACTTTTTTCCTGAGGCTCAGGAGAAATGATGGGGAACGCGCTTATGTAGAGCCTTTACCTAAGATAGTATACATTTTGACCGGAATAGTCACTGCGGCTCTTGTAAATAAACCTGTCTATAAAGCCATAGAAAACAGGATCATGGAGAACGATCCGTCTCTTTTGGACATTAAGACATGGCAGGCGGGAAGGTATTTTGAAGAGATCGGGATAAAGATCTCGGCAGCAAGCTTAGGCATTTCAATCCTTGCCGGGATACTTGCCTGTCTTATCGTAGGATGGATCCATAAGCGAAGATGATCATAACAGACCCCAATGAATGGACCCTAGGCGAAACCGGAGGAGCTGGTTAGCGGAAATGGACCCCCGGGAGCGGAATTAGTGCCAAGCTTTCGTTTCAGAAAGCGGGCACTAACTTCCGTCCCGGGGGTCCACTTCACTTCACATGGTTGAGAATATGAATATGATATAGATCACGGTAAGGGCGGCAAGATGGACCGCCCTTCTTTTTTTCGTATCCCTGAAATAGCCCGCATACTCACGTAAAAATGCGTTTATGGAAAAATATAATCTGGTCCTTGCACCGTATCCCGTGCAGTTAAGCTTAAGTCTCCTTGCGATAAGAAGCGCCCTCATCAGGTGATAGGAGCTTGTGACTATCGCAAAGCGGGATGTCTGATCTTCCATAAGTTGTGAGGAGAAGCGGATGTTCTGTTCTGTGTTTTTCGACTTATCCTCCCTTATGATATTCTCTGCGGGCACGCCGTTTTCAACAGCATACCGCGCCATCGCCTCACTTTCGGAAATGACCTCATCTGCACCCTGTCCACCTGAAAAGATCAGCTTGGATCCCGGATTATCCCTGTATACCGAGATCCCTTTATCGATCCTGCTTCGAAGGAGCGGAGTTGGTCTTTCACCTGAGAGACCGGCTCCCAGTACGACCACGTATTTTAAGCTCTGTTTCTTTTTTACATGTATCAGATTGATGATATCCGAGATCCAAAATGAAGCTAACTGAAACACCAGATACAGAAGGATCATGGTTATATACCAGTAGATGACAGTATATACACCGCGTGTATTTACATCGAAGAAAAACGGAAATATTATGTCAACCGCAAAAAGCCCTGCAGCAAACATGAGCGAGAGGATATTTCTGGGCCTGAAGCCTTCTTTTTTCATGAGTATAATGCCCCCGATCATAAATACCGGCGCAAGCACGAGCGGGTAGGCTATGAGCAGGATAAGAATGAACAGCAGGAAAAGATCGAGCAGTACATGGGCAAAAAAATGTGCCGAAAACCAGTCGGGGTACTTTACCGCCTTATCAAACATGAAAACGCCAAAAAGAAATACGGTAAACAGAAGGAAAAACCCGCTGTATACCGTACGCCGGTCGATAAACAGAATTGCGATAAAGACTGTTAGTGATATAAAAAACAGAATGAGAGTCAAGTATCACCCCTTGATAGCCATTAACCTCTGTTCCTAAAGCTTTGGTACCATGCGTATACGTTATCGGGAACGCCGTCACTTACCCACTGCCTGAATGAGTTCAGAAACTCTGTTCTTGAAGTGCCCCCGGTAATGCCGCCTCCCGGCTCGCCGTTATTATACCAGAAGTTATAAAACTTCTGGTAAAGCGGATCGGAATCCATATTAAACTGCATATCGCTTCCGCCTGAAATGTTATCAAGCATATCGTCATCAAGCTTTGAAAATCTCTCGTTATCCTGCATGATCTGTCTCCTTATATCTCCCCTTGTTATCCTGTCATCATTGTATACGAATGAACACCTTTTCGGGCATCAAAATACGCAAAACCAGCGGTGACTGCTTTGGTCAATTTGCATGGATGGACCCTGTCTCCTCAGTCTTCGTTTACGATTTCCACCTGGAATGTCTTCATTGCATTAAGAGCCGTTTTATGGCTTTCGGGAGTGACTCCGGCGCAGCATGATGCATCTACGATTATATGTGCATCCGGACGCGCGGCTCTTGCGATCACTGCGTTGCTTATCACGCAGATATCCGTGCACAGTCCGATGAGCTCGATCACGGTGTTTTCATCCGTTTCTTCTGCAAGATCCTCACCAAGCTTCAGGCTTCCGAACACAGGCTTATCGTATATATCCGCCCCATCCGTAAATCTTTTAAGCTCGGGTATTATCTCCCACCCTTCGGTGCCCTTTATGCAGTGAGGAACAGGAAGGTTCCTGCCCTCCTCGGTTTCCATATAGTTGTCAAAATGGGTATCGCGGGTGAATATGATCTTTTCTCCGTCCGATACGGCTTTTTCAAGTCTCTTTACAACGGCGGGAACGATCTTTATCCCTTCTTCATTACGAAGCGCCCCGGTCACGAAATCATTCTGCATATCTACAACGATCAGTATCTTATTCATATTTTTCCCTCTCTGTAAAAAAAGCTGCCTGCACCTTATGCTGATATCCGATGCATCAGGTGTTGATATTTCCTGCAAAACTAACGATCAGATGTGCTCCATTCTCCATCTGATGCAGCGGTTCAGATAATCCACGTAATCGGGATTCTTGCACATGCCTTTTCCCTCCACATCCGATATCTTAGCGACGTCCTGTCCGTTGCAGGCTGTCGTCTTCATTACGATATTAAGAGCCGGAACCTCCGTATCATTTGATATATAAGTGCCTATTCCGAAGGCTATCTCTGCCCGGCCCTCAAAATGCCTGTAGATCGCATCTGCCCTGTCAAAATCAAGGCTGTCCGAGAACAACAGGGTCTTTGCGGTCGGGTCGATCTCAAGCTCCTTATAATGCGCAAGCATTTTTTCACCCCATTCTATGGGATCGCCTGAGTCGTGCCTTACTCCCGAAAAGAGGGTTGCAAAGGTAAGCTGGAAGTCCTTTAAGAAGCAGTCTGTCGTGATCGCATCGGTAAGAGCCGTACCGTTTAACACGCTGTATTCTTTTACCCATGCATCGAGTGCATACCAGTTGGAATATGCGGGATTATGTTTATGATTGCCCTGGCCCGCGCACATGATCCATTCATGTGCCATGGTCCCGACGGGCTTTACGCCGAATTTTTTTGCAAGATATACGTTTGAAGTGCCGACAAAGACCGATCTGTTAAGATCAGCTTCGGCAAGCTTTTTAACGGCAAGCTCCTGAGCCTCGGCAGAAAGCCTGCGCCTTAAGCCGAATTCGCTGAAGGTACCTATGCAGAGAGAGCCGTCCTTAAGTCTTTCGATCTTTTCATCAAGACGATCGGCAAAGCTTTTCATGAGCTTATCGTAATCATAGGCCATGCGGAAATAGACTTCGTTAACTATGGCAAGCGTCGGGATCTCATACATCGAGGTATTAAGCCAGGTTCCCTTTGTCTCTATCGCAAGCCCGCAGTCCGCATCGGTGGTTATCTCAAAATCCTCAAACCGGGGCTCCCACAGTCTCAGGAAATCCACGTACGATCCCTTGATCCATCTGATGTGATCGAGATATGAAAGCTCCTCCTCGCTGAAACGCAGCTCGCAGTAGGCCTTTATCTGTTCTGTTATCTCATCGACCATCTCAGGGGTAAAAAAAACATCCTCGTTGCGGCATTTGAACGACCAGGTCGTCTTGTAATCGGAGAACTGGTGAAAGATCGCCTGTCCCATGCTGAATTTGTACATGTCAGTTTCAAGCAGTGAATTGATTATCCTGTGCAGTCTCATGATACACCCTCCATTTGCGCTTGCGGTGAACCTGCGGAACTGGGTGATTATTTTTTTGATCCTCGTGACGGGATTAGTGGTTCACTTTCTGAAACGAAAGTGCCCCGCTAATCCCGCTCACGAGGAATTTTCAGAAGTAGACCACTAACCCCGTCCCGCAGGTCTGTTTTACAGATTATGATAGGCTGTCGGCGTATGGCTGTCAACCGTGGGGAGTTCTGCCGGGAAAATACGGGAAATTCAGGGAAATTCATGATATATCGGCTTGACCCGAACATCTGTTTGTTCTATAATGATTATGTCCGGATCAAAAGGTACAAACGGCTTTAAGCCGCAGCAGCAGGAAAGTAGGGAAATGCTCATTCTGACAGCAGGATTCATCGCGGATAATTTTCACATACCCGAATATCTCAGTGACTGGCGCCTTATCCCGGTCATAGTGATCTCTGTCTTTCTTCTGAGGATCATTGTGAAATGCGTGATCAGGTTTCACAGATTTGCGGAACGGATAAGGGAAAGACACGACAGACGCATGTATCAGAGATTCCTCATGGAGAATTTCGACACGGCAGACATCAATGAGCTGTCGGGACAGGAATTTGAATCATTTGTGGCCGGATTACTGGAAAAAGTCGGGTTTACCGACATAAGGATGACCAGGGCAAGCGGCGATCACGGGATAGATATAATAGCTGAGGCAAACGGACTGACCGTAGGTATACAGTGCAAACGCTACGCAAGACCGGTCGGCAATTACGCGGTACAGGAGGTTTACGCCGGCGCGGAGTTTTACGGATGTGACCGCGCCCTTGTGATCACCAACAGTTCCTATACGGCTCAGGCCATTGAAGAGGCAGACAGACTCGGTGTCACGCTGTGGGACAAGAATGCACTCTCAAGGGTGGTAAGAAAAGCTTTGAAAAAAGGGTGCAGACCGTGGTAACATTAGGGAAAGAAAACTCTTCTATAGTGACCGGAGCAGGAATCCGTCGCGATAAGAAAGCAGGAAAAGATGGAAAATGATGTTATCAGTAAGGTATGGCCCGAATGGTCCATTGTAAAGAAGATCGGAAAAGGAGCCTACGGCGTCGTATATGAGGCAAAGCGTGTCGATCACGCCGTTGAAAGCCAGGCGGCGATCAAGGTGATCACGATCCCGGAAAATGAATCCGAGCTTGCATCCCTCAGAGCGGAGGGACTTTCCGAGGACGATACCAGGAAATATCTCGAGGGGATCGTCAATGATTTTGTCGGTGAGATCCAGCTTATGGAGTCCTTCAAAGGCGTCCAGAACATCGTAAGCGTAGAGGATTACAAGGTAGAGGAAAAACCGGACGGTGAGATCGGCTGGACGATCTATATCCGCATGGAACTGCTGACTCCCTTTAACAATATCATTTCCGAAAGGAGCCTTACACAGGATGAAGTGATAAAGCTCGGTCTTGACATCAGTACGGCACTCGAGCTTTGCGCCCGCCAGAAGGTAATTCACAGGGATATCAAGCCGGAAAACATTTTTGTCAATAAATTCGGTGACTACAAGTTAGGTGATTTCGGGATCGCAAGGAAGCTCGAAAATGTTACGGGCGGACTTTCCCAGAAGGGAACCTATAATTACATGGCGCCCGAGGTGGAAAAAGGCAAGCAGTATGACCTGACCGTAGACATCTATTCTCTCGGACTGGTGCTCTACAGGATGTTAAATCATAACCTGCTGCCATTTTTGACCGCAGAAAACCAGCTGAGTCCGGAAGCACGTATGGCGGCTGTCAGAAAGAGGCTTGACGGTGAAGTATTACCGCCTCCCGCAGAGTGCTCTCCCGCTCTTTCCGAGATCATCTTAAAAGCCTGCGCCTATAACCCGTCTGATCGTTATCAGAGCGCTTCAGAAATGAAGCAGGCACTCGAGCGCGTCAAAGCAGGGCAGGATACCGAAGATGAGGATATCCTTAATAAGACAATGTCTGTCCGTCACGCACAGGCAGGAGCCGGTGCGCAGTCAGGCATGCCCGATCCTGATATGACTACCGCAGTAAGGCACAAGGCGCCCGAAGCAAACACAGCCCGGTCTGACGGTGAAACAAAGAACAATATCTTCACGGGTGAAAAAAAGCTAAGCCTTACATCACCGAAGATCCTTGCAGCCATAGCGGCAGGAGTTATCCTTCTCGTCGTTATCGTTGTTTTTGCTGCAAAAGGCGGAAAAAACAAAAACGAGGATCCCGGCAATACAACATCGGTTGTTGCAAAAACTCCGACTACGGTTGCAGAACCGACAGACACACCTAAGCCAACAGACGAGCCTGAGCCGAAGGAGCCTACAACGACTCCTGTTCCGACTGAGACTCCTGCTCCTACCGAAACCCCCGAAGAGGAGCCCACGGAAGATGAAGCGGTAGAGGCTATCCTAAAGGAAGCTCGTGCGTCTGCAAAGGATGGCGATGATCTGATCGCACTTTCGATCGTCCAGAGAGGAAAAAAACAGTATCCGGACAACGAAAAACTGAGTGAAGCCTATGACTCCTATGCGGCATCCTACAAGGAAAAAACGCTCGCAGAAGCAAATGAGAAGGCTGATAGCGGTGATATCGCCGGAGCCATGGCAAAAATAGCTGAGGCCTCCGCAGCACTGCCTGAAGATAAAGAGATACAGGCGATGGCTAAAGAGATCGAGGATGCCTTTAACGAGCTTACGGGAACCGGAACCGAAAAAGATCCGAAGGAAGATACCGAAGATACCGGGAAGACCAAATCCGACGGAAAGGGTGTCTATCTGTTTGACTATTATGGCGCGGCCGTAACAAATGCCTACCTGTGCATGATCAATAATGACCCGAATCAGAGCCAGATAACCCCGAATGCGTGGGGTCTGTACCCGTATCAGTATGATAACGGCTGGAAGATGGAATCCGGCGGAAAGACTTATAAGAAGGGAATGGCGATCACGCCCGCTTCCGGTTATTTTACAGAGGTTTACTACAGTGATCTCGACGCCAAGTACGATAAGCTTACCGGAATGATCGCTTTTGAAGACAAGGGGATCGAAAGAGTGGACAAGGCATACACCATAGAGTTTTACACGGACGGAGACCTTGCCGCAAGCTATAAGCTTAAAAACAACAATAAACCACTCGACATCGATGTGGATCTTAACAAGTGCAGGGAGCTGTCGATCATACTGTACCAGCCGTCCGGCGATTACTCGATGGATCCGAACATCAATCTGCTGGAATTTAAGGTGAACTACTCCGACTTATAGAAGTCGGAGCTTCCTGCTTCAACCACTACTGCATTGGTTACGATGATACGTAACTCAACGTCTTACACAATGTCCACAGGCGTTTAGTTTGGGCTATTCCATCCCTACTGAATATTTAGTTTCAGACTACATCGAAAGACTCATTCAGTATACGTAATCCTTCGTTCAGTACGTTGATAGCGGCATTCTGGTCACGGCTTATTGTTAGACCACAATCACATATCATTCTGCGGATTGTGAGATTCTTCATCTCAGGATGTATTGTTCCGCATTGGTGGCATATCTGTGATGACGGAAACCACTTGTCTACCTTGATTAGATACTTATTCCTGTCTGATAGCTTATACTCAAGCATGTTTAGGAACATACCGTATCCGTTATCAAGAGTAGCTTTGCCGTTACCAAAACCTTTATTAGACACAGACTTCATGTTCAGGGATTCAACGCACACAACATCATACTGATTGGCTATCTCAGTAGATATCTTATGCAGATTGTCTGATCTCTGATTTGCGATATGTTTATGGATTTTATTCACTTTACGGAGTTGCTTTATGTAGTTAGATGATTTAACCTCATGCTTCTTAAAGCCTTGCCTGCGTGATAGCCTGCGTTGTGCTTTAGCAAGCTTATTATGGCTCTCACGGTAGTATTTGTGGTTAGTGCCAACGTTACCATTATTATCTACATATAAGCCATCAGAAGCATAGTCCAATCCAATAGCATTAGTTCTGTCCGCTACGTAGGTATTTACTGGATTTTCATACTCAAAGAGCACAGAAACATAATATTTACCGTCTGAATCCTGCGATATGGTAGCAGACTTGATAAGCCAGTTATTATCAGGTTTACGATGGATAACAGCTTTCACAAGACCTATTTTAGGAAGCTTGATACTGTTATCCGTGAGAGCAACTGTTCCATGCTGATTGTTTGTCGTGTATGATTTACGGCTGTGTTTAGCAGATTTGAATTTAGGAAATCCATTCTTCTTTTTACGAGATTTACTAAAGCAGTTTTTGAAAGCTCCCTGTAAGTTTAACTGTGTGTTTGCTAAAGCAAGGCTGTCTACCTCCTTGAGATATGGATAATCAGCTTTGTATTTAGCAGGAGTGACGGTAGCAAACTTACCTGTAGACTTATAGCTTTCAATCTTATCAGACAGCATGAGATTATAGACCTTACGGCAACAACCAAAGGTCTTGGCAAACATAATTACTTGTTCAGTTGTAGGATATAATCTGTACTTAATTGCTTTGTTTACCATCTTTCTTACCTTGGGATTGTATGTATTGTTTGATAATATCTACGGTAGCTCCGCCTGTAGTTAGCAGACAAAAACTCTGTGACCAGAACATTTCTTTCCAAAGAGATTTTCGTATCTGAGGGAACTCTTTCTTGATAAGCCTACTGCTCGCAGATTTATAAGCATTGATAAATTTGCTTA
>JAILPG010000315.1 GCA_024699595.1 Lachnospiraceae bacterium | reverse complement strand
GGATTTCAGGAGTACGGAAGCGGTTGTTGACATAGCCAGGGAATCAATAAGGGATAATCATATAAACGATCCGGGTTATGTCGAAATGAAGAAGGGTACCGTTCCGGGTTCTGCACTCGATCATGAAGAAGATGATACGGTCTATGCATATTTTAATGATTTTGGCGATGAAGCAGATTTTATTACGGAAAGGATAGCAGAACTTATTGAAAACGGTATCCAGCCCCGTGAGATAGCAGTTCTGTTCAGGAACAGGAGAAGGGTATATTTCGGGGAGACACTGACTGATTTTCAGCTGGTGCTTGCCGGAAAGCTTAAAGAAGCGGGGATAAAATATGTAGTCGAAGGGATGAACAATTTATCCGTGACACCGGAATATAAGGCCGGACAGGCACTGTTCAGATTTATAAATGAAACGTATTTCAAAAAAGAGAATTTAAATCAGTTAGGACTAAAGCTGTCCGATGAAAAACCCTTTGGAGAGGAAGATTTAAAGACTGCATTCTGCGAGATCGGAAACGCCTGCGGGCAAACAGATCTGATCAATGGAATAGATGAGTCGATAAAGGAACTTAAGGGCAGAAGATGGGATAAGATCCGGTTCGGGCATGAATTTAATATGCAGCAGATCTTCCAGGATTTCATAGGGCATATGGCATTTGTAGAATCCGATTCCGATGAGGCGACAACCATTATGTATAACCTGGGTAAGTTCAGCAAGGTCATAGCCGATTTTGAACTCCTCTTCTTTAAGGAGAGCGCACAGTTTAAGTCGGATATGTTCATGTCTCATCTTAGGAATGTCGCGGACGGTCTGTATCCCGAGGGCGAAGATGATAATGCTTATATAAGAGGGAATGCAGTAAGGCTTATGACCATACATCAGTCAAAGGGACTTGAGTTCGCCACAGTGTTCATACCTGCCATGGTACAGAGCATCTTCCCGGGAGAATCTTTTGACCGTAAAAACAATATCTACGGTCCTGTAGATGCTCTTGATGAGATCGAAAAGGAAAAAGCAGCCTGCTGTGTGCATAACCATAGCGGATATCTTAAGAATACCGATGCCGAGCGCAAGATATTCTATGTGGCAGTAACGAGGGCGAAGAAATATCTATTCCTGACACATTCATACAGTTACGGGGAACATTATGACTACAGATACGGTTATGTGGCTGTGGTAGAAACGGAATCGGATTTTCTTAAGGAAATAAAGAGGTCCCGTTACCTTAAGCAATACAGCAGTGATCATGTATATACGAAGGATCATCTTCCGCTTATGATAGAAGAACCTATACCGATGACGCTTAATTTTTCACTGTTATCCAATTATTTTGATTGCCCGTACAGGTTCAAGCTCTCCAACTTCTATGGATTTGTTCAGCCATATATGTCTGCACAGGGATACGGTAAGATGCTGCATGAGATCATGATGCGCATCCATAATGCATGGATCGATAAGAAAAAGCTGTCGAACGCGGATATAGATAAGATAGCCGAGGAAGCGTTGTATCTTCCGTTTGCGAGTGAGCCACAGCTTGAAAAATCCCTTGAGGGTGCCAGGAAATGCGCACATGCGTATGTTAAACAGAATGAAAAGGATGCCGATAAGATGATCGCATCGGAACTTGATATCAATATAGAGATGGGTGACGGCGTGAGCGTAAACGGCAGGATCGATCTGGTGAGGAAGATAGATGACGGTGGCAGTGACAAAGTCGCGATAGTGGATCTTAAGTCGGCGGGTAAGGATGCCGAACAGTGCCTGAACGCAGAGCAGCTTAAGATATATGCACTCGGTTATCAGCAGATGACGGGAGAGAATGCGGATTACCTGATGATATATAACCTTGATGCTCCGGACGGATCCAAGAATGCCGGTGAAGATATAAGGCAGGAAACGATCATAGAGGTACAGGATAAGATCAAGGAGGCAGCAGGCTGCATACGGAATTCAGATCTTCCGCGTGAGCACGGAGATAAGTGCGTGAATTGCTATGTACGCGGTCTGTGTGAGAGAAGGAAGGGAAAATAATGGACGCAAAAATTGCGGCAAATCTGCTTGATTTACCGCAATTTTTGTGGTTAAATACTCTTGAGGTAGTGAACATGGACAGAAAATTCGTGATCAACAATGAAATATCGGGAGAAGATATAAAGCGGCTGAGGGAACTGCTCGGAATGAAGCAGAAGGAATTTGCCGCTTTTGTTAACTGCGCCGTGAGAACGGTTGAGAACTGGGAGTCAAAGAAGGAAGGGATAACAGGTCC
>JAILPG010000261.1 GCA_024699595.1 Lachnospiraceae bacterium | reverse complement strand
CATATCTCTTGCCGACATGCATAATCCCCAGCCCGCAGTGACTGTTTTCTGAGGATCGCAGTACCATTCATATTTTCTGGGATTCTTGTTCATGAAGAAATCAAACTGGTCTTCTTTGGAACTGTCTCCGTGCAGAATACGTCTGTGAAGCTCGAGCGGATCAAACAGGTTCTTATTTGCAAAATCGATGCATTTTTCCCCGGTTGATCTCTCGATTATCCCGACAAGGATCTGAATGCCAAGTGTTGCATATCTGAATTCTCCCGTGATCCCCTTCCGTCCCCCAAGGTAATCAAGCGTTGTTAGCGTCCAGTCCTGTGAAGTGCATACTTTTTTCCACGGCTCCGACTTCCCCTTGTACGGGGCTGTCATTGTAAGCAGGTGTCTGACCGTAACGTCATAGATAGTCTTCTCACCGCGCTTTACAGAGTAATCCGGGAAAAAATCCATAACTTTCTGATCGATGCTCTTTATGCATCCCTTATCAAGTGCGATCCCTGCAAGCAGCGCCACCACGCCTTTCGTCACGGAATTGACATTCATTGCATCTTCGGTCTTAAAGCCATGCCAGCAGTCGTCATACACTGCCTCAGTACCCCTAAGTACGTATATCTGGCAGATATTTGACTCATTGCCTGTGCTGTTTTCAATGTAGCGGTGAAGTTGTTCTTTGTTCATAAAAATAGCCTCTTCTTGGTCATAATTTGGACGTCCTAAGAAGAGGCTAATTGAATTAAAAATTCTTTTCAAGTACTTTCTGTGTTTTTCTTTTTTCCAAATGGATATCTGCCGGTGTGCCCGTTTTTTCTCAACCTCTCACCGCATCCTTCATTTCTCTGACAAAAGCCCCAACATGTAAGGGAGCTTCCGTTTTATGCTCTGCGATAAGTCTTACTATTGCGGAGCCCACTATGACTCCGTCTGCAAGCTCCGACATTTTCCGTGCCTGATCCGGGGCAGATATTCCAAAGCCTATCGCGCAGGGAATATCGGTATTCTGCCTTACAACAGAGATAATGGAACGAAGATCCGTTGTTATCTCAGTCCTTGTTCCGGTTACACCAAGACTGGATACTATATACAGGAAACCCTCTGCTTCTCCGGCTATCATTGATATCCTCTTTTCTGATGTGGGAGCGATCATTGATATCAGATCAACATCGTACTTTTTGCAGAGCGGAAGGAATTCGTCTTTTTCCTCATAGGGCAGATCCGGAAGAATGATACCGTCGATGCCGATATCCCTGCAGGCAGAGATAAATCTCTCTGCTCCGTAGGAGAACACAACATTAACATAGGTCATAAAAACCATCGGAACGGTTTCCGTCACCCTGAGTTCCTTTACCGCCTGAAATATCAGGTCTGTGGTCACTCCGCCCTTAAGCGCCCTTTCATTTGCTTCCTGAATGACAGGACCCTCAGCCGTCGGATCAGAGAACGGAATACCGAGTTCTATAAGATCAGCTCCGTTTTTTACAGCTTCGCGGACGCATTTTTTAGTAGTCTCAAGATCCGGATCACCGCAGGTAATAAACGGGATAAAAGCCTTTCCGTTTTCAAATGCTTTTTTTATGTTACTCATGGATGTCCTCCCCTCTGTATCTTGCTATGGCTGCACAGTCCTTATCGCCTCTTCCCGATATGGTGATCACTATTATCTTATCCTTACCCATTTTGGGAGCGAGCTTTCTTGCATGGGCTACGGCATGTGCCGACTCTATCGCGGGTATGATCCCCTCTGTTCTTGAAAGATACTCAAAAGCATCTACTGCCTCTTCATCGGTCACAGGCACATATTCAGCCCTTCCCGTATCATGAAGATATGCATGTTCAGGTCCCACTCCGGGATAATCAAGTCCTGCTGATATTGAATATACCGGGGCTATCTGTCCGAAGCGGTCCTGACAGAAATATGATTTCATGCCATGAAATACCCCCAGAGTCCCGGTTGCGATCGTAGCAGCAGTCTCAAAGGTATCCACCCCTCTTCCCGCAGCCTCGCAGCCGATAAGAGTAACATCTTTATCCTCAATAAAATGATAGAAGCTCCCTATGGCATTTGATCCGCCTCCAACGCAGGCGATCACGGCATCCGGGAGTCTTCCCTCCTTTTCCATGATCTGAGCTTTGATCTCCTTTGATATGACAGCCTGAAAGTCTCTCACAATCGTTGGAAAAGGATGAGGTCCCATGACGGATCCGAGAAGGTAGTGTGTATCATCAATACGCCTCGTCCATTCCCTCATTGCCTCAGATACGGCATCCTTTAAAGTTCCTGTTCCGGTAGAAACAGGGATCACCTGCGCCCCGAGCAGTCTCATCCGGTATACGTTTAACGCCTGTCTTTTCGTATCTTCAATGCCCATGAACACAACACATTCCATGCCCATTAATGCTGCTGCCGTTGCGCTTGCCACTCCGTGCTGGCCGGCTCCGGTCTCTGCGATGAGTCTTGTTTTTCCCATCTTTTTGGCAAGAAGAGCCTGTCCGAGTACATTATTGATCTTGTGTGCTCCGGTATGATTCAGGTCTTCCCTTTTCAGATATATCTTTGCACCTCCCAGATCTTCCGTCATCTTGCGTGCATAATAAAGCCGTGAGGGACGGCCTGCATATTCATTAAACAGCTCCGTCAGTTCCCTGTTAAACTCAGGATCATCCTTAAAACGACTGTATGCCTCTTCCAACTCCATCACGGCATTCATCAGTGTTTCCGGAATGTACTGCCCGCCGTGTATGCCAAATCTTCCCTTTTTCTCACTCATCCGATGCTCCTTACTGCATTCACAAATGCTCTCATTTTCTCCGGATCCTTTTTTCCGTCTGTTTCTATTCCGGAGCTTGTATCCACTGCATATGGTCCCAGCTCCTTTACGGCAGATGCTGCATTTTCGCTTGTCAGGCCGCCCGCAAGAAAGAACGGTCTCTTTATCCCGGACAATAATGACCAGTCAAAGGTCTTTCCATCCCCTGCCCCTGCATCAAGCAGTATATGATCTGCCGGACTCCTTTCAACAAATGCCAGATCGTTTGGTCCGCTTATCCTGAAAGCTTTTATAACCTGTCTGCCGCTTTCCTGCTTTAACCTCAGGATATAATCCTCGCTTTCCGTTCCGTGCAGCTGTGCGATGTCAATGATACCAGCTTTTAAAATGTCCAATATAAAGGACATATCTTCGTTAACAAATACACCCACTGCAGTAATGGACGGATCAAGCAGCTTTCTAAGCCTTGCCGCAGTCTCTCTGTCCACATACCGTCTGCTTTTTTCTGCAAAGACAAAGCCGATATAATCCGGTCTTAAATCATTAACCGTTTCGATATCTTTTTCCGTCATAAGTCCGCACAGCTTGATCTTTGTCATAGAAGGCCGCCTTTCAGTACGGCAAGGGCTTCTTTTTTATCCTTTGCCCTCATCATGGTCTCCCCGACCAAAACGGCATCAGCTCCAAAGGAAACTATGTTTTTTATATCCGAAGCGTCCCTGACACCACTTTCTGACACAAACAGAATATCTCGGGGAATGTTCATTCTGAGCCGCGCAGCATTTTTTGTGTCAACGGAAAAATCCTTCAGATTCCTGTTGTTCACACCTATTATCCCGGCCCCCGCTGAAACTGCTGTCTCTGCCTCAGTCGCATCATGTACCTCGACAAGTGCGGAAAGACCAAGTGCATTGCAGATACTGATATAATCCCTGATCTCATCATAAGACAGCAGGGATACGATGAGCAAAACTGCAGATGCCCCAAGAACCTTTGCCTCATAGATCATGTATTCATCTACGATAAAATCCTTGCGAAGTACAGGAACAGAGACGGTCGCGGCTATTTCCCTTAAGTACTCATCCTTTCCCAAAAACCACTTCGGTTCCGTCAGAACGGATATGGCATCGCAGCCGGCTGCTTCATATTCCTTTGCTATGGAAAGCGGATCATACTCCTGTGCTATGATACCCTTTGAAGGTGATGCTTTCTTGCATTCAAGGATAAATGAAAGCCCGGGCTTTTTAAGTGCCTGTTCAAAAAGCATATCTCCGCGTTCCATAGACTCAGCCATCTGCCTCATCGTATTTTCCGGAATATTTTCCTTAGCCTGTATAACACGATATCTCGCATGTTCTGCGATCTCATCAAGTATAGTCATTTTTTCACCCTGTTATCCGATCCGGCCGTAAAGCCGGTCAGTCCTATCTGTTACTGATCTCTATCACTTTATTAAGTGTATCACGGGCTTTACCGGAATCGATCAGTTCTGCTGCAAGAGCTATCCCTTTTTCAATGCTATCTGCTTTCCCTGCTATATACAGCGCTGCTCCCGCATTTAAGAGGACGGCGTTTCGCTTGTGTCCCTTCTTGCCATTCAGGATCTCCCTGGTGATCTCGGCATTCTCAGCCGGAGTCCCTCCCTTTAAGTCATCCTTTGTACATCTTTCAAAACCGAACTCTTCCGGTGTGATGATCCTTGTCTTATACCATCCGTCACGGATCTCGCAGGTCATAGTAGGTGCAGACAGCGATATCTCATCAAGCTTATCCATTCCATATACCACCATTCCCCTCTTTACTCCAAGGCTTGAGAGAACCTGAGCCAGAGGTTCCACCAGATAATCATCGTAGACTCCGAGAAGCTGCATTGTCGGTGATGCAGGGTTTGTGAGAGGTCCGAGGATATTAAATACGGTTCTGAATCCAAGTTCCTTACGGATAGCTCCGACATACTTCATCGATGTGTGATATTTCTGTGCAAAGAAGAAGCACATCCCGGCTTCCTTAAGCATCTCGATACATTTTTCCGGATCTTCGTCAATATTGACTCCCAAAGCCTCAAGGCAGTCTGCCGTTCCGCTCATTGAAGATGCTGCACGGTTGCCGTGCTTTGCCACCCTTGCTCCGCCTGCTGCAGCAACAAGTGCAGAGGTCGTTGAGATGTTAAAGCTTCTTGCATTGTCTCCCCCGGTACCTACTATCTCAAGTACGTCCATACCTGTATCCACTCTTGTGGAATGATCACGCATGGCAGCTGCGCAGCCTGTTATCTCATCCGTTGTCTCCGCCCGTGCGCTCTTTGTGGAAAGAGCTGCCAGAAATGCCGCATTCTGGGTCGGAGAAGTCTCCCCGCTCATGATCTCGTTCATAACAGAATAGGCTTCATCATAGCTTAAGTCTTCCTTGTTTACGATCTTAACAATAGCTTCCCTGATCATCTGTTTTTCCTCCTCTTTTTCCTGTATATCCGTAACCCGGCGCTGTAATGCATTTCCCGGAAATAAAAAATCCCTGACAGAAATGCTTCGTTTCTGTCAAGGACGAATAAGCTTTTATCCGCGGTGCCACCTTGATTCATGGAATGACCCATGCACTTTGCAAGATACCTTCATATCTCCGGTAACTGACGTATGCCTTACGTCACGGATACTTGGGACTTGCCCGTTCCCCATGCCCTCAGCGGCCCATATAAGAGGAGCTTCCTCACGCATCCCTCATACCATCCGGCTCCCACCGTCCCGGACTCGCTAAAGACGCTTGGTCTTTTCGGCGATAAAATGCTTTTTCTTCCGCTTCATCGGTTTGATCATATTTTTCCATCACATACGGAAATACCGTTTTGTGTTGATGGGTTATTCGAAATATATCTTAATAAATCCCGCGTGTCAAGCTTTTTTTGATGTGCGGACCCGGAACCCGGGGCTTTTGGGATGTGGACCCGGGATTCCTCAGTTCATAAGGGCGATCATTTTTTCAAAATCGTACTCACGTATGATCTCCGCATCCTTCCTTATTTTTCCGCGCCTGTCTGCATCGACGCCTTCCTTTGCCTCCGTGTTTCCGGCTGCCTCAGCGGCTTCCTTTGCTTTTGCACAGATTTCTGCTTCTGTATCCTTGTCAGTAACGATGATCTCTGCTTCGGATATGTCGTCCGTAAGCTCAGTTGCCATCATCTCAAAGAATGAATACACGTTTATG
>JAILPG010000257.1 GCA_024699595.1 Lachnospiraceae bacterium | reverse complement strand
TGCCGCAACTACTTCTCTGATGCCAAATTTAGATTTCATTTCATTACCTCCCAATAATTACGGTTTTATGAGCTTTCGCCCATTACTTACCTGCCTATGTAACAGTATAATGTTTATTCAGAAAAATAACAATAAAATTGGATATCAAACCATCAAAGAATACCGGTTAAATTAGTTTACATAATTCCAGAGGACAGTGATCGTCATTCATTACGTATCCACAGACCGTAATCACTGTATCCCGTATTATGTCTTACCTGGATCTGGTACAGATGTCCCTGCTTTGCCGTAAAGCTAAGATCCTCATCGTTTCCGATCCCAATTTTATACGCGATCGACTGAGACAGATCGTTTTCGTCATACACACAGAGATCGGCGTGACAGTCCGTGTATTTCTCCTGATAAGTCAGTCTTATCTCACTGTCGCTTTCCGGAGCAAACATATACACATTTCTCTGATCGGTATATTCTACGCTGTCTACTACACAGTTGTTCACAGCGACATCTATGATCTCTTTCTGCGGCCAGATATTAAGCGTATAACGGCCGTAGACCGTCCCATGACCTGCACTCTGCGAGTTAAAAGTCTCTACCCGTATCTTATATACTGATCCCTCGATCAGATTGTAGAGAGTAATGCCTTCACCGCTCTCACAGCCGGAACTCCACTCTTCTCTATGGTCATTGGAATCATAGACCGAAAGATCGTAAAGCCTTGAAGGATCATCGGAGGTTATCTCCACGCGGTATCTTCCGGTCCGCGGTATCGTGTAATAAAAATCAATATAATTAGCATCCGTCATCAGCTTACCAGAAATCTGCGTATATCCGGATACATCGACGCCTTTGTAAAGTTTAAGTTCAAAGTGGGTCTGCTCTATGCACAGATATACTTCAACAGTCAGGTCCCGCCCTGCATCAAGAACCCCGAGAGGTATCACGTCACCGTTTACCAGATATGCTTTTGTATAAATGGCAGACCCGGCTTCGTCAAGGATCTGTACCTTTATCTGGGCATCGTCATCCACTCCGCTTACTGCCATATGATAGCTTCCGGATTCATCGATGTGAAGACCATAATGGGTGGGATCAGTTTCGTTCTGCATATATACGGTTCCCGCGATCTTGTCAACAAACGGATCATCCACATAACAATCCGTTCTCTCTATGACAGGGATTGAAAACATCTTCGTATCCACATCTGCATCCGCGGCATCGACTCTGATCCCAGGATCTTCTGCCGCTGCCGGTCTTGCTGCTCTTCTGTTATCTGCCCGTTTGAAATAATACACCATCACGGTTGATACGATAAGTATCACAAGAAAAGTAATACCGATAAATGACAGGGCGGGTATATATCTTCTGAGTCTTTCTATGAATGACGGACGCGGTGTGACCTGATCATCACCCCATGATTTTCTGTTAAGTTCATCAATCGCTTTCTTATAATCCCTGTAAGCATCATCATCGGAATTGGAGGCATAGCATATCACTGTTTCGCAGTCGGCGCACACTTCATTGCCGGCCGTATCGATCTTAATTGCCCTTCCGCCGCATTTTTTACACTGCCATCTGTTTGTCTGATCATCCATGTCTTAACCTCCGACAGTATCTCATGCCTGTCTGAATTCCCTTTTTATCTTACCCCGGATCCCTGTTCAGTATATCCGCATCTGTAATTCGTATTCTTTGACGCACGGTCTGCAGCGTCTTTCCTTCCGTGACACGCCTACTCTTCCATGGTCACTGCAAAATAGATCATTAAAGCGCCATACAGCACCGACAAAAGGCTCTCCACATATATGCTCTGCTTAAGTCCTGCGTCAAAGAAAAGCAGTAAAAATCCTGCAATAAGTATCGCAAGAAATATCACCGATCCCGATATCACAGGAGCAGCCGCGATCCTTAGGCCTTTGAGTATTAACAGGTAATACGAGATCATCAGATGAGCTGCCGTCATAACCGATACCACGATATAAACGACCCATTTGTATTTTACATCCGATGACACCCCCACGAAAAGCATTATGATGAATAATCCTGTAAGAAAAAAGCCGACCGGCGTAAGCACTCTCTTTAACATATCTGAAATCCTCCTTTTCTCCGTCATAAACAGGTCAGAGCCTGTGTCCGCAGTGCTTGCAGAAGACATCCCCGCCTGCAACCAAATTGCCGCAGGAAGGACAGAATCTGCCAGTGTTCATGCCTGCTGAAGACCCTGTCCCCGCCTGACCCACAGACCCCGAAGACCCAAACATGTTCTGCAGAGGCTGAGCCATATTTCCTACAGCCTGTGCGGCGATCGCAAACTGGAGGATCGGAAGCATGGAATTTGCCATGCTTCCGCCTCCGTCTGGCCCTCCCGGGAAGCTGGCCTTTCCGGGTCCTCTTACCGCACCGGATAAAAGCTCAGCCATTGTCCTCTTATTGATGTCACCGTCATACACATTCCGGATATTGTCTGCCTCAAGTGCTGTATCCAGCCTGCCGTTTGCTGATTTGTTCTCAAGATCCTCTAGTTTCTTAAGATCCTCATCGGCAAGGTTAAGTGTCATCACCGTAAGTCTCAGATCTATGCCGAAGCTTTCAAAATCCCTGCGAACATCAGAGCACATGTTTCCGATCGATGCGATCTGTATCTGAATATCATGAACGGGAAGCGGTGCGATCACTTCCGCAAGCCTTGAACGAAGGACAGGCAGCAGCATCGAATCAAACACTGATCCAAAAGCATCACCCGTAAAGGAGGTGTTATGCATTCCCACAAGCCTTGAGACAAAGACCGAAGGGTCCTTTATGACAAAACGTGCAGTATAGGCTGCTCTCACCCTCATCGTGATATTAAAGCGCTTCTCCAGGTAGAGGATATCCCCGGTGCCGCCCCGCCTTACATTTTCGTTTACGTTATTTACAAAAAACAGCTGACAGGTGATACCGGCATCACCGCGTGTCATCACATTTCTGAATCTTACAAAGAAAGGATGTACACCGGTATCAAGTATATGTGTTCCTGGTCCGAACGGAGAACTGACGATACCGTTTCTTGCAAAAACAGCGACCGTATCGGCCGGTACTATGAGCTTAGACCCGTTTACAACATCAACATCCGCTATAACCCTGACGGGAGCACTGCCTCCCGGATCCCTGAAAACCTTTAAAAACATGCCATCCTCCTTTCATCCCGCCCCTTTAGAGAAACGATGAATTAAGCGTTTTCTTTGTTCCTATATTTATAGACGAGAAATTGGAGGAAAAATCCAAAAGTTGTGTT
>JAILPG010000217.1 GCA_024699595.1 Lachnospiraceae bacterium | reverse complement strand
CTCATCGATCCCGACATTTTTCGAATACCTTTTGATCACCTTGCCGCAATTCTCATATGAGCTTCGGTATTTGTCCGCCGTCATCCTTCCGGACAGCTGGCAAAAATCCTCCATTGCAAGCACCCGGTCATTCTTCCTGTCAATCCGCCTGGTTATGTACGCATAGCTTCCGTCAACGCGGATCAGTGCATTCGGAACCGTTCTGATATTGGCTGCTTCAGCCATCTTCATTGACATATACTCCGCTTCGGGAAGACAGGAAAAATCATATGACTGCGGCTTCAAAATATAACCCGTAGGATGATCCACGATCGTCAGTTTTGCTGTTCTGTCCTCATTCTCAAGATGCAGCGAAAGTTTCTTCTGGACTCCCGGCACGGTCAGGCCTTTATTAACCGCCTGATTAGCCAGTCTTTCCAATTCTTTTTCGGAGCAGTCTATTTGGGGAAGCATCTCCGTACCAAAAAAAGCTTTGATACATTTTTGATGCCAGAGAACGGTTTTCTCATATTCGCCCGGATTTGCTATTTCCTTATTGCAGCATAAACATCTGATCATTATATTGCCTCTATCCTGACATCTCCTATGCAGTCAGCACACGTCACAAGCATAAGGCCAAACCTGTCGTTTCCGTCAAGCTTCCAGTTCCTCTCGACCACGCCAAGCAGCCATCCTTCGGGGATAAGCCCATCAAAAAACGGAAACAGCGAATTAGACCTGTAGGGCTCCGGTTTTAACGGTAACGTAAGACTCACCGGCGCAGCATCATTCATTTCAAGGTATTCCGGATCGTAGGCAAATTCATAGCCTTCATCAGTTTCCCTGATGATTCCCGCCATGATATTCTGAACATACACAATTCCTGCCCTGCCCATGCGTTAATCCTCTCTGTCAATCCTTCCCGGAACCGTTTCCATGCCAAACATTTTAAGAGCCTGATTGACCTTATCAAGTCTGACCGTCTCCTTACCCTGCTCCAGTTCTCTGACAAACCTCAGTCCCAGTCCTGATCTGAGAGCGAACTCCTCCTGAGTAAGACCGGCTTTCTTTCTTTCCTTTTTTACAAAATCAGCTATTTTATTCATGATATAATAATACACCCTATAGGGTATAATATCAAGTGTTTGTTCGAATATTATACCTTATAGGGTGTAATCTCTATGTGTGAGCTCGTTTTATACCCTTTGGGGTATATATGTTGGTGAGCTAGTGTATTTCATTCATATTACACCGATCGCGAGCCGCTTTTCTGCCTCAATCGGATGCATTGACTGCTTATCATGAAATAATTGATCCCTTTCAGAATAGCTGCAGATCAATCCATGTAGATAAGCTCAAATGCATAGCCCTCGATATCAAAGGGTGCCGTGAACACATTGTCGAGCTTGTCAGTGTCGGTCAGAAGGTGAACCTTGCCGTATTTGTCAAGAGCCATGATCGCAAACTTCCTGCCGGGCTTCTGATAAGGGCCGGGGATGTATAGCCTGAAAGTTCCGGTCTTTCTGCTATAGTTCTGCTTGTCATCCACAGACATGGTCATCGCAAAGGCCTCTATCCATCCCTTCGGGCAGGCGTTCTTAAAAGCAAGCTTTGCTGCAGGTCCCTGCTCTTGCTTTCCGATCTTGACACTGGAGCTCGGAAGATTACCGCCACCATTAAAGAATGACGCCCCGATCGCATCAGGGTTTACAGGGGTGTGATCCTCCTCCTCGACCTCTTCTTTCTTGTCTTCCTCTGTGGGTGCAGGGGCGGTTTGAACGCGAAGTGTTATGGTCACATTTCTGCCCTCAGTTCCGATGCCATCAAACAGATAATATGAAGCGCCCAAATGTACTCCAATATTCTGATAATAAAGAACATCTTCTCCGACAACATCGATAGGTCCCACTTCATCTCTTTCATTTCCCTTTGTATAGACCAATGTATGGCTGTACCCTCCTGGCAGTCTTACTGATTCACTTGTTTCGATCCGGG
This sequence comes from Lachnospiraceae bacterium, assembly GCA_024699595.1. Next base: position 484 of record JAILPG010000217.1, on the reverse strand, counting down.
TACCGACAGCATAGATCACATTAACATCACTCTCATTCTTCAATTCTCTATCAACCGGATTAACCACATAGGTCCTCGCAAATACACCCACCGCCGGTATCATCGTGAGTATGACCGTAAGTAACGCCGTTCTTATTATTTTCTTCATATTCCTCTCCCATTCCAAGCCGCAAATGCCTCCGATCTCACCAAAAACGGTTTTTGTTCCGTTTTTCAGCCATCCAGATATCTGTATATCCGATCGGCAATTGAGCTGCTGTCTATGTGCTTTAAATTTACCACATTTATACCGATTTTTGTAGTACGCAGACCGCGTATTAATGCAAAGGAGCCCGCATACAGCGAGCTCCTCTTAGTCTATTTCATATATACTATGGTGTCAGTCCATGTAGATCAGCATGAAGGCGCAGCCTTGGATATCAACAGGCGAAGTAAAGACATAAGGATACTTCTTGGTGTCAGCTGTATTTGTAAGCATCTGTAC
>JAILPG010000301.1 GCA_024699595.1 Lachnospiraceae bacterium | reverse complement strand
CCTTTTTCATATGCTTATCCTGCGACTTTCATGCTAAGAAGGCACTTGAAAAAAGGCAGATCCCCGCTAGCCTTTATGAGGATATCCCCCACAGGCTGCTTAAGAGGCAGATGCAAAAGGTCATAAACAACGACGATTTCTTTGTGGATGATCTGCAGTGGCAGGCAAATTTCTATTCACTGTCCATATACCTCTTTGACAGGTTTTTATTCGTTCCTTGCAGATTTGACGATCCGTATACCTTCTACAGAAAAGGCGATGAGGTTGTTGGCATAGCAGAAAACGGGCTCATCGTGGATACGGAAGGACAGATCATTTTACCTGATGAAACACCTTCTGAAACGGATGTTAAGAACGGGCATTATTACGGAAGCTTCAAAAAAGACCGAAAGGCAGCTTTTGTAACAAAGAAAACAGAGACTGCATCCATGGTCGCAGGATACCGTATATCACCCTGCGGCTATGTTACAGACACAATGATCACTCTTGATAAGAGTGAATATACACAGATCCTTAAGAGGGATGACTGGATGATAGGGTTTCATATCCCGGAAGGCGAGGGATATGTTTCAAAAAGAGTCAGAAGTTCGATGAAACCTGCATGGGATTTCTTTAAAAAGTATTATCCCGAGATACCCTTTAAGGGTTTCTGGTCCGCCAGCTGGCTGTATGACGGGAGATTATCACTTTTGCTTCCCGATGACAGCAACATAATAAGGGTGCAGAGACATCTGTTTAATTACAGCGGCGGATGGGACGGCAGGATGCTCTATCTGGAGCTTTATGGAAATGTTGATACGCCGCTTGAGAACGTACCAAGAAAAACCGGCCTGCAGAGGAAGGCTGCCCGTTTTCTTGAAAACGGCGGAAGGTTCTGTGAACCCGGAATGGTGTATTTCCCCGAAGAACTTGATAAAGACCCTGAGCAGATGATCTATATCACAGAAGAGGATCTTTGTGCACAGGATGAATTGTTTGAGAGAAACGGTCTGAAAGGGAGGGTTTGATGAAGAAGGAATTAAGAAAAAACTGGCAGCTGTACATGATGACAGTTCCGGCGCTTATTTTTCTGATCCTGTTCTGCTATATCCCCTACGGCGGATTGTGGATGGCTTTCACGGACTACAACTATCTGGATGGTATATTCGGAAGCAGGTTTGTGGGACTTGAAAATATCCGGTTTTTCTTCAGTTCCGGTACAGGTCTCGGTCTTAAGTCCGTAAGAAATACGTTAATAATCAACTTCTGGGGACTTATCATAGGTACTGTCGTTCCGATCACGATAGCGATCTGCTTTAACGATGTAAATCAAAAAACGTATAAGAAGGTTGCACAGAGTGTCATGTTCTTCCCCTACTTCCTGTCATGGGTTGTTGTGGGTGCGATCATCTATGCATTCTTCTCAACCAGTACAGGTATAGTTAACCAGTGGCTTGCAGGTGCAGGACATGACACCGTCAGATGGTATTCGGAGCCCAAATACTGGAAGCCGATCATCATAACCGCCGATGTGTGGAAATGGTGCGGTTATAACTCGATCATCTACATGGCAGCGATCGCCGGATTTGATCCGACCCTGTATGAAGCAGCCAAAGTGGACGGAGCAAACAGGTTCAGACAGATCATGCATATCACTCTCCCGCTTCTAAAGCCTACTGTCGTGATACTCACGCTTATGGCGATAGGCAGGATCTTCTTCGGTGATTTCGGCATGATCTACGGTATAGTCGGAAACAACGCGCTTCTGTATGAGGAAGTAGCCGTTATCGATACTTATGTATATTCGGCAATGAGGACTCTTGGCTTTTCATATACTACTGCCATAGGTCTTATGCAGTCCGTGATGGGTCTCATACTTATAACCATTTCGAACCATTTTGCAAAAAAAATAAATGACGGGGAGGGACTGTTCTGATGAAAGAGCAAAGCGTACACGGCAAAATCAAAAGATCGGGCGCGGATACTGCAGTCAGCATTTTCTCCTACGCCTTTGTCGGACTGATCGCACTGGCATGCCTTATGCCCCTTGTCATGGTGGTTTCGGTTTCACTGTCGGATAATACCGCAGTCGTACAGAAGGGTTATTCTTTTCTCCCCAGGGATTTTACCGCCGATACCTACCTGTATCTGTTCGCTCACAGCGGAGCCAGGATACTCAGATCCTATGTGGTGACTATCACCGTGACCGTGATCGGAACCATTGCAGCGATGATCATTACGAGTATGTGCTCGTTTGCATTATCGATCAAAAGCCTTAAATACAGAAATGTGATCGCCTACATATGCAACTTTACGATCATCTTCTCGGCCGGACTCATCCCGTGGTACTACGTCTGCGTAAACTGGTACGGTTTCGGAAACAATTTAAAATCCCTGATCCTGCCGCAGATGGTCAACGTCTTTAACATGTTCCTGCTTAGGACATATTTTGAGCAGGTCCCGGTATCGTTATATGAATCGGCAAGGATAGACGGTGCGGGATACTTTAAGATCTGGTCACGTATAGCCGTTCCTCTTACCAAGACCGGAATGATGACGGTCGGAATGATGTATGCACTTGCTTACTGGAACGACTGGTGGAACGCTTTGATGTTTGTAAACGACAGGGAATATTTTCCTCTTCAGTATTATCTGTACAACATCTTATCAAATGTAAATGCCATAACTTCGGGAAGGGTGCCGTCGGGAGCCGCGGCCAACATAAAGCTCCCTTCGGAAACCGTCAAGATGGCTGTAACTATAGTAACTATCGGACCTGTCATATTCCTTTACCCCTTCGTGCAGAAGTATTTCGTAAACGGTATCATGACCGGGGCCGTAAAAGAGTAAAAAGGAGGTTATCATGAAAAAAAGGGTTATTTCTTTATTGATGGCAGGAGCACTCGCAGCATCGATGCTCCTCGGGGGTTGCGGTCAGCCGGCATCTTCCAGCGGTGCAGGAGCAGAGGCCAAGGACACCGGCAAGGTGATCATTCTGTATCCCGGTGAGGAAACAGATGAGATGGCCAACTTTATTGACAATCAGCTGAATCCCAAGCTTAAGGAAGAGATCGGCGAGGAAGTAGAGCTTGTCTACAAGGGATGGGACCAGTATTGGGAACAGAAAGACATAATGTTATCCGCAGGCGATGCCATAGATCTGTACTGGGACGGACTGCAGGATATAGGTATCATGGTAAACAAGAAACAGTGCCAGCCTCTTGATGAGCTTATCGCAACTTATGGGCAGGATATGAAAAAGGTCATACCCGACGGACAGTTATCAGGTGGTGTGGTAGGCGGTATCCAGTACGGAATCCCTTCAGCATATGCTCCCTCATCAGGCATGTTCCAGTTAGTATGCGTAAGGGAAGATCTTCTTGAGGAAGTCGGCATGAATGACATTCAGACTGCCGATGATCTTACCGAATACGCATCAAAGGTAGCAGAAGCTCATCCCGAGCTCAGCGGACCTGCCGATATCATCTACAAGCCTTTAACAAGATATTTCCAGGATGAGCCTCTTACATGGGGTTCTGCAGGAGATACCGTAGTATACGGCGAGAAGACCAAGAAGGCATACAACTATTTTGAATCTGAGGCATTCAAGAAAGTTGCCCAGTTCAACCGGAACATGTATGAAAAGGGTCTGTACAGGGACGAACTTACTACCAACTACAATGAGCGTGATTCCAGAATGCAGCAGGGTACATATCTCTGGGTAGAGGGTTCCATAGGCAAAGAGAACGAGATCATAAGCTCTGTAAGAGCCAACGCTCCTGACGCTGTGCTCAAGTCATACATACTCGATCCCGAACAGGATAAGTATATAACCGCATGCGGCGGCGAGGTTCTGTGTGTTCCCTATTCGGCACAGAATCCCATTGGAGCCATCAAGTTTGTCAACTGGCTGTATACAAGCAAGGATAACTATAACTTCGCGCTCTACGGTCCCGAAGGTGAGAACTACACCATCGAAGACGGCAGGATAGTCCTTAATGATCCTGCATTCGGAGGATACTTCTACGAGTGGATGTTCAGGAATGTAAACTATCAGATGTTCACAACGGATGTGACCGACGAATTCATCGATACCTATACGCACTGGGATGATAATGCGATCGAATCCGACATCATGGCATTCCACTTCGACAATGCAAATGTTAAAAACGAACAGACGGCTATCGGTGAGATCTGGAATACACAGATAATGCCGATCCTGTGCGGATACGTTGATTACGATACGGAATTTCCGAAGGTTCAGCAGGCGCTTAAGGATGCCGGCATGGACAAATATCTTGCCGAAGTACAGACACAGCTGGATGAATATCTGGCATCAAAGAAATAACAGGATACGGAGATTAGATGATATGAGCTTTGATATCGGATCAGTTGTAAGTCATTTCAGGATAGACGGCGAGATGATATACTCTGAACCGTTTGGGTGCGGCCACATCAACGATACTTATGTAATATACTGCAAAAGAGAGACAGCGCCCCCCGTCAGATATATCTTGCAGCGGATAAATTCTGAAATATTCGATGTAAAAAAACTCATGCACAATATCTGCCTGGTCACAGACTATCTAAAAGAAAGGATTGCCGCCGAGGGCGGCAATCCTTATCAAAGTACGCTGACCCTTATTAAAACGACAGATGATGCATCATATTATGGGGATGAGGAGCATAACTGCTTCCGGATCTATAATTTCATAGAGAACACGGTCTCATATCAGCGGGCGGCATCGGCAAAGGTTCTTTTAAACGCAGGCAGTGCATTCGGCCATTTCCAGAAGCTTCTGTTTGATTTTGATGCATCCCTCCTCTACGAGATCATTCCCGATTTTCATAATACGGGTAAGAGATTTGAGGCATTTGAAGCGGCAGTAAGGGATGCAATTAAGGAAAGAGCAGCATCGGCCATGCAGGAGATAGAATTTATCAGGGCAAGGGCCGGTTACTGTGATGAGATCGTATCCGGATTAAAGTCCGGAAAGATTCCCTTAAGAGTCACGCATAATGATACGAAGCTTAACAATATTCTTATGAACCCCGATACCGATGAAAGTGTCTGCATAATAGATCTTGATACGATCATGCCGGGGTCTTTGCTGTATGATTTCGGAGACAGCATCAGGTTTGGTGCAAATACCGCTCTTGAGGATGAGACGGATCTGTCCAAGGTGAAATTTGACCTTGAAATGTTTGAAGCCTATACCCGCGGATTTATGGAGGAGATGGGTGAGTACATGACAGAGGCAGAGGTGGATCTGCTTCCTTTTTCCTGCATCCTTATGACTTATGAATGCGGTATGAGATTTCTTGCCGATTATCTGACGGGCGATACATATTTTAAGACAACTCATGAAACACACAACCTTGAGCGCGCCCGTAACCAGTTTAAGATCGTAAGCGATATGGAAGAAAAGCTGGATGACATGAAGGCGGCCGTTAAGCATGCCATAAGGGACGGGAAGATATCATGATAAGGATAATAAAGACACAGGACTACAGGGCCTTAAGCAGCACGGCTGCAGATATCATAGCTTCACAGATCAATACAAAACCGGATTCGGTCTTAGGACTTGCTACAGGAACATCACCCATAGGCATATATGATGAACTTGTGGAGAGATACCTTAAGGGAGAGTTGGATTTTGCCCGGATAAAGACTGTGAATCTTGACGAATACATGGGACTTCCTGCAGACAATAGAAACAGCTACAGATATTTTATGGACACTCATCTGTTTGACCGGATCAATATAAATAAGATAAATACTCATATCCCGGACGGAATGACAGATGATCCCGCAAAAGAAGCTACATCTTACGATAAGATGATCCAGAGCCTTGGAGGCATTGACTTGCAGCTCCTCGGGATCGGAAGGAACGGACATATCGGCTTTAACGAGCCTTCAGATCATTTTGAGAAATGCACTCATGCGGTTGAGCTGGCACGAAGTACCATAGAGGCCAATTCCAGACTTTTTGAAAGTCCCTCGGATGTTCCGACGCATGCTATCACCATGGGAATAGGAGCCATAATGCAGGCTCGCAGGATCCTGCTTGTTGCAACAGGTCCGGACAAGGCAGGGATATTAAAAGAAGCACTCTTTGGAAATATAACACCGAAAGTCCCGGCTTCTATACTGCAGCTTCATCCCGATCTCATAGTGGTGGGTGACAAAGAGGCACTTCCGGATATGAAAGCAGATGATACTTATCTGAAGTTTACTGAAAAAACCGCATAACACCAAGAAGATCAAAGCCCCGCAAACCTTTTCGTTTACGGGGCTTTACAGTATACAAACCATTACCGCAAAAATCGATTTTTCGTATATAATATACGAAAGGGGCAACATGGAGGTAATGAATGAAAAAGATCGCATTGATCACAGACGGATGGCGAAGATGTGTGACCTACGCCTGGGTTGTTGGGATAATGCAGGGCGCAGAGGAACTTGGCGTTGACATTTGCCTGTATACTTTCAACACCAACGGAAACTTAAGCCATGATGAAAAGTTCAACGAGGGCGAGTACGCTCTTTATGAACAGATAGATTACGATGACTTTGACGGTTTTATCTTTGACTGCACCAATACCGAGAATCCCGATATCATCGCAGCCACGGTCGAAAGACTGAAAAAAGTACACGTGCCCGTAGTAAGCATTGCTTATTATGTCGAGGGATTCCATTACGTCGGCAATGACAATAAAAACCTTATCCGGGATATGGTAAAGCACATGTATGATGTCCACGGATGCCGAAAAATGGTGTTTGCCGGCGGGCCGGATTATCATTATGAGAACATACAGCGATTTGAGGCTTTCTGTGAGACTCTGGAGGAACTGGGACTTCCGGTCTCTGAAGAAAACTACATGTTCGGGGACTTTGATTTCGATACCGGCGTTCGTTACTTTTCGGAATGGATTGATGCGGGAAAAGAATTTCCCGATGTTTTTATCTGTGCAAATGACAACATTGCGGCAGGCCTGTGTAAAGAGGCAATGCAGCGGGGATATAAGATCCCTGAAGATTTCAGAGTCACGGGTTTTGACAATCTTGACAAGGCAGCTTATTACAAGCCCCAGATAGCAAGTGTCAATCATAACCGCGGCACACTCAGCAACCGTGCATTCGAGGTGCTGAATGCCCTGATGAACCATGAGGAAGTGGACATTTACACCTACATGCACAGCTATATAATCCCTGCTGAGACCTGTGGATGCAAAAATACCGGTCTCGTTGATTACCGTGATTACGCCAAGTGGCAGATCGACTACAAAGTTGAGCTTGACCGCCACGAGGAACACACACTCGAGCTTGATAAGCGTTTTACGGAATGTCAGAATATAAGCGGCCTTTTTGATAGCTTTGCCGGATATATCAGAAATCTCGAATGTGCCGGTCTTTTCATCTGCGTGGATAAGGCACTTTTGGAAGCCATGCCCGAAAGCAGGTTTTCCAAGGACAGGCTTGATATGGATTCTCTCATCGTAGCAGCAGCCGAGGACCGTGGCAGGCGCCTGTATTCTATAAGGACTTATAAAGATGTTATGGGATATCTGGCATCTTCCGAACAGTCCAGGGATTTCATGTTCTTCCCGATCCATTTTCGAAACAAAAGAGTCGGAATGACCATACTGTTGGATCCCGGTTTTCTGTATGATCACTACATGTTCTATGATGTGCACCACACCTTCCTAAGCAGTCTCGAAAACCTTTTTATACAGACACAGCTGGAAAACGCGGCTGACAGGATGAGAGAGCTTTATAACCGTGATGTTCTTACCGGTCTGTATAACAGGCTCTCCTACAATGAAATGATCCTGCCAAAGTTTGATATTTATTGTAAGGGCGGCATTGTCTGCGCCGTGTGCTTCTTTGATGTCGATCGTTTCAAGGCTATCAACGATACTTACGGACATGACTTTGGCGACAAGGTTCTTATATCCATATCGGAGGCGATCAACGCATATAAGCCAAAAGATTCCTATGCCTACCGTTTCGGCGGTGATGAATTTGTCGTGTTCATCCCCTACGCATCCGAAGAAAAGGTTAACCGCTTTACCTCACGTGTTCACGACGGGCTGAGTGCACGGAACATTGAAGTGAGCAGCGGAGTGATCTATACGGATCCCGGATCTTTACGTACACCGGAAGAATACCTTGTGATGGCCGACAGGCACATGTATGAGGTAAAGCGCACCGGTCACAGTAAAGCAAGCGGAAAACCCATAGTCACACAGCCTATTGAAAGACCGCGGTTCTTAAAGGGTGTCGATGTGTCGAGCATTCCGGAAAAAGAGGAAAAAGGCCTTGTCTTTAAGGACATGGACGCAACAGCAAGGGATCCCATGGATCTTCTTTCAAAGTACGGCGTGAACGCTGTCCGTCTCCGTATATGGAACGAACCCTCAAACGTACCGGAATCCGGAGGATATTGCGACCTTGAGCGGACCATAGCGATGGCACGCAGGATAAAAGAGAGGGATATGCATTTTCTGCTGGATTTCCATTATTCCGATCACTGGGCTGATCCCGGAAAACAGAGAAAGCCCGCTGCCTGGGAAGATCTTGACTTTGACGGCCTCACACAGGCGGTATATGACTATACGTATAATGTGCTGGTCAGACTTTCGCAAAATGACGCTCTTCCGGATATTGTACAGATCGGAAACGAAGTCAGGAGCGGAATTCTCTTCCCCGATGGAGCCGTTCCCGATTATAAGTCACTTGCAATTCTTATCAACGCGGGGATACGAGCAGTGCGTGATATTTCGGAAAGCATTGAGGTTATGATCCATCTGGATCAGGGCGGACGTTTCTTCTGCCTGCGTGACTGGTTTGATGCGATGTTTGCGGCGGGAATGGACAGGATCGACGCCATCGGGATTTCCTTCTATTCATTCTGGCACGGTACTTTCAAGGATCTGAAAGATTCCATGACACATCTCATCGACCGTTACAAGCTGCCTGTATATATTGTGGAGGCCGCACATCCCTGGAGGCACTGTCCTCTGGAGCATGTCAATCGCGAAATGATGAAGATGGCAGGATATCCTGCCGGAATAGAGGAACAGCGCAAGGCACTCTCTCTCGTGATGCAGATAGCCTCAAGTGTTTCCGGTGAGAGAAAGACCGGAGTATATTACTGGGAGCCGCTCTGCTTTACCGATAAGAACTTAACAAGCTGGGATGAAAATATGGGAATGATGGATACGGAAGGAAGACTGCTTCCATCATTTACAGCCTTCAGGGATTTCAATCCGTCTAATCCTTTTGTTTCCGACCTTGATGGCTATATCGCGTCACTCTACAAAAAGAATGAAGAGGAACTGCCTCCCGCCGGGACCAATCTTATTCCTGAGTGCGATCCAACGGATGAGACCTCGGGCTGGTGGATATGGAGAAAGCCTGACAGCGTGGACATAAAATGGGAAAACGGAGAGCTTGATTTTTCAAGTCTTTCAAATTTCATTTTCGAGGTCAGCGGGGATATCCGTATCGAAAAAGCTGGTAAATACCGGCTTTCCGTGGAATATCGCGGCACAAACACCACCGGTGTCAGTGTAAGACTCTATCTTAAAAAGATCTCCTGCAATGAGGAGGTGCTCTTTGAAAAAGACATCTATCCTTCGGATATCGACTTTGTGCTCACATCTCTGGATGTGGAAATACCCGAAGCCGGAAATGCAAGGATAGGTCTCAGGATCGATGCACCGCCTGTTTACGGAAGGATAAAAGATTTCAGGCTTGTGGAGGTGTAACTTGCTTAATCAAAACGGCAAGTTTATAATGCTTTAGGTAATCACCTATTTGATCAGGAAATTATGGACATACATATATTATTAAATCTTGCAATACTGATATTTTCCGCTAAGGCGTTCGGACTTCTCTCCAAAAGGATCGGAGCACCCCAGGTTGTCGGCGAGATAATCGCGGGTCTTGTTTTAGGACCTGCCATGCTCGGGTTTGTCAAGCCAAGTGACGACATTGAGATCTTTGCCGAGATCGGAGTCATACTGTTAATGTTCTCGGCAGGACTCGGGACCGACATTAAAAAGCTTAAAAAATCGGGCGGCAAGGCATTCCTCGTAGCCCTGATCGGAGTGATAGTACCCCTTGTCGGGGGAATGGTTCTCTACGGTGCCTTCTACGGATTCGATGCTCCACCGTCAAAGGATTTTTACACGTCACTCTTTATGGGGACGATCAGCACGGCCACGAGTGTTTCGATAACGGTTGCTGCCCTCTCCGAAATGGGTAAGCTCAGTACGGAAGTCGGTACCACGATAGTGGGTGCCGCTGTCATCGACGATGTAATCGGTATAATCGTACTGACCTGTGTCATAAGTGGAACCGGCGGAGGCGGAAACATCGGCATCGTGCTGCTTAAGATCGTGCTGTTCTTTGCAGTTACCCTTATACTCGGATATATCATACACAAGCTTATCGCATGGCTTGAGAAGCGCCATCCGCATACGCAGAGGATACCGATATATGCTCTTGCGTTCTGTTTTGCGATGTCCTATATTGCGCAGGAATACTTCGGGATAGCGGATATCACGGGAGCATATTGTGCCGGTATAGCGCTGTGCACTATAAATGATGCAGAATATGTGGAAAAGAAGATAGACATAAGCAGTTACATGCTCTTCGGTCCGATATTCTTTGCATGTATCGGACTTAAGACCGAGCTTTCCGGAATGACGGTATCGATACTCGGATTCAGCATATGCTACATTATTGTTGCCCTGATCACGAAGGTGATTGGATGCGGATTCGCATCAAAGATCTGCGGCTATGATATGAAAGACAGTCTCCGGATAGGAGCCGGCATGATGACCAGGGGTGAAGTGGCTCTTATAGTGGCGCAAAAGGGACTGGATGCGGGAGTGCTCAGTCCGGTATATTTCCCTGCGGTCATACTTTTGATAATCGTATCGTCGGTTGTAACCCCGGTGGTCCTCAAGTATCTGTTTACTGAACGGGCACGATAGCGGGAACCCATAGATTGGAAAAAACAGTGGGTTTAAACCGTGGCATATCGGTCACGGTTTTCTTTTTTTTCGGGGGAGTTCCCTTTCCCCTGCCTGTCCCGGATCTTAAAGGAGTAAAAATGAACGAGGGATCTGTAGCTAAGAATAAAAACAGAATATTAGGCGCGGCAGGATTCTATAAAGGAGCTCTTGCCATCGCCATACCCATCATGCTGCAGCAGCTGATACAGAGCATGGTCTCCCTGATCGATAATTTTATGGTTTCGGGATTAGGAGATGTATCAATGTCCGGCGTTAACGTTGCAGGACAGGTGCTGTTTGTGTTTATGGTCTTTTTAAACACCATATGCATGGCAGGCGGGATCTTTATGACGCAGTTTTACGGTGCGAAGGACCGAGAGGGGCTTAAGCAGGCCTTCAGGTTCAAACTGATGCTGGGATTTGCGGCCTTCATTCCCTATTTTCTTGTCTGTATCGTGTTTCCCAGACAGGTACTGTCTCTTATGCTGATAGGAAATACTCAGGCAGATATGATCCTTGATGAGGCGGTAAAATATATCCGCATAATGTTCTTTATCGGGATCCCGATGACTCTATCCATGTGCATAGCCAGTTCTCTTCGCGATATGGGAAGAGTAAGGTTTCCTCTCATAGTGACCATAATAGCCACTCTTACAAATACATTGTTTAACTTCCTCTTAATCTACGGCAATCTCGGTTTTCCGAAAATGGGAGTAAAGGGTGCAGCGGTTGCAACGGTCATAGCAAGAAGCCTTGAGTTTCTGATCTTTATGACTTTCTGTATCAGAAAAAAACCCGAATTTGTCATAAAGCTTAAGGAAGTATTCCGCATAGATAAGGCCCTGTTTAAGAAAATCCTTAAAAAAGCCGCTTTAGTGCTGTTCTGTGAAATGGTATGGGTCCTTTCCGAGACTGTGACCACCGCGATCTATAACGGAAGAGGCGGAGCCGATGTTGTATCGGGAATGGCTTCAAGTTTTGCGATCGCCAATCTCTTCTTTGTGGCCTTCGGGGGCATCTACAGCGCTACCGGTGTGATCCTCGGAAAGACCCTTGGTGAGGGTAACTTAGAAAGAGCAAGGCAGGAAAAAAACTGGCTTCTGTCGGGAGCCATTGTATTTAGCCTGTTTGTAACGGTATTTGCTCTGCTTACCACCTTTGTGATCCCGATCGTGTTCGGAAGACTCAGTGCATCCGCTGTCCTGATCTGTAAAAGAATGGTGATAATGATGGCTTTATTTACGCCTGTATGGATATTCTTAAATACCCAGCAGGCAGTTGCAAGGGCCGGGGGAGACACGGAGATGGGGGCATATACTGATGCGACCATCACCATCTTTGTCATGATGCCTCTCCTCTTCGGCCTTGGGATATATACGGATATAGGACCGGTAGAAATGTATGGCTGCATCAAACTCCTGGATCTTGTAAAAGTCGTGGTATTCCATATCTGGCTGAAAAAAGAGAGATGGCTTAAGAATCTTACGGAAAAACAGTAAAAAGCTAAGATATGATAACTTTCCACTGAGCCGCAAACAACCTTAACATCTCGACGTTTCATGACTACGGCCGGAAGATAAATAACAAAACTGATCCCCGCCACGGTAAGCGCGTAGGGCAGGCAGAGACTCCTATGATCAACAGCGGATCATCTGCAGAAAAGATAGCGGTCACAATGGGGATCAGGATCCCGAAACTGCCCCAGGAGGTTCCTGTAGAGAAAGAAAAAATCACCGCGGCCAGGAAGATCACAGGGGTCGGGAAGAAATAACCATTTTGCGTCGGAGAGAAACAGCCACTTTCAGCCGAAATAAAACAGCCGTTTTTTGCGACAAGATAGCGAATCACAGCGAGATCAAGCACCTTATCACCTATGAACTCCAAAGCTTCGTTGTTCTCGCCACCATTTTCTTCCGAGTAGGATCTTCTTGTGAATGCTTGTTCTAACAACAAATGGTTTTTAAAAGAGTATCCGCCAATCTGATGTTGTACCATGGGTTCAAAATATTGATTCATTCTTTCCATAAAATAAATTTTGTTCCATTTTGGCAAGACTTACTATTAAAGCTTTCCTGTCTTCCTCAACTACAGATGTGTAAAATACATAAACCTTCTACAAGATTTGTAAAAAGCAGGTGATGGGATTTTTTGTTGTAGCAAAAGTAATCATATGATTGCAAACGATTGCATGATGAACTATAATAAACACAGAAAAGGAGTAGACCATTATGTCAAGTGTATTAGTTCAATTTAGAACAGAGGATACTGCTAAGGCAAAGGCAGTCAGTATATGTGACAGACTTGGACTTGACCTGCAATCATATCTTCGGATGTGTATTGCACGAATGATTCAGGAGAATGGGATTCCGTTTTCCATGAATGTTAATGATATACCGAGGAATCGGGGTTTGGAGGCGATGAAAGAAGCCAGCAGAATAGCAAACGAGAATGGCATTGCTGATATGTCGCTCGATGAGATCAACGCTGAAATAAATGCTACGAGAAAGCATGTGGCTGAATGAGGCGATATGCGGTCATAGATACTAATGTCTTAGTATCCGCAATGCTGAAATGGTCATCAGTTCCCGGCAGCATCCTTGAATTCGCATTCAGTGGCGCTATTATACCGATTCTTAATGACGAAATATTGGCGGAATACCGGACAGTTCTTATGCGCGACAAATTCCACCTGACGAAAGATATCGTGGATGATGTCATACAGGCACTTGAGAAGCAAGGAGAGTATATCGATACCAATAACATGGATTACGAGCTGCCTGACCCGAATGATGTTGTTTTCTATGCAATCGTTATGGAAAAACGCAAAGACGGGGATGCATATCTTGTGACAGGAAATATAAAGCATTTTCCGCAAAAGCCTTTTGTTGTAACTCCCAGGGAGATGATGGATATTATCCTTGAGGATAAAGAGTAAAACAAGCGTACAGCAGGTGATGGGAATCGAACTTGAAAGAAGCCCGCAATCCCGCTCGGAAAGGGGAATTCGGGGCATTGTCAATGCATTGGTATACGTTTTGGTACAGTTCCGATTTGATCCAAAACACAGTTTATATATAGTCAATCCGCTCACGTAATACTACAGATATGAACGTTTCCGTCTTAAGCACTCCCATATGCTCTGTTAGTAAGCGGATTCCTTCATCATATATCGAACGTATTTTGTCCTGTCATCGTATTATTCATTTTTTGATCCTCCTGTAATAAGCACCTCGGCACAAATAATCATTTTTCTTCAGTAATTGAATCATTCAATATATCAATAAACTCTATGAAATCATCTTCTTTATTGTTTTTTCATTATCCCGCGTAAAATCGCTTAGTTTATAGGATCTGATACGCTGATTTACCATTAAGGGTTCCACAAAACCATTTTTTACCAACACTGACAATCTATTTATTACCGTTTTGTTAGTCACACCAATTTCACGGCTGACTTCGATTGGAGTAAACTCTCCTTTATATTTCTTTATCAAAAACAGGAGCAGTTCCTTCTCCTTGCCCTTTATATATGACAAGCTTCCGCGTATTTCATCTTCGCTGGAACTTTCTGACAGTTCACAGATCTTATTAGAATACAACAGTACCATCCGCAGAAAATAATTTACCCATACTTCCGGATGTGGCGGATTATTTCTTCCGGAGTAATAAAGCGCAGGCAGTCCCATCTGTATCGATTCATAATACTCGTTAATGTCATATGCAAAGTATTCCTCTAATGAACCGATACCATTAAATCCGTATCCGTTGATATCCAAAATGTATCCCGATAGCAAACGTGCGGTTCGACCATTTCCGTCTTC
>JAILPG010000299.1 GCA_024699595.1 Lachnospiraceae bacterium | reverse complement strand
TTCGGTTCTGGTATTTGAGATACCTGAGGAAACCGCCGCTAATATCAATTCTCTTAAGCTTATTATAGTAAACGCGGACGGAGAGCAGACGATCGCGTTGTAAGCATAAGAACTTGTTGCCATAAGCATTATGAAAACGCTGATCTAAGTGATCATGCGGAGACTATGCAGAATGTGGCTGATATCATGGAAAATATGGCTAAATCCGGTTTGATTACGGATTTAGCCATGTTTTTTTTCTTAGATTTCGAAGAGTTGCTGTGAAAAATATGGCTAAAGCGAGATTCCTTTTGGATTTAGCCATATTTTACGCGAAAGACAGAGGAAAAATGCCGTGAAATACATGGCTAAAACGAGATGATTATAGGATTTAGCCATATTTTCTTTGTGAATGATGCATAAAATGCAAAGCGGGATATTGTATATAACAGACAAAATTCACAAAGGGTATTGAAAACGTTTCCAAAAGGTGATAAAGTACATCCATGAAAACGTTTCCAATCCCGTAAAAGACGAACGGAATCGGATTTTCGGGAAACGATACCATTATCACAACAATATCACTATTATTCACAACAAATCAACATTCAGGAGGACAACATGAAAAAGAGATTACTTAGTATCGTATTAGGTGCAGCTCTCTGCGTATCAATGCTTGCAGGCTGTGCAGTACCCACAACAACAGGTACGACTGATGCAGGAAGCAATGATTCGGCTTCATCAGGAGCAGGAAAGGTTTATTATCTGAACTTCAAGCCCGAGGCAGACGAGCAGTGGCAGGATCTTGCAAAGGCTTATACCGAGGAGACCGGTGTTCCCGTTACTGTTGTAACAGCTGCATCAGGTGAGTATGAGACTACTCTTATGAGTGAGATCGCAAAGTCTGACGCTCCTACCCTTTTCCAGGTTAACGGACCTATAGGCCTTCAGAACTGGAAGGATTACTGCTATGATCTTACGGGATCTGACATTGTATCAAACATCACATCCGATTCTTTCCTGTTAAAGGACGGAGATGCCATAGACGGTATCGCATATGTTATTGAGTCATACGGTATCATCACCAACAAGACTCTTCTTGAAAAGGCAGGCTATTCTCTTGAGGATATCAACAGCTTTGACAGCTTAAAGAAGATCGCAGATGATATCCAGGCAAGAAAGGATGAGCTCGGAGTAAAGGGCGCATTCAGCTCAGCAGGAATGGACGGATCATCTGACTGGAGATTCAAGACTCACCTTGCAAATCTTCCTATCTACTATGAGTATCTTGCAGACGGCATTTCATCAACGGATGCTATCAAGGGAACATACCTTGACAACTATAAGAATGTATTTGATCTCTATATCACGGATTCAACAACTGATCCTAAGGAGCTTTCATCAAAGACAGCCGATGATTCAAGAGCTGATTTCGTAAACGGAGATGCTGTTTTCTATCAGAACGGTTCATGGGAATATACAGAGCTTTCAAAGACCTTCTCAGATGATGAGATCGCTATGATCCCCATCTACTTCGGTGTTGATGATGAAAAGGAAGGCCTTTGCACAGGTACAGAGAATTACTGGTGTGTAAATGCCGAGAGTTCGGAAGAGGATATCCAGGCAACTCTTGATTTCATTAACTGGTGTGTAACCTCTGAAAAAGGAACTTCTGCAATGGCAAACGATATGGGCTTTACCATTCCTTTCAAGACAGCTGTAGAATCACCCAATGCATTTGTAAAGCAGGATGCTGAGTACACGGCTAAGGGACTTACACCCGTATCATGGAACTTCACCACAATGCCTTCAGAGAACTGGAAGAACGGAGTTGGATCAGCTCTTACAGCATACGCTGCAGGCACAGGTGAGTGGGATGGCGTTGTAAGCGCATTTGTTGACGGATGGGCAACAGAGGCAGCGCTCGCTGAATAAATCTGACCATCAGACAGGCTGATGAGCCATAAGATGGAATAAACTACAAGTTTAACAAACATGTATGCAGATGGGGTTGCTGTAAACTGCAGCAACCCCGTTTTCAAAAAACGGTACGGATCCACGTTTTCTATACGAAAAGAGGTTTTGATATGGTTGGAAAATCGATAAAAAAATATTGGCCGATCTTTCTGCTTCCGACGGCCGGTGCATTCGCGATAGGTTTCCTGTGGCCCTTTATATGGGGACTGTATCTGTCGTTCTGTAAGTTTACCACTGTAAAGAAGGTTTCCTTTGTCGGACTTTCCAATTATATCAATGTATTTAAGGATGAATCATTTTTACATTCGTTCTGGCTCACGGTGGCCTTTGCCCTCGTTTCAAGCGTGCTGATAAATGTGCTGTCATTTATCATAGCTTTAGTCCTTACGAGAGAATATAAGGGAACCAACATATTCAGGACCGTATTCTTCATGCCCAATCTCATAGGCGGTATCGTGCTCGGTTATATATGGCAGACACTGATTAACGGTATCCTGTTAAAGCTTGACAAGCCTCTGCTTGCACTCTCTGAGGTAAACGGATTCTGGGGTATGATCATCCTGTTATGCTGGCAGCAGATCGGATATATGATGATAATCTATATCGCGGGTCTTAACAGTATCCCCTCGGATATGCTCGAAGCGGCGGCGATAGACGGTGCATCGGCTTCGCAGACACTGTTTCGCGTAAAGCTTCCGATGGTGATGCCTTCTATTACCGTATGTACCTTCTTAACTCTTACAAACGGATTTAAGATGTTTGACCAGAACCTGTCACTGACAGGGGGTGAGCCGGCAAAGAAATCCATGCTGCTTGCCCTTAATATCTATGATACCTTTTATGCCCGTTCCGGTCCCCAGTGGAAGGGAATAGGCCAGGCCAAGGCAGTAGTATTCTTCCTTGTGGTAGTGGTGATAGCGATCGTCCAGTTAAGGGCAACGACTAAGAAGGAGGTATACTGATATGACCGTTAAGAAGAAAAAGGGCGAGAGTATTGCAGTAGCCATCCTTTCACTTTTGTGCATAGCCTACGTATATCCGATCTTTACGATCCTTATCAATTCACTTAAGAAGAACTCATCCATAACAACTTCGGATGTGTTTAAACTTCCATCCGCGGAGAGTTTTAACGGAGTATTAAACTATTTCGAAGGCATCACGAGCATGAACTTTCTGTTATCGTTGTGGTACAGCTTCTTCATCTCCGTTAGCTCCGTAGTGCTCATCATCCTGTGCTGTTCGATGGCGGCATGGTATGTAGTCAGAGTAAAGAGCCTTGTGGCAAATGTTTTCTTTTATCTGTGCATTTTCAGTATGGTGGTTCCTTTTCAGATGGTCATGTTCACTCTTGCAAATACGGCGGACAGACTGCATCTTAATAACCCCTACAATATCTGCATAATCTATCTTGGCTTTGGCGCGGGCCTTGCCGTGTTCATGTTCACCGGTTTTGTAAAATCAATACCCATAGAGATGGAAGAGGCAGCCATGATAGACGGAAGCAGCCCGCTGCAGACTTTCTTTAAGGTCGTGATGCCAATCATGAAGCCTTCGGTCATTTCAACAGCGATCCTTGAAGTGATGTGGGTTTGGAATGATTATCTGCTTCCCACTCTTGTGCTTGATATCAAAAAATACAGGACCATACCCATGGCGATCCAGTACTTCAGGGGAAGCTACGGAACAGTAAACATGGGCGCCATGATGGCGTGTATAATAATAGACATAATACCGATAATCGTTGTATACCTTGTGAGTCAGAAATATATCGTTGAGGGCGTCATAGCAGGTGCCGTCAAGGGATAAACGGGAGGAAATATGAGAAAAGCCGGAGTGTTATTACCGATATTCAGCCTGCCTGGCAAGTACGGAATAGGATGCATGTCAAAGGCAGCGTATGATTTTGTTGATTTTCTGAAGGAAGCCGGTCAGAGCTACTGGCAGATCCTTCCCATAGGTCCTACAGGATATGGGGATTCACCCTATCAGACCTTCTGTACTTTTGCGGGAAATCCGTATTTTATCAGTCTGGAAGAGCTTGAAAAGGAAGGCCTTTTGACAAAAAAGGAGCTTGATAAGACGGATTTCGGAAGAAATGATACGAGCATTGATTACGGACAGTTATACAAGGTCCGCTTTAAGATATTAAGGTCAGCCTTTGAACGGAGCAGTCACAAGAATGAGGATGCCTACAGGGAGTTTGAAAAGGATAATTCGGACTGGCTTTCCGACTATGCTCTGTTTATGGCACTTAAAGATAAAAATGACGGAGTAAGCTTTACTAAATGGCCGAAGAAGCTTCGCTTCAGGGATGCGAAGGCTCTTAAGGAAGCTGAGAAAGAGCTCTCGAAAGATATTGATTTTTATAAGTTCTTACAGTTCAAGTTCTATGAACAGTGGCATAAGCTTAAGAAATATGCAAATGACAACGGGATCGGCATCATAGGTGACATACCTATCTATGTATCTCCCGACAGCTCTGATCTCTGGGCTAATCCAAAGCTGTTTCAGACGGATGAAAACGATGAGCTCATTAATGTCGCAGGTTGTCCGCCCGATGCTTTTACCCCTAAGGGACAGCTTTGGGGCAATCCGGTATATGACTGGGATTATCACAAAAAGACGGATTACAGCTGGTGGATCACCAGGATGAGAAGGTGTGTAAGCCTGTATGATGTAGTAAGGATAGACCATTTCAGGGGCTTTGATGAGTACTATACCATCAAGGCGGGGAAAACCGATGCAATAGACGGAAAGTGGATGAAGGGACCGGGACTTGAGCTTTTCAAAGTGATGAAGAGAGAGCTCGGTAAAATGAACATCATCGCAGAGGATCTCGGTTTCATAACACCGTCTGTAAGAAGGCTTGTAAAGAATACGGGATTCCCGAACATGAAGGTGCTGGAGTTTGCTTTTGATCCCAAGGATATGAAGGGAAGAGGGGAATTCTTACCTCATAATTATGATCTTAATTCGGTTGTATATACCGGAACCCATGATAATGAAACTTTAGTGGGATATATAAAGGACACATCTCCGAAGGAGAGAAAGGCACTGCTCAGATATCTTGATATGCATACGAGGGATGCAAAGAAGATCGCGGGCGCAGTCATAAGGCTTGCACTCTCGAGCGTGTCGCGGGTTGCGATAATACCCCTTCAGGACTATTTAAAGCTTGATAACAGCGCAAGGATCAACACACCGTCCACTTTAGGCGGCAACTGGGTATGGAGGATGTCTGATAAGGACTTAAATCCTGCTCTTTCCGAAGAGATAAAGACCCTGACAAATATTTACGGAAGAGGTTAGGCAGGGAAAATGGCAAAGTATACTATCAGGGATATAGCTCATTACTGCAATGTCAGTATCTCCACCGTATCAAGGGCTATCAATAATGACCCGACGATCAATAAGGAGACAAGGGACAGGATCCTTGATGTGGTAGAAAAATTCAATTATGTTCCGAACAACTCGGCCCGTAACTTAAAGATGTCCGAGTCAAACACCGTGGCTCTTTTGGTAAAGGGTCTGCACAATCCGTTTTTCCAGGGGATGTTTGATCTGTTTGAAAACGGTCTTAAGAAAAAAGGCTATGATTTTCTGCTGTATACGGTGCTTGAGGATCAGAACGAATTTGAGATGGGACTGCAGATAGCCAAGGAAAAGAGGTTAAAGGGTGTGATCTTTTTGGGCGGAAAGCTTGAAAAGAGCGAGTACGCAAAGGAACTGTCAGTTCCCTTCGTGCTGTGTTCCGTGCCGGTAAGGGCCGGGGCAGGCGAGGGGCTTCCCATAGTATCCATCGATGATGAAAAGGAAAGCTACAGGGTAGTTGATTATCTGATAAAAAAAGGACATAAGCGGATAGCGATAATCACCGGAAAACACAGGGATATGGCTGTCGGAAGCATACGTCTTTCAGGGTACAGGAAAGCTTTTTTGGATAACGGGATACAGCCTGATGAGGCACTGATACGATATATGCGCGATGATCTTCCGGAGTATTCCGAAGAAAACGGATATATGACGATGAAGGAGCTGTTAGATTCGGGGGCATCCTTCAGCGCTGTATTTGTGATCTCTGACAGGACCACCATTGGAGCGTATAAGGCGATCTATGACGCCGGAAAGAGGATCCCTGAAGACTATTCGGTCGTAGGATTTGACGGGATAGAGATGACAAAGTATATGTATCCGGCGCTTACAACGATGGTGCAGCCGGTAGAGACCATGGTGAGCTCTTCCATAGATCTTCTGATGCGCCAGATCGCAGGGGAGGATGTCGGGAAAAAAGAGCTGTATGAAGCAACGCTTATAGAGCGAGAGTCAGTAAAGAAATTGTGAGCGTTTTTTACTAAAACTGTATAGGTTTATAACAGGTAACAGACTGCCGCTTATGATAGAATTTCTATATGGATTTTATCCTTGGCCGGCAGTTTATTTATTGAGGAGTAGAAAGACTGCCGGTTATGTTTTAGTGTAAATGTCAGAAAGACTGTTTTGGGTTACCGTATATTGACGGACGCTTTGCATGATGCAGGATAAGGAGGAGCAGATATGAGCATTGATCTTAAGGTTATGCCGAAGCTTGGTTTTGGAATGATGCGTTTGCCTGAAAAAGACGGAGTGATAGACCATGAGCATGTATGCAGGATGGTTGATAGATATATGGCTGCCGGGATGAATTATTTTGACACGGCATATGTGTATCACGGGGGAAAATCGGAGGTGGCTGCAAGGGAAGCTTTGGTGAAGCGCTATCCCAGAGAGAGCTTTATGCTTGCCACCAAGCTTCCTGCATGGGAGATAAAAAAGGAAGCGGATATCGACAGGATCTTTAATGAGCAGCTTGAAAGAGCCGGGGTCGATCATTTTGATTTTTATCTGCTGCATTCCATAGAAGACGGGTCAAATCATGATACCTACGTAAAATATGACTGTTTCAAGTGGGGAATGCAGAAAAAAGCAGAGGGAAAGATCGGGCATTTCGGCTTTTCATACCATGGAAGTCCTGAACTTCTTACAGAGGTTTTGGATGCTCATCCTGAGGTGGAGTTTGTGCAGATACAGCTTAACTACCTTGACAGGACAAATCCCGTCGTGCAGTCCCAGAGGCTTTATGAGATACTTCGTGACCGGAATATACCGATAATCGTTATGGAGCCCGTAAGGGGAGGGATGCTTGCAAATATGGCTCCTGAGATCGAGGCAAAGTTTAAGGAAAGGCAGCCCGAAAGATCTGTTGCATCCTGGGCGCTTCGCTTTGTCGGATCGCTTCCGGGTGTCATGACGATCTTATCCGGAATGTCCAATGAAGAACAGATGGATGATAATATTAAGACCTTTACATGTTTCGAGCCCCTTGCGGATGATGAGTTTAAAATAGTAAACGAGGTCACGGAGGATATCCTTTCCATGCCGCAGATCGGGTGTACTGCCTGCAGATACTGCGTGGACGGCTGTCCGATGAAGATAAGCATTCCGGATGTTTTCAGAACAATAAACACTTTAAGGCGTTATCCGGATGACTGGAGATCCAAGAATTTCTATGCAGGACTGATACAAAGGGGAGGAAAAGCTTCGGACTGCATAGGCTGCGGCCAGTGTGAAAGAGTGTGCCCGCAGCATCTGCCGATCATAGAGCTCATGAAGGAAGCCGCAGGGATACTTGACTGACGGCAAAAGCCGGCCGGATCTGATTCGATCTTAAGGCCTTTTGATCTTTTCCGATCTGTCTTTCAGAATATTGAATATGCATACCTCCATATTATAGGTGTAACGATAAACACTTATGGTATGGAGGTCTTTTTATGAGATATTACGATTTTATGATCAACGAAGGGTCAGAGAGTTTGAAGACAAATGCAAAAATAAACATAAAGGATTTCAGCTGGGACGGAGTCATTCCTGCCATGAACAGCTACATGCTCAAGAATCTTAAGAACGGTATGAACTTCTTTGTATACAGGGATGAAGATAATGCAGTCTGTGCAGCATTTTCATATGATGATAAGACAGGATCTTTTAAAGAGGCGTATGAGCATGTTTTGGAGAAACTTGATGAGGCATTTCCAATACAAAAGAATGTTTCCGATCCGGAAGAGATCACCATGTATCAGTTTCTAGACCGTCTTTCGGAGGGCAGGAGAAGGGATTACATATGCAATACCGGAAGGGTTGTGGATGCATCACATCTGTGGATATACAGTTACTACATAAACAATGCGGAGGAATCACTTCATTATGAATTCAATGAAAAAATGATAAGACAGGAAACATCCGCAGATGCTATCTATGATAAGAGCTTTGTGAAAGAACTATCCAATATAGAAGCGCATAAAAATACAGATGATCATAACGGGAATCTGGTTCATTACGTTATATCCTGCCGAAGTGTTGAAGCAGCGGGGGATATGACAGGGAGACTCATGCAGAGCCTGCTTGCGTCAAAGCGTATAAGCAGCGGCCGCATGGAGATCATCAGCGATATAGATCCGGATGTGTACAGGCACAACAATCATCTTGAGGAGATCATAGAGAACAACTACGGCGGGGTGATCATTTTTGACCTGACCGAGAAGTTCGGGCGTGACCCGGTGGATTATCAGACGACCAGCAGATATATACTTGAGAAGTTGGTGAAGAGGTACAGAAACCACTGCCTGTTTGTATTCACATACAATATGGATCATCCGGGCTTTTCGTATCAGGTGCTTCCGAAACTTGAAAAATATGTGATCCCGGTAATGCTGCGCGAAGGGCGGGGAAACAGAAAAGCCGCGGTCAATTATATGAAGTCCCTGATAAAAAGATCCGAGTATGCACAATATGCAGACCAGGCAGCTGAGTATATGAAACAGTATCCCGGCAATGATTTTTCCCAGACAGACGTGATCAGTGCGTTTGACCGTTTTGAGTCGTGGTGCATCAACAAAAATATCCTTAAGGCTTATGATCACGCTCCTTCGGACGGATTTATGCTCGATCGTGACGAGAGCGGAGAATCTGCATATGACAGGCTTAATAAGCTTGTCGGCCTGGAGCTTGTAAAAAAACAGATAGAGAGCATCATAGCTGCAGATGTTGTTGATAAAGAACGTAAAAAACGGAAAGGAAAGGATTACCAGTCCGGATCGAGACATATGATCTTTGCAGGAAATCCCGGGAGTGCAAAGACTACTGTAGCCAAGCTGTTTGCAGGCATCGCAAAGGAAAAAGGGATCTTAAAAAGCGGAGCATTTGTGGAGCGCGGCGGTATGGATCTGGACGGTCTTGGATGTGTTACCCGTATAAGAGAAGCATTTACGGCTGCTAACGGAGGCGTGCTGTTTATTGATGAGGCCTATTCCTTAAAGGGCGATACGGCAGTTACGGTACTGATACAGGAAATGGAGAACAGGCGCGATGATGTTATCGTGATCTTTGCAGGCTACGGTCAGAGAATGAAGGATTTTCTCGAGCTGAATGAGGGACTTAAGAGCAGACTGCCGCACTGGATCGATTTCCCGGATTATACGGCTGACGAGCTTACGGAAATCTTCAGATTTATGACAAGCAGGCGCGGATTTGCCGTAACTGAGGATGTCGTAAAGGAAGCCCGGTATATCTTTGAAAAGGTGATACATACAGATGATTTCGGAAATGGAAGGTATGTGAGGAATCTTATAGACCGTGCAGTGCAGAATCAGGCGGTGAGGCTTTTATCTGACGGAAGGGATGCAGGTTCCATAGGAAAAAGTGAGCTGTTTAAGCTGAAAAAAGAGGATATCTGCATGTTAGATGAGGGAATGAAAAAAGAGCGTCCGGCCGGAACAGCTCTGCGTGAGCTTAATGAAATGACGGGACTTAAATCCGTTAAAGAGATCATCCGAAAAGCCACTGCCAGCTGCAAACTAAGGAAGCTTTGTATAGATAAGGGGATCAACAGGGGAAAAGCTTCCATGCACATGGTATTTACGGGTAATCCCGGGACGGCAAAGACAACGGTGGCACGCCTGTTTGCCGAGATAATGAAGGATGAGAAGGTACTCCCTACGGGTAACTTTGTGGAAACGGGACGAGCAGATCTTATCGGAGATCATGTGGGAGCCACGGCCCCTAAGGTAAAGAGAAGGTTCAAAGAGGCTCAGGGCGGAGTCCTGTTCATTGATGAGGCATATTCTCTCTGTGATGCATACAGTAACGGATTCGGAGATGAGGCGATCAATACCCTGGTACAGGAGATGGAAAATCACAGAGATGATGTCATCGTGATCTTTGCGGGGTATCCCGAACCGATGAAACAGTTCCTTGACAGGAATCCTGGCATGCTGTCCCGTATAGCATTTCAGGTGGAGTTTGATGATTATTCGGTGGATGAATTATGTGATATCACAAGGCTTATGGTGGATAAGAAGGAGATGAGGATCACTGACGCCGCTATGGATAAGCTTCGCGGTATCTATGAGGAAGCAAGCCTTGAGGACGATTACGGAAACGGCCGTTTTGCAAGAAAAATGCTGGAAGAGGCGGAAATGAACCTGGCAGAGCGGGTCATGGAGACTGACGGAGAGGAGATAACAGAGGAAATGATCACGACCATAAAAGAGTGTGATATCCCTGCTTATAATGCTAAAAAACAGACAAAACTTGCAAGAATAGGATTTGCGTGCTAAGGGGGCTAAGATCGATATGAATAAAAATGAAGCGAAGAAAAGAATAACAGAATACTTAATGAGGGAACACATCCCATATGAACTTCTCAACGAGGAAGGTAAAATAATCCCTATGGAAGAGATCGATACTATTTATCTCTCCTGCAATATCACGGAGGTGATCGGCGGCAGGATCGAGACATCCTTAAGATTCATGGAAGATCATTGTTATTGTCAGTCATATTATTGCAGGCCGGTTGCCGATACCGAAGAGAAGGCGGTCAAAGCAGCACGTATGGTCAATTATATGAATCTTCATCTTGCATGGGACTGTAATTCTTTGTTTGAGCATAATTATTTTTGCAATGAGGAAGACGGGGATATATTTAACGGCTGCCTGATCCGGTATGAACTGCTTGATGCATATTTTTACGAGGCCATGGATCATATTCTGAACTTTAGTGTTCAGCAGATAGCGGATGTCTGCATACCTGTTATCTTTCATCTTGAAGGAAAATATACCTATGAAGACTTCAAAGAATATCTGAGAGTCATATAAAAATCTCTGCCACGGCAGATTTTTCTTCGTATATAACAAATGAAAGATTACGTTCTATGAAGCAGGGTCAACGGCAGAGCAGATTACCCAGGGAACAGCAACACAGGTGGGCGATGTAATCATAGGAACGGTTGCCCCCCCCTGTTGTCCCTGGCCCGGTAGATCCCGACCAGACAGACCCAAATACGTTAAATCCGGGATCCGGGGTGATAGATCCTGTTTGGGGTTTGACCGGTTACAGTGCTGAAAACAACGCTAATGCTTCACAACAGGATATGGATGCGGCATTCAATGCGGCAATAGACAAGTAATCGAGATTTTGAAAAAAAATATTGACAACCAAAAACCATAGTGTTATATTATATAGGCTGTCCGTCAGGGACAGCCTTATGTCTGTAATGATGGGCATTATCGTACATTGACAATTAAACAGTATAAACCATTTTCTGAAAGAGACGGTAGTGACGGATCGATGATCCGGACACTATCAAGTCAATTCCATAAAACAGTAAATCATGAAGGAGAAATCCTTCAGGGATCTTTTGATCCCAAAGGTAGACCAGAGGTTTACCTGAGTCAGTTCGAGGTTAATCATCGAACAAAAACATTTTATTTGAGAGTTTGATCCTGGCTCAGGATGAACGCTGGCGGCGT
>JAILPG010000116.1 GCA_024699595.1 Lachnospiraceae bacterium | reverse complement strand
CCCAAGAGTAATGAGGCACCCCGTGCTGCTCATGCGCCTCAGGTATCTGCAAACAGAACCGGAAAGAGCAAAAGAAAGAAGAACTGGTATTTAGAAAACTGGAGAAGATGCTTTGTCAGGAAAAAAAGTCTTGTTTCCCATCGTATCATCTGGGTGGGAATGCACTTGATCGTGTTGGCTGTTGCCGTTGCCGGAACTATTGCCATTGCCGGAAATAACAGAAAAGAAACGGCCGCCTTAGAGGCGGATACTGCAGTTGAAGCAGCAGAGAGTGCGGAAACCTATGTAGAACCGGCGGCGGAATCGGATGATGATCTTCTGTTGCATGTGGGTGAAGAGGAAGAAACATCTTATGATTTTGAGCAGGATGGTCAGGCAATAGATTTTACTGATATATCTGTGGGGCAGCATGTTCTGTTTGGAGAATATGAACAGGATAACGATCTGTCAAACGGGAAAGAGCCCATCGAGTGGGAGGTATTTGATGTTGAAGGGGATAAAGCACTCTTAATAAGCAGATATGTCCTTGACCACATCCAATATAATACAGAAAACGTTGATATTACATGGGAAGACTGCTCCCTGAGGGCGTGGTTGAACAGCACATTCCTATCCGAGGCGTTTAATGATGATGATAAAAATCGTATTCTTACAACAGAGCTTACGAATGAAGACAATCCCGTTACCGGAATAAGAGGCGGAGGCGACACGCAGGATAAGATTTTCTGCTTAAGCCTTACGGAACTGTTCAGGTATTATTATAACTTTGAAAATTTTTATGATGAACAGCAGAGCGGCTATTGTTCGGATCTTGTGACAGACGCTACGCCATATGCAAGAACTGTAAATGGCGGAGGGTTAGCTTATTGTACTTTGGATGAAGGGTTCTGTGAGGTAGGGAATTATTCGCTCGATGTGATCGGTAAAAAAGGGGTAGAATGGTGGCTCAGATCTCCTGGAAATTTCCCGTCCTACGCCAGTGTAGTTGAAAGCATTGGTCGTGCGGGTGCATTAAACTGCTCTGAAAACGTGGCATCCGGGCGTGCCGGTGTGCGTCCTGCCCTGTGGGTTTCGATAGATTCACAGTTTAAAGCCGCCGAAGGGGTAAGGCTTGAGGATGCTTCTGATCTGCAAAAGGGTCAATACGTAACCTTTGGTTCCTATGAGCAGGATAACAACGCTGACAACGGGAAGGAACCTATCACCTGGGAGGTAATAGCCGTTGAGGGCGACAGAACGCTTTTGGCAAGTAAATATGTTCTTGATACAGTGCCGTATAACCAGGAGTACACGGATGTTACCTGGGAGACCTGTACTTTAAGGCAATGGATGAATGGGCAGTTTTATTCGGATGCGTTTACTGATGAAGAGAAAAACAGGATATTGACTTCGGAGCTGACGAATGAGGATAACCCTTCTACTGAGGGTGCTGTGGGCGGAAACAATACACAGGATAATGTTTTCTGCCTGAGCATAGAGGAATTGAATAAATACTATTCATCAATAGAGCGTTACGAGAAAAACTGGCATTTTGAGTCACAGGAGTTTTTACTGGAAGCAACTCCCTATGCTTTGTCCGGGGGTAACGGAAACCTGTGGACCAGTACTTATGATGCGGATGACAGAGATTTTCTTTCGGATATAGGATACGAAGACAGCTTGATCGGAAGGGCGCTAGCCGGATGGTGGCTCCGTTCACCCGGCCCTCGAAATAACCTTGCCTGCTATGTTGCTACTGACGGTCTTACCGGCTGGGATTTAGGTGAACTTGTCGACAGTGACATAACCGGCGTACGCCCTGCGATCTGGGTTTCGGCAAGATAAAAAGAGAGAACTATAGATATGAATCAGGATACAATCAACAGAATTCGCAAATTTACAAATGATCGAAACTGGGATCAGTTTCACTCGCCGGCCAATCTTGCAAAATCAATCTCCATAGAGGCGAACGAACTGTTAGAGTGTTTTCAATGGAGTGACGAAGATTATGATCTGGAGCATGTAAAGGAAGAACTTGCTGATGTGATCGTGTATTGTCAGGATATGTTAGACAAGCTGGAACTGGATGTGGATGAGATCGTCAACAGTAAAATGGATCAGAATGAAAGGAAATATCCGGTGGA
Organism: Lachnospiraceae bacterium; assembly: GCA_024699595.1. Next base: position 2,298 of record JAILPG010000116.1, on the reverse strand, counting down.
AAAAGCTTCAGGCCGAGCGGATAAATATGACAGACTGTAACAGACGATCACAAAAGCGAAGGAAAGGCTGTTAAGATGGGCTACTGCGGATGGGCAGATTCAAACGAACGAAATAAAATCTACCATGATACCGAATGGGGAATTCCTGTACACGATGACAGAAAGATGTTTGAGCATCTGATGCTTGAGTGCATGCAGTGCGGCCTGTCCTGGGATCTATTAAATTATGGGAAAAATCGAGAACGTTATCAACTGTATGCTGGCAATGCAGCGATATCCCTGGGAGCAGGGGGTATGCGCTCAGGCATTGTATGAATATGGGAAGGATGAATTGTGGATCCCGATGGCTTATGATGCTGTAAAGCGGATGAGACCGGACGGACGGCTTGCCATGGTCGGGGGTGATGTTTCGGTTTCTGATCCTGCATCTTGCGGCGAGGTGTGTTTACGTGCATACGAGAAAACCGGAGATGCATTCTATAAGACGGGAGCGGACGGGATGCTTGACTATCTGATCCACAGTGCACCCAGAACCCCTGAAGGTATCATATGTCACAACACGGTATCTTTTACAGAGGGATATACACCGCTTCAGGTGTGGATAGACGGTCTGTACATGGTTCCGCCTTTTTTGGCTGTCATGGGTCATGATAAGGAAGCTCTTAAACAGGTGAGAGGATACTGCAGATACCTGTATGATAAGGAGGCTCATCTTTTTTACCACATTTATGATGCGGGAAGCTGCAGGTATGTCCGCCGGGTTCACTGGGCGACAGGCAACGGATGGGCGCTTCTTGGTCTCATAAGGCTTGCAGACACGGCGGCTTCAATTGGAAACGAAGCAATGAAATCTGAACTGTTAGATATTCTTACAGAAACCCTGCTTGCGATCCTGAAATATCAGCTTCCGGACGGTCGGTTCAGGGATATTTTCGATGATGATGGCAGCTTTATTGACGGAACATCTTCCATGATGATCGCTGCCGTTATTTACAGGGGAAATACACAGGGTTATTTTGATTTCGGACTTGAAGCTGCAGACAGGGCTTTTTCTGCGGTTTCGGGAAAAATAGATGATAAAGGCCTGATCCATGAAGTTGCCGGATGTCCGGATTTTCTGACACAGGGAACCTCCGCTGAGGCACAGGCAGCATATATAATGGCATCTGCATGGAAAGCAAAATTATAGACCGGGGAGGATTCATGAGTAAAATAGAACTTCTTCACGCATCCTGCGCCGACCAGAGAGTTGACGCTGTTGTAAATGCAGCCAACAGAGGATTATGGGCAGGCGGAGGGATATGCGGAGTGATCTTCAAAAAAGCAGGGATGACGGAGCTGACAGATGCCTGCAATAAATATGATACACCGCTTGATGACGGAGATGCTGTTATAACTCCGGCATTTAACATGACAAACGCAAAGGCTGTCATACATGCGGTAGGCCCGAATTTTGCAGTGACACCTAAGGCTTTTGAAGAACTGTATATGGCATATTATAATTCGCTTCTGGTGCTTAAGGAGAACGGATATCATAGTATTTCATTTCCGCTCATAAGCTCGGGTATTTTCGGCGGGAGCCTTGAAAACCCGGCATCAGAGTCAGCAAAACAATGTATAAGAGCATATAAGCAATTTATTGAGACTTATCCGGATTATGAGATCGATGTTAAGCTCTGTGCGTTTACGGATTCGGAAATGAGCAAAGCCAGACAGGCATTTGATTCAATTATAAGATGACAGAAACATCTACTAAATATATATCTTAAGGAGCATCCTATGTTCAGGAAAATGAGAAGATTCAAACAGCAGATCAGTGATGAGGAATGCATCAGGATACTTAAGGAGGAGCCGCGGGGGATTCTTTCAATGATCGGAGATGATGGTTATCCTTACGGGATCCCTCTTGATCACTGGTATGAGGAAAGTGACGGCAGGCTGTATTTTCACTGCGCTAAGGAAGGCCATAAGCTTGATGCCATCGCAAAATGCGATAAGGTTTCTTACTGCGTCCTCGATAAGGGATATCGTAAAGACGGAGAGTGGGCTCTTAACATCAACAGTGTCGTGATATTCGGACACATAAAGCTTGTGGAGGATGCCGACAAGACCCGGCAGATATGCACAAAGCTTTGCCGTAAGTTTACGGATGATGAAGAGTATCTTCAAAAGGAACTGGTAAATGCCCTGCCAAGGGTGCAGGTCCTGGAACTGACCATAGATCATATGACCGGAAAGCTTGTAAATGAATCGTAGTGGATGAGAATGATATCTTTGGTGCAGGGAGCAGTACGGTAT
>JAILPG010000064.1 GCA_024699595.1 Lachnospiraceae bacterium | reverse complement strand
ATGCTAAGAATAGAACATTTAACAAAATCCTATGGAGGGAAGAAGGCGGTAGATGACCTGTCACTTCATATAAATCCGGGAGAAATATACGGGTTTATAGGACACAACGGTGCGGGAAAGACCACGACGCTAAAAAGTGTCATAGGTATTTTGCAGTTTGATGAGGGAGAGATCGTGATAAACGGCGATTCCATAAAAAATGATCCGGTGAAATGCAAGGGTGAGCTGGCATATATTCCTGACAATCCGGATCTATATGAATTTATGAGCGGGAATAAATATCTGAATTTTATCGGTGATGTATTCGAAATACCTTCCAGGCTTCGACAGGAGAGGATTAGTAAATATGCTGATCTGTTTGAGCTAAAGGACGATCTGGCTCAGCCGATTTCGGCTTATTCTCATGGTATGAAGCAGAAGCTTGCTCTGATCGCCGCGTGGCTCCATTCTCCAAAGCTGATCATTATGGATGAACCCTTTGTGGGGCTCGATCCGAAGGCGGCACATCTTCTGAAGGAGATGATGCGGGAGCACTGCAACAGCGGAGGAGCGATATTCTTTTCGACCCATGTGCTGGAGGTAGCAGAGAAGCTCTGTGACAGGGTGGCCATAATAAAGCAGGGAAGACTCATAAAAGCGGGAACTATGGATGAAGTCAGAGGAGATGACAGCCTGGAAGAAGTATTTCTGGAACTGGAGGCGGAATAAATGTTCAGAGTGTTATTAAAAAAACAGCTTGCGGAGGTTTTCAGGAATTATTTCTACAACCAAAAGAAGAACACTATGCGCTCCATACCGGCAATAGTCGGGTATTTTCTGCTGTTCCTTTTTATTATGGTCGGATTGCTCGGAGGGATCTTTTCTTCCATGGCTATGTCGTTTTGCGGAGTGCTTACGCAGCTTGGATTCGGATGGTTGTATTTTTTTATCATGGGAGGCTGTTCTGTCGCCATCGGGGCGTTTGGCAGCGTGTTTAATACTTATTCAAGCCTGTATCTGGCAAAAGATAACGACCTTTTGTTATCTCTGCCAATCCCGACAGGAACAATAATGGCAGCCAGACTTGTGAATGTTTATCTGCTGGGTACCATGTATTCTATGGTAGTGTTGATCCCTTCAATTGTAGTTTACTGGATTGAAACGGGAGTCACTCTCACAAAAGTGATATGCGGAGTATTGCTAGCACTGACAGTCACGGTGATAGTACTTATCCTTTCCTGCCTGTTGGGATGGGTAGTCGCAAAGCTGAGTCAGCGGGTAAAAAACAAAAGCTTCATCACCGTGCTGGCATCCCTTATATTTCTCAGCGGTTATTATTACATCTCTTTTAAGTCAAGTGATCTGATAATGACAACAATAAGTAATGCTTCTTTATACGCGGAAAAGATCAAAGGTTATGCATATGTAATTTATTTATTTGGAAGGATAGGTGAAGGTGACCTGATTGATGCGGTGGGTTTCTTGATCATAACATTGGGTCTGCTTGCGCTTGTCTGGTTCCTTATGAAAAAAAGCTTCCTGCAGATTGCCACGGCTGATACTAATACAGGAAAAGCGCGCTATAAGGAGCGAGCGATAAGGCAAAAAACCATATTTGGGGCATTGCTTACTAAAGAATTTGACCGTTTTACATCAAGTGCTAACTATATGTTAAATAGCGGGCTGGGTATTATTATGATCCCGGCAGGAGGTGTGGTGTTGCTTATTAACGGCAGGAGGATCTGTAATGCCGTAGAAGTTATGCTTGAAGGACGCAGCGATAGCGGCGCCGTTCTGATATGTGCATTGCTTTGTATGGTGTCATCCATAAATGATATGGTGGTTCCGTCGGTCTCACTGGAAGGAAAAAGCCTGTGGATACCGCAGTCTCTGCCGATAAGACCAAAACAGGTTATTCGGGCAAAACTTCTGTTTCATCTTATTTTGACCGAAATCCCCATGCTGATTGCTGTCATATGTGCCACTGTTATTGTTCCTTCAACAAATTTAGTTAAGGTGCTGATTTGTGTGGTGCCACTGATATATCTGGCGTTTTCATCTGTGTACGGCATGACGTTGGGTATCAGGATGCCACTTTTAAATTGGACGACAGAAACTGTACCGATCAAACAGAGTGGAGCGGTAAGTATTTTTATATTCACCGGCTGGGGGTTCTCCATTCTGATGGCGGGACTTTACCTTATCATCGGTTACAGATTTGGGGCTGCGGCCTATCTTTCAGGGTGCTGTATATTGTTTGCCTTGGCAGGCATCCTGCTTCTAAGGTGGCTTGATACAAAAGGTGCAGAGGCATTC
>JAILPG010000041.1 GCA_024699595.1 Lachnospiraceae bacterium | reverse complement strand
TGGGAGCTCGTAAAGCAGCCTATCGACTGGGATGCCAAGGATGCCGAGCTCAATTCGGGAACGATCGACTGTATCTGGAACGGATTTACCATTAACGGCCGTGAAGAGCAGTACACCTTTACCGAGCCCTATGTTGACAACAGTCAGGTTGTCATTGTGAATGAGGAGAGCGGTATCGCTGATCTTGCAGGTCTTTCGGGAAAAACAGTAGGCGTACAGAAGGATTCAAGTGCTCTTGCAGCTCTGGAAGGTGACAGGGCAGACGTAGCCGAGACCTTTGATACACTTACACAGTACGGCGACTACAATACAGCATTTATGGATCTTAAGCAGGGTGTGCTTGATGCGATCTGCATAGACATAGGTGTTGCAAATTATCTTATCGGACAGGGTGACGGCGGATTTGCTATCCTTGACGAGCAGCTGGCTACAGAGCAGTACGGTGTTGGTTTCAAGCTTGGCAACGAAGAGCTTCGTGACAAGGTACAGACGACCTTAAATGAGATGGCTGAGGACGGAACCGTAGATAAGATCGCTGAGAGCTACAGTGATTTCGGTATTCCCGAATCCCTTTGCATAGGAAAATAATATATGTCTTTGGCAGTTGTTTTTTCAAAACTGATGGGCGGAATGGGAGTAACAGTGTTGATATTCTTATTGACACTGTTATTTGCCATTCCTCTTGGCTTTCCGCTCTGTTTTGCGAGGATGAGCAGGGATAAGGTCCTTTCGGCGATATCGGGCGCCTACATCTCCGTGATGAGGGGTACGCCACTGATGCTGCAGCTCATCGTCATCTATTTTTTGCCGTATTACGGTCTTGGCATCAATGTGTCGGCAAAGTATCGTTTTGTGGCGGTCATCATCGCTTTTTCCCTTAACTATGCGGCTTATTTTTCCGAGATCTACAGATCCGGGATCCAGTCGGTGCCAAAAGGCCAGTATGAGGCGGCACAGATCCTTGGTTATTCCAATCTGCAGACCTTTGTAAGGATCATTCTGCCGCAGATGACCAAGCGTGTGCTGCCCGCAATGACCAACGAGATCATCACGCTCGTTAAGGATACTTCGCTGTCGTTTGCGATCGCGACGGCTGAGATGTTTACGATAGCAAAACAGATCGCGGCCAAACAGGCAAGCATTATGCCGCTTATGGCAGCAGGCCTGTTTTACTATGTTTTCAACTTTATCGTGGCGCAGGTCTGCAAGATGGTTGAGAAACATTACGATTACTACAGGATCTGACTTATGGAACTATTTAAGATAGAAAACTGCAGAAAGTCCTTTGACGGTAAAGAGGTCTTAAAGGGCATATCGATGAGCGTTGATACGGGCGAGGTCGTATCTGTGATAGGACCGTCCGGATCGGGCAAATCGACGCTTCTTAGGTGCGCATGCATGCTTGAGACGATGGACGGCGGAAACCTTATATATGAGGGAAAATATGCCGCTTCGGAAACGGGCGGGAAGGTGGTATATGCCAAGGGCAACGAGCTTAAGGAGATAAGAAAGACCTTTGGCCTGGTGTTTCAGAATTTTAACCTCTTTCCGCATTACAGCGTGCTTAAGAACATCACCGAGCCCATGATGCTTGCGGGCAGTGACAAAAAGGCAGCGGAGGACAAGGCCATGGAGGTGCTCGGAAAGCTCGGCCTTTCGGAGAAGGTAAAGGATTATCCCTGCAACCTCTCAGGCGGCCAGCAGCAGAGAGTATCGATCGCAAGGGCGCTTGCTCTGGAGCCGAAGATCCTGTTTTTTGACGAGCCCACATCGGCGCTCGATCCCGAGCTTACAGGCGAGGTGCTCAAGGTCATAAGGGATCTTGCGGCCATGCATATGACGATGATCATCGTCACTCATGAGATGAACTTTGCAAGAGATGTATCCGACAGGATGATCTTTATGGAGGATGGACTGATCAGGGCAGAGGGCACGCCGGATGAGCTGTTTAACTCCGATGATGAGAGGCTCAAGGCCTTCATGGGAAGGCTTGAGGGCAGGTGAGCCGTGACCGGGACTCTCACGGGCGGCTTATTTTACAATAGGCACCGTGAATTCCTGCATGTCGTCAAGCCTTAGGAAGATGGCCCCGTTGTTAAGGCCTCTCTGGCTGTCAAAGGCGCAGCCACCGTCTATGTTTATCAGGTTTTTCTCGGTATACATTTCCAACCGGTTATAGTCCTTGTCTCCGTTTTCCATCCTGATCCTGATCACGGGGACATGACCTGTTATGAATGTGTAGTCATATTTATCGTAGATAAAATCACAGTGCGTATCGGGATCTGAGCGGAATACTGAGTTCCACACGATTTCCGATGCCGTGTCATAGTCTTCTTCGCTCAGTCTTTTATTTTCAACTCCATCTGTATAGAAAGAATGCGTGAGGCAGAAGTTCTTTCCGCCTATGGTCACTGTTTTTACCAGATACCTGTCATTAAGCCAGGAAAGCAGTTCCTTTCGCTCATCCACGGAGAGCTTCACATATTCCTCCACAGTCTTTGCTCCGCCGTTATAAAAAAGCCACAGATAGGAATCCTTGCCGTTGCATTCATCCTTTCCTTCGGGGTCGACTGAGTATAACATCATAAGCTCATGGTTTCCCATTATGAGATCCATGTTCTCATGATCCTTTATGTATTTCAGAAGCGTGATCCCTTCAGGCCCCCTGTCGATCACATCTCCGACCACATACAGCATGTCGTCATCCTTAAGGTTAATGGCTTTAAGCCCCGCCATAAAGGTTTTGTACTGTCCGTGCAGATCGGATACTGCGTATGTTGCCATGATTTACTCCTTGATCATAAGTGTTCACTGATCATGATAATGTGAAAGGAGATAAAGGTCAATGTTTCCGGGCGGCGGCTGCCTGTTAAAGGATGTCTTCCGGCCGGCAGTGCAGGGTTAAATGCGGGTTGGAAGCCGATACATATTTGGTGACCATTATGAAGGTGGTATGTTGTATAATATAGATACCGGCTCGTGATTTTGAGCGGGACGGGCCGGAAGGGAGAGAGCATATGAGGAAGATTTTTACCATCATAACGTGGTCACTGCTCGTCACTCTGATGGCGGGGTGCAGTGCAAAGAAGGGTTCTGATGCTTCCGAAGTCCCGGAAACGGACGATATCTCCGAAACGCATTTTGAAGTGACTTCCACTGATCTGCATGACGGAGTGTGGGATACGGTCATCACAAATACCGAGTACGGGAAAAATCTGTCCCCGGCACTGTCGTGGGATCCCGTGGACGGAGCGGAGTGCTATGCGGTATATATGGTGGACACATCCGCAGGCAACTGGATGCACTGGAGATCAGGCAGTGTTACGGACACGGATCTGAAGCAGGGATGGGCAAATGATGATGAGTACATCGGACCCTATCCGCCTAGCGGCACGCACGACTATGAGATCTATGTGATCGCGCTTAAAAAAGGCACTGACAGTATCGTAGGTGACTTTGATTCGGCTAATCCGGGGTTTTTCGATGACCTGAAGAAGCTTGACGAGCCCGCAGGCAACATACTTTCATACGGGCACATTACCGGGACATACACGCATGGAGATAGATGAAGCAAACGTACAGGCAAGACGGACAACAGGCCGGTAAAAATCTGAGGGATAAACAAACGCCGGCAAATAATACAGTTCAGGGAGATAAGGAAAGGAATCTGAAAAAATATGAAGATTAGTGTTTATAATACCTGGGATCATGTAAACAAGGCAGAGGCTGAGGGTGAAAAGAGTGTAGTCCTTGCCTGGGACGGTGAGTACCGGATAAATGACATGATAGAGTTCTCAGGACTCACTCCGGGACGCTTCTACATCGTGAGGGTTGATGCCACGATGGATGAAGCACTTGTCTATATCACGAAGGAAAGTGTCCTATATACGGTACCTTTTTATGAAAAAAAGACGAGCTACAATCCGCTGTCATTTTTTGGAAACAGGCATTATATATCGATAAGATATGCAGAGGATCATGAGATATACTGCTACAGGAATCTGTCCAAAAACGCCTTCGACCAGCATGATGTTGACGGGGTATATCCGCATGCCTATGCCAATGTCGAGACCAGAGGCGAGGCTGTGTTTGCGGCTAGAAACGCGATAGATGGATTCGTTGCCACAAGGGGGCACGGTGAATGGCCCTATGAATCCTGGGGGATAAACAGGCAGGATGATGCGAAGATTACCATCGACTTTGGCAGAGCGGTGGACGTTGACAAGATATACATTTACACAAGGGCCGATTTTCCCCATGACAACTGGTGGATAAGCGGGACGTTCACCTTCTCGGACGGAAGCACCTTAAAGATCGCTCTTGAAAAAAAGACCGATGAAGCCCAGGTGTTTGAACACATCGATAAGAAGGGGATCACGTGGCTGTCGCTTGATGAGCTTATAAAGGCCGACGATCCAAGCCCCTTCCCTGCCCTTACGCAGATCGAAGTATACGGAAGAGAAAACGGGAGTTCCCGTAAAGGTTGACTATACCTTGGGCGGTGCAAACTATAGAACGACAATCTCTGCATTTGATAAGGCAAAACTAGCGCTTGCATCAAACGGTCTCTGCACGGCCGAAGAGCTTAAGAGCACATTTGGCGCACAGGCACGTTAACAATAAAAATACAGATTCATTTGGGGCTTTGGAGGGACCTCCTCCGAAGCTCCTTTGGTGAGATATCGTATTCCTTCTTGAAGGCACGGTA
>JAILPG010000331.1 GCA_024699595.1 Lachnospiraceae bacterium | reverse complement strand
TCAGGTACAGGATTCCAAAGAGAAGGTAAAGAGTGCCGAAGCAGCAGGACTTAAGCTTGTGCAGCACGGAACCTACGGTGACGGAAGCGGCGAGTACAACTACCTCGAGGCACCCGACCTTAAGTGCATCGTGGAGCTTTTGGAGAGCTACAAAAAGTGATCCGGACTGCGCAGGACCTGAGAACATACAGGTTAACCGCAGATAAGCCGTAAAGCAGCATTAAACTTACACTATGGGAGAACCGCAGAATATGAAGCTTGGAACATCATCCCCTCTTTCACACAAAAGCCCCTCTGACTGGGCAAATAAGCATGTAAGCCTCGGGCTTTCGGCGATCAATTTTCACATGACCTGCAATGATGACAGGGCTCTTACCGATGAGTATGTAAGAGCGGCAAAGGAAAACGGACTTACGATCGCCGAGGCAGGTGTATGGAAGAATACCCTTTCACCCGATGAAGGCACGAGAAAAGAAGCCATCCGCTATGCAATAGGACAGCTTGAGCTTGCAGATGAGATCGGAGCAAGGTGCTGTGTGAACATACTGGGAAGCAGAGGAAAAAAATGGGACGGTGCCGATAAGGATAACTACAGCGATGAGACCTTTAAACTGGGGGTTTCGATGATAAGGGAGATCATCGATGCAGTAAAGCCTAAGAACACTTTTTTTACCATAGAACCGATGCCCTGGATGGTGCCCGACGGTCCCGATGACTATCTGAGACTTCTTAATGCTGTTGAAAGAGACAGATTTGCCGTACACATGGATATCTTTAACTGGATGACGTCACCTGGAAGGATCCTTGATAATGAGGCATTTATCGATGAATGCTTTGAAAAGCTCGGACCTCTCGTAAGAAGCTGTCATCTGAAGGATGTAAAGTTTGAGGAGGACTATACCCTTCATCTCAGGGAGACTTATCCCGGAGACGGTGATGTAAATATCCTTCACTACATAAAGACGGCGCTCTCATATGATGCGGACATGACATTTATCATCGAACATTTGAATACTGACGAGGAATACTTAAGAAGCGTCAGTTATGTTCAGGGGTTATGCAAAGATTTGTAAAATGAGAAAGGATAAAAGATGAGAAGACGTATTTCTATATTACTGGCATTAACATTAATGACATCAGTATTACTCACTGCATGCGGCGCGCCTGCAGCAGGAACAGATACACAGACCACCGGATCCACAGACAGCACAGGATCCACAGAGCTTGTATGGTGGGGCTGGACACCCGGTTCACCGCTTAACGAGCAGTATATAGCAGAGTTCAACAAGTCCTATCCGGATACAAAGATCATCTGGAAACAGACCACGGTTGATGATTATGACGCAGCGATAAAGCCTGCACTTGCAAACGGCGAAGGAGTGGACATCTTCGAAGTATCGGCAGGAAGTGCTAACGGCGGAGTGGGGATCTTTGGCGGACAGGCTGTAAGCATGGATGAGGCTCTTAAGAATTACCTCGGAGATGATTATGCCGACAAGCTCAATGAAGCATCGCTTGCAAGCATGACCGTTAACGGCGAATTAAAGGCTCTCGGCGTAGGTACGGTATACGCAGGAAACCTCTGGATCAATCAGGATCTTTTTGACGAATATAATGTAAAGGTTCCCACCAACTTTGATGAGTGGAAACAGGCATGCGACACCTTCAAGGAAAACGGGATCATCGGTTTCGTACAGGGTGCGGGACAGGGTGCCTTCAACATGGATACATGGCATGCAATCTGCGACAACATAGAGCCCGGTCTTTTTACCAAGGCAACTAGAGGCGAGGCTGAGTGGACGGATCCCGTATTCGTACAGGCTCTCGATCTCTGGAAGAAGCTCTTTGACGAGGGCATCATGCAGGACGGCGCACTTGGCATCCAGCAGTATCCCGAGGCAAACAACATGTTCTTATCCGGCCAGGCAGCAATGGTAATGATGGGTTCATGGTACACGATGAACTGTCTGCCCGATACGATGAGAGCCAATATGGAAGCAGCATCCTCAACGGATGAGCCTTTCGCAATGGTTCCCATAAACTTCCCGGATATCGCCGGAACAGGCAATACAGGCTATGTATTCTGTGATATCGACTATGCAACGGCAGTATCCCAGAACGCTGCAGATATCGACGCAGCAACCGATTTTGCCCTGTGGCTCGGAGCTTCCGAGGAAGGACAGCAGATGATAGCGGATTCGCTGAATCTCGTGCCCGTACTCAAGTCCGTAAGCCCCAACTGGGACAAGGTAGTGCTTACAAATCCCGATAAGCAGAACCAGGCTGTACAGGATTATCTGACAAATGCAATGGCCAATCCGGATAACCCGCGTTTCGGAGGCATCTCGGCTGATCTTAACCAGGCAATGATGGATGTGCTCGCAGGTGTTGCATCAGGCACTCTTTCATCCGCAGACGGCGCAGCAAGGCTTGCTGAGGTGGAATAACAGGCAGACAATGATCATTCAGAGACACGGTGAAAACATGTGTGAGCTGAAGAGATAATAATGATAAGGGCTTCTGGATAAGTGAAGTTACAGGAGCCCTTATTTCATGGATCGGCAAAAAACGTGAACTGTAAAACCCGTTCACTGCTTATTTATAAATCGGGAGACCGGATATGACCAAGAAAAAAAAGAATAAAAACAACGGATTGATATGGATCCTCCCGGCCTTTCTGTTCCTTGTCATAATGATCTACTATTCCATTTTCTATACGTTTCATCTGTCAGCAATGGAATGGGACGGGTTAAGTCCCGTAATGGAAAAGGTCGGATTTTCCAACTACATAAAAATGTTCAAGGATCCCGTGTTCTTTAAGGCGATCAGAAACACTGTGGTGTACTTTGCGATAACCTTTGTGGTGCAGAACTTCTTGGGCTTTGTGCTTGCGGCGATACTGCATTCGGATGTAAAGCTTCCCACGGTACATAAATGCATCATCTTTATACCGACCATACTTGCACCCGCAACCATGGCCCCGGTATTCAGACTGATGTTCTCACCTCAGGGAATGCTGCAGAACTTTTTTACCTTCCTGCACCTTCCCATAACCGTGGACTGGCTCTCAAAGCCACAGACCGCTCTGTATGTACTTATGGTCATTGTAGTCTGGGAGTTTACCGGAATGAGCTTCATCCTCTACTATGCGGCAATGAGCCAGATTGACAGGGAGATGCTTGAAGCTGCCCAGATCGACGGTGCGGGAAACTTAAGGATCCTGTGGACCATGATATTCCCGGGCTGCAGAGGGACCACGGTGTCGCTTGCGATGCTCGGCGTCATTGGGGCATTAAAGACCTTTGACATACCATATCTGATAACCACCGGAGGCCCGGATCACGCCACTGAATTCTTAGGCACCTACATATACAGGCAGGGGATCAGGCAGTCGCATTTAGGCTATGCTGCGGCCCTGTCAGTGATGCTTCTCATCATGGCTGTGATCGGAGCGTTTCTTACCAATATGGCTAACAAGGGGGAATGAGCGTATGTTAAAGATCAGATCCAAGAGGAAAAAAAGACTGCTGCAGCTCCTTCTGTTTATTATGACCGTACCTTATCTGCTGCCTCTGTTACAGATGTTTTTGGGCTCTCTCGGAGGCAGGGGCTTATATAACTATGCAGCGGTATGGAATACGGGCGTGGTACCCACCTATTTCAGGAACTCACTGATAATCTCGGCCGGGGTGATCGCGATAGTCTATTTACTGAGCATGACAGCAGGTTTTTCCTTTGCAAAGCTTAATATCCTCGGAAAAGAAGCCTTCTTCTGGCTGATACTCGTGGCACTGACACTTCCCGAGGTAATACTGCTGACCCCGTTATTCGTGACTTTCCAGAAGATGCATTTATTCAGCACCTTCTTTTCGGTGATATTCCCGCTTGCGGCCCTGCAGCTTCCGTTTACGACGCTCCTAATCAGGAATTTCGATGCGGGCATCCCAAACGAGCTCATGGAGGCTGCAAAAATAGACGGAGCCACTACTTCGCAGGCTTTCAGGCATATCATCCTGCCGCTTACCAAGCCAATAGGATCGGCGGTAGTGATGCTTACGCTGATCAATTCGTGGAATTCCTACCTGCTGCCGCTTCTTTTCTTACAGAAGCCCACAATGCAGACGGTAACGCTGCTTCCGCAGTATTTCCAGGGTGAGTTCACCAACGACCAGACCAAGATACTCGCCGCCGCAGTAATGACGGCGATACCGGAGATCGTGGCATATCTCTGCATGCAGAAGAACTTCGAACG
>JAILPG010000310.1 GCA_024699595.1 Lachnospiraceae bacterium | reverse complement strand
CTGCGTAAGTCTTCTTTCCTCTCTGAGGGATTTGATATTTGTTACTATACACATATGATACCACCGTCAGTATGAATGCTTTCAACTTTCCATCTGCGCATATGATAACTCAAGGTACACTTTAATAATAGCGAGTATAGGTTTATATTTCAATCTTAATTTCAAGCGCAGCTTGAAAGGAAAATCCGTCTCAGTATCAATCACAACTATTGCCACAAGCTACGTTTCTTCGTATATAATAAGGAAGAGAAGAGCCTCCCTTTTCGGTGAGGCTCTTCTCTTGCGGTAATAAGTTTGCGGCAAAACAAGGCGGGCCACGCATAATACGTGACCCGACCAATCTATATTGAATGGTAGTACCAGACAATATGGCTCAACCTCTCATATCAAAAGCCCCTGTCAGGCTTTTTCGTCCACCGAGACACCTATTGTTCCGGTTACGCCGGTACTTGGGGTTACGCCGTCCACAACGACATTGATCGTGGAACCCCCAAGCGATGCTCCCTCTACTGAAACACTGTGATCAGTCTCAGATGCTTCTCCTGTTTCAGAAACAGCTGCTTTTCCGATCTTCTCGATCCGCTCTTCAGCAGCCTTCTTCTCCGCCTTCTTTTTCTCTGCTTCTTTTTCGGCTTTCTTCTTCTCTTCTGCTTTCTCTGCCCTTTTAACTTCAAGATCGTCTTTAGCAGCTTTCTTCAGATCATCGGATGCAGCCGAAAGCGTGTTCATGGTGGATTCTTCGAGTTCAGAAGCCTTCTTCTTTGTCTCCTCAAGCTCTTCCTGCTTTTTCTTAACATCTGCGCCCCGGGCGCTGTCCAGCTTTATCTCTGCATCAAGCACGCCGGCGTGTCCGTCCATCTGAGTCTTGGCAACCTGCTGTACCCTTGCGATCTTCATTGTATTACTTGCCGACAACAGCGATGTTGTCATGATACCTGACAATGCCATGTTTCGTCCTCCTTTGACTATATATGACAGGAAATCCGTTTCCTATACCCGGTGATCGATAGCTATATTCCTACTCTGGCAGTACAGCTTTAGGATCTTTTGACTTGTAATAATCCTCAAACAGCTTGTTAGCCGCATCAAATGTCTCCCCGCATATGCCCGGGAGTTCCTTCTTGTCCCATGATTTCGTGGCAAGTTTGAAGCCCTTCTCCATAGCTTTTTGCATTTCTTTCATCTTATCCACATCATCTCCTGCAAGTGCACATGCAAAATCAAATAATCTCTGTGATGTCTGCTTAACACCGTAATATCCGTCTTCACTGATATCTCTCTGCGCCTGCGCCCTTTCGGCAGCTGTTACAGTAACCTTTCCGCCGGAAAGGAGTGTCCAGATATCATCTCCGGCAGCTTTTCCATATGCCCCGGCCTGATCGGCTATGGTCTTATGTACGATGTTTACAAGCTGCTGTTCACGCTGTCTTGCTTCCTCGTTAAGCTGATCAACGATCGCAGCCCTGTCAGACGCACTCATCCTGTTGATCGAATATATGGAATTATCTACTTTTTCTCCGGATTTATCATAAACTACACCTTCCTTAACATACGCAGTCTTATCCTGTTCTGCAGTCTTTTCGGAAATATCGGCATCCTTTTTCTGATCATATGTGTTCGTGTATCCGGTTTTGTAATTTGAATAGTCTGTTCCTACATTCATTGACATGATCTAATCCTCCTTGAACAAATTCTGAAATCCGTTTCTAATCGTTCTATCGTAATGGGGCAGCATCAAATAAACCCACATTACGTGAAACGCCTATTTTCCGACGTAGAATGAATTTAGCCGGGAAAAATTGGTCGTTTGATTTCAGTATCGGGAATTAGCAGGAATAATCAATAGATTTGACGTGAAGCGCACTTTTTTAAGCGTGAATAGCAGATCAGCCGATGAACATGACGTTTAAGACAAAGATATAGCCCTCTTTATCCGCTTCCTGACGTATTTCGATATCACCCTTGTACTTACGGGCGATCGTCCTTATATTCCTGAGTCCGTATCCATGGCCGTCATCCTTTTTGGACGAAACCGGAAGTTCCTCGTCGGGATCTATGTATGCTTTGCTATCGATATGATTTTTAAGGCTTATGATAAACGTGTTGTCATGGATAACAGATGTAAGCTTTACAGCCGGATCCTGCACGGATAAAGATGCCTCATAAGCGTTTTGGAGTGCATTTGTAATGACAATGCTCATATCGAACGGGTTTATCTGTAACTGTTGCGGGTAGCGGAATGAATACTCAAACGGTATATCTGACTTTTCAAACCGGCCGGCATACTCCGATATCGCAGCGTCAATAACAGGATTACCCGTTTTTACAGACATTCCTGACTCTTCATAATTATTTTTCCACTGTCCGATGTATTCATCCAGTGCTTCCCGTTCGCCCTTATCGATAAGACCCTCTATTACTGCCATATGATTGCCCATATCATGCCGCATGGCCCTTATCTTCTCATACATATCCTCTATCTGCTGCATATGACGGACGGTATCTTCTTTCCTGCTTTCAAGCGCCCGCAGGGAAAACTCGTTCTCCCTTGATTCCTTAATATTCTGATAGAGCATGATAATGACAACTAAAGACAGGACTGATAATACACAGAAGCCAAGACGATAAATACTTGCGGGGATATTCTCCTTAATGCTCCCGTTTGCAATGCCATCCATCCAAAGTCTGAAATATTCAAGCATGATCGGCTTTACTTTGAGTATGGCCCACGAAGGAGTAAGCAGGATCAACAATTCCTTCCATGACAGTTCTTCATGTTTTCTTCTGTATGTCTTATGGATGATCCGCATGGACACGTACATGATAATGGCGGCA
>JAILPG010000294.1 GCA_024699595.1 Lachnospiraceae bacterium | reverse complement strand
TTTGACAGAAGAAGGCAGGATGCTTTCAAATGTTTCTGCGAACAGGATGAAGTTCTTACAGAACGGTGAGGAAAAATATTATATTCAGATAGGAACGGTTATGACGGATGAGGATCATCGTAAGCAGGGACTTGCTTCAAGGCTGATCAGGCATGTGATATCCGAATATGAAAATGAATGCGACGGGATCTATCTGTTCGGTAATCTGGATGCGCTTGGCTTCTATGAAAAAATGGGATTTAAGACCGTAAATGAGTACAGATACTCTGTTAAAGATGAGTTCACGATCCGCGATGCCGGTAAAGAGGCTTTTCAGCCAATATCGGATATGGATGACGATGTTAAAGATCATTATAAGGATATGGTCAGAAGCTGTCTTGATCTTTCTTCATTTGCGCAGACCAACAAGTATGGACTCCAGATGTTTTATACCGGAGAGTTTGATACCGTGTTCTATACAAAGGATATAGACTGTTTTATCGTATTGGAGCAGGAAGACGGAACAATACTCCAGTCCGTTCTCTGTAAGGAAAACGTACCGCTTTCGGAGATCCTGAAACGCATCGATCTGCCGGGCGGATGTGCATTGGGATTTACTCCGAGAAAAGAAGATATGGACATCTGTACATGTGAGAAGTATGATGGCGCGGATGATTACAGACTCTTCTACATGGGTAAAGAATTGGAAAACATAGAGCGTGACAGATTGTACTTTCCGGAGCTGTCTCATGCTTAAATAACTATATGTGCATCTCATGTACTGTATATGGCATCTTGCGTATTGAGCTATTGAACATTCCCGATATCCTTGTTATTTTGTGTCTGAGATTTATAAAGGAGGTCGGGAATGATACGTTGTAATGATGTTTACAAGAGTTTTTCGGGAAAGACGGTTTTATCGGGAATAGGCCTTGATATAAGTGACGGAGAGATATTCGGACTCCTCGGACCATCCGGGGCGGGCAAAACCACACTTATCAAGATCCTGACAGGGCAGCTTGCATTTGATAAGGGTTCGGTAGAAGTTTTTGATAAAGATGTTTCTTCGCTGTCGGGAGAGGACAAAAAGAGTATCGGGATCATGATGGATCAGTTCGGGGTATATGAAAGATTATCCTGTATTGATAACCTGAAGGTTTTCGCGGATATTTACGGAGTTCCCCATCGCGAAATAGAAAGTACTCTTGAACAGGTTGGATTAAAGGATGCGGGCACAAAATCGGCATCGACGCTTTCCAAAGGTATGAGAGCAAGACTGGCTCTTGCGAGGGTGTTCATGCATTCTCCGAAACTGATCTTTCTGGATGAACCTACAAGCGGACTGGATCCTCAGACCATGCGGCAGATCCACGAGATCATATCAGAGAAGAAGAAAGAGGGCTGCACGATCTTCCTTACTACCCACAACATGGAAGAAGCCTATAAGCTCTGTGACAGGGTTGCCCTCCTTAATGAAGGAATGATCGTCGAAGAGGGATCACCGGAGGAAATATGCAGGAAATATAATCATCAGAAAACAATAAATTTGCATCTGTCATCCGGAGAGGATCTGGTAATACCCCACGAAAGCGGATCTGCAAACACATTATCCCGTCTGCTGACGGATGGTTGTATTGAGACGATCCATTCGTCGGAACCGACCCTTGAAACGGTCTTTTTGGAACTAACCGGGAGAAAGTTGGAGGAGGATGAAGTATGCGTAACAGTTTGATAATCCTAAAAAAGCAGCTTAAGGATACTCTTAAGAATAAAACGGTTCTGATACAGTTTATACTTTTCCCGGTAATGACGCTTATTATGGAAAATGCTGTAAAGATTGACGGAATGCCGGAATTGTTTTTCACAAAACTGTTTTCTGTGATGTATATAGGTATGGCGCCTTTGACATCGGTAGCATCGATCATATCCGAGGAAAAGGAAAAGAACACATTGAGAGTGTTGACGATGGCTAATGTTAAGCCGTGGGAGTACCTCATCGGGATCGGCTTTTATGTGTGGTTCATCTGTATGATCGGGGCCGGAGTGATGGCAACGGCCATAAAGAAAGAAGACATACCGTTTTATCTGCTGGTCATGGCTGTCGGATTTTCCGTTTCGATCATGGCGGGGGCATGTATAGGTATATTTTCAAGGAACCAGATGACCGCTACTTCCATTGTAATGCCGGTAATGCTCATATTTGCTTTTTCCCCGATGCTTGCAATGTTTAATGAAAGCATAGAAAAAGTGGCCAGATTTGCTTATACTCAGCAGCTTAAGAGGATCATGGATGATATGACATTCAGTGGGATAAAGACGGACAACATCTGTATCCTGGCTGTAAATGCAGTGTTGATGGCGGTTTTATTCTTTATCGCATTCAGAAAAAAAGGACTGGAATAAATGAAGATCGAGATCGATATAGACGAGAAATATCCGGATACGGAAGTCGTGATCCGGGCAAATAAGTTAGATAGCGATGTCGAAAGACTGGTCGCCATGATGCGCATGGTGAACATGCAGATCGGTGTGCGAAAAAATGATGAGACCTATCTGCTGGATGTCGAAAAGATCCTGTACATAGAGGCTGTGGATAGAAAGACATTTGTGTACACATCAGATGAAACTTATGAATCGGATCTTAAACTGTATGAGATGGAGCAGGAACTTCTTGAACGCGACTTCTTCAGGATCAGCAAGCAGAGCATTGTGAACATTAGGATGATAAAAAGCTTAAGATCCGACATAAACAGAAAGATCAGGATAACGTTAAAGAATGATGAACAGATAGTAGTATCACGTTTGTATTCCGATGAACTTCGAAGAAAGCTGGGGCTGAAATGATGGAAGAAAAGAAAACTATTTTTAATTATATAAGTCAGACATTTGCTACTTATGGGGCCATTGTGCTGATCTTTATCATCTTTAATATCGCAATAGGAGAAAACGCGAAAGACTATTCAACTCTTTTTTCTATGGGTAAAGAAGGAATAACAATACCGGTACTTAGTGAACTCCTTTTGTTAGCAGTAATGATCACTCTTGCACAGGTTGTTTTCCTGACGGACAAGTGGATCCTGAATATGTCTATGATGATCAGAAATGTGCTCCTTTTCATTTCGGTACTTATTGTGATGGCGATCATGATCGTCGTTTTTAAGTGGTTTCCTGTAGATGATATGACAGCATGGCTTGGGTTTATCATATCTTATGTAATCAGCTTGATCATTAGTGAGTTTGTAACGAAGCTGAGAGAAAAAGCAGAGAATTCAAAAATGCAGGAAGCTCTGGATAAGTACAACAGAAGAAAATAGAGAATTATGAATGTCAAAGAAAGGATAAATGATAACTGGTCATGAAGAAATACAGATTGCCGATCATCCTGCTGGCGGTATTTGAGGCAGTAGCAATAACGCTGTGGCTGACAAA
>JAILPG010000286.1 GCA_024699595.1 Lachnospiraceae bacterium | reverse complement strand
CCATCTTTTAACATTATCCGCGATCTTTAACATATCCATCGGAGGGATGCGCTCCTCCATCAGTTTAAAAGAATTATACGGATACGGCCTGATGGATGATCGTCTGCGCTTCGGTGCTTTGAAGTATTCCTTAATATAACGCGCCAGCCATTCATCATGGTTGCCGCGGACAAACGAGCATCTCTCACCAAGGCCCAGAAGCGTGTTATATACACCCACCGGGTCAGCATCCTGCTCACATCTGTCAAACACGTCACCGATGACATACAGCCTGTCTTCATCGGAAAACCCGATCTTTTTGAGCATTTTTTCAAGTCTTATTCTGTCGTTATGTATGTCCGCTATCGCATAGTGCATATGTAAAGACCTTTCTGACAGACTCAAAACAACCCGTAAATCCTATGAACAGACTAAAGACAGGATTAGGGTTCATTTATCCGGATTTTTCTTCTTAGCAACAAGAAACGGGAAAAACCGGTTTATTATCTCTATAATGAAGACCTCTGCTATGAGCACGAACGCGACGGTCATGATATTAAATGCTGTGCCGTACTCGGTCGAGATCTTTTTGTTGAAGTGCATCGCAAATACCTCAGCCACATACAGGACGAACAGGTCGAGATGGGTGAGCATGATGATAAGTGAATTCTTTCCGAGATATTTAAGCGGGAACAGAGGCTTTCTGTTTATGATGATCTCCGTACTCTTCATCAGGAATATCACTCCGAGGCTTCCAAAAATGGCTGTCGTAAAGTAAACATACGGATTCCCGAAGGAGCAGGCCCGAAGGTCGATTATGAGGTTGATCCTGCTAAAGAATACAACAGCTGTTATGAGTGCCGCTCCGATCAAAAGATCGATAATCGCGGATGATATTTCCTTTTTTGAGATGCGCTCTGATGATCCCTGCCAGAAATCTTTATGTGGATCGCCTGTAGGTTTCTGCAGCAGTTTTTCCCTGATCAGGAAAAAGAAGTAACCAAACCCAATAAAGAACATGCAGATAAAAGCCCTGAGGATCATGAGCGCGAGCATGTAAGGAGCCGTCGTGCTGTATGCAAGGTAATTCATCTGTAGTGCCCTGTTTAAAATGAGCGAGATGATAAACAGAACGATAACGGCGGGGGCCGCCAGTGTTTTGATTTTTTTTACCAGAAAGATAAACACTACCTCGGAGATAAACAAGGCGGGCAGGAACCAAAGCACCGATATCCCGTTAAGAGTAAGCGAGCTTACCAGGTTCGTGCGGGCCTGCTGCCACATCACGGTCCTGTCCTTTATCAGGTAATAGAAAACATATACGACAATGTATATCAGGGAAAAATAAAGATAGGGAAGCATTATCCCGTGCGCTCTTTTTTTCACAAAGGATGGAAGCTCCTTTTCTGCCTCTCTGTTTATAAACAGGAGCATTCCCGAAATGACAAAGAATAGCGGCATGTGAAACGAGATCACGAAGGTGTGAAACTCTATCGGCATATATTCGATATGTCCGATGATCACGAGTATTATGCCGATTCCGCGTGCAAGGTCAAAATAATCTATGCGTTTCTTTTCCATACTAAGATCACCAGCGTCCCGCAAGCAGTAAAAGTCCCGGGATCCAGGCCGTTATCACGCCCTCAACAACCTGCAGTATCGGTACAAACTTTCCGAGATCTTTTTTCAGGATGTCGGTCACAAAGGCGCTGCCCCAGAGCACTGCCCATAGCCACCAGATAAGAGCCCATCTGAAGTCCGGAGTTATGGACAGATAGCTGCTTCCCGTCACTCCCTCGACGAATCCGAAGATCACTGCATTTACTGCGACAAAAGATGAGAATACCGCAAAAGGGCGGCCGTCAAAATCAAATATATTGTTAATCGCTACGAACAGATAGGTAAAGCCAAACAAAAGGCCCGTTCCCGCAGCGTAATAATCTCCCTTTACAAGGCTTACAAAATTTATGAACACGGAGAGCGCGCCGACAAATATGTTCATCACGGCGGCCGCCTTCTTACTTACGTTCCAAAGAGTACAGATACCGTTATTTATAAGCACTATTCCCACAAACAAAAGACATACACCTAACATAGAAGGCTCCTTTCTCTCAGCCGTTCATATAAATCCGCTTAATATATAAAATGCCGGAGCTGAAGCTGTCCTGCCCGGCTGACCCTGTCATCATTCTATCATACGGCATTTGCCGCCGCAAATTTACCCTAACGTGGCAAGGAAACCTGCCACAAAGACGAGGTTAGTGATCCGCTTTCAGCCTCTTCTCTTTCGTCTGATACGGTTAATATGCCTTTCGTATTCTCCACTTTTTAGGAGTTCACAGAGGACGTACTGGTCAAGGACGGGAACCGTGCAGGAGTAAAAACCGAGCTTTTTTTCAAACTCCGAAGATAGGCGCCCCGGCAGTATCATGTAGCCTATCCTCATCGATGGTGCAAGTGTCCTTGAAAAAGTGTTTATGTAGATCACCCTGCCCTCCGGATCCATTGAAAAAAGCGGCTCCTCGGGTTTCTTTGATACCGTAAGCTCTGAGTCGTAATTGTCTTCGATCACTATACCGTTATTGTCCCCGGCCCACTTAAGATATTCTATCTTCTTGGATATTCCGACGGTAACGCCGCTTGGATAACTGTTAAAAGGTGTAACGTGAAGTATCGCTGCCTTCGTCTGTTTTAGGTCCTTTGAGGCGATTCCCGAAGGTGTCATCTTTAGAAGCTCTACAGGCATTCCGACCGATTCATATACCTTTCTTATCTTTTCATAGGAGGGATCCTCGATCGCAGCCGTATGATCAGGGCCAAAAAACTGTGCGATAAGGCCGTACAGGTATTCCGCACCGG
>JAILPG010000279.1 GCA_024699595.1 Lachnospiraceae bacterium | reverse complement strand
TCCGAGCCTGCATCTATCGACCCTGCTCTTAACAGTGCAGTTGACGGAGCTACAATGCTTATTCACTTATTCTCCGGACTTGCAAAGTGGGAGCTTAAGGATGACGGAACAATAGGTCTTGTTGCAGATGCAGCAGTTGATCTTCCCGATGGTGTTGAGAATCCCGATGGAACCGTAACCTATACCTATACTCTCCGTGACGGCCTCAAGTGGTCAGACGGACAGGATATGACAGCTAACGATTTCATTTTCTCATGGAATCGTGCAGCAAGTGATGATCTTGCAGCTGATTACGGCTATATGTTTGAGGTTGTTGACGGTTATGACGAGGTAGCTGACGGTTCAGCCGATTCAATGAATATTAAGGCTGTTGATGACAAGACTATCGAAGTAACACTTAAGAATGCAGTTCCTTACTGGAACGAGCTTCTTGCTTTCCCTACATACTTCCCTGTAAGAGAAGATGTTGTAGCTAACGAGAGCTGGGCAACAGATCCTTCAACCTATGTAAATAACGGACCTTATACCTTATCAAAGTGGGATCACAACTCACTCATCACTCTTACAAAGAATGAGAATTATGTAGATGCTGATACGATCCTTATGGATGAGATCAACTTCTATCTTTCCGATGATGCCAACAACATGCTGACAAACTTCGAAAATGGCAGCTGGCAGCTTATCGATGACGTTCCGACCAATGAGATAGCAGCTCTTAAGGCTGATTATCCCGATGAGTTTGTTGTAACCGGTCAGCTTGGAACCTATTATGTATGCTGGAATGTTAATGAAGATATTCTTCCTGCAGGCTCTGACTTAAGCGCAGATGATGCAGAGAAGGCAAAAGCTGAGATCAGAAAAGCAATAGCACTTCTGTTTGACCGTAACTATATAGTAGAAGAGATCGGACAGGCCGGACAGGTTCCCGCAGCTTCCTTCGTAGCAATGGGACTTACTGATGCTGACGGATCACAGTTCTATGAGAACGCAGCTGACGGCAAGGGCTATTATGCAGTAGATACTGACAGCCTTCAATCCAACTTTGACTCGGCTGTTGAGACCCTTAAGAAGTACTATACCTATGATGATGCTTCAGGCAAATTTACTGATTTCCCGAGCATGACATATCTTTACAATACTTCAGAAGGCCACAAGGCTATTGGTGAGTATCTCCAGAGTGCTCTTTCACAGATCGGTATCACGATGAACCTTGAGAACCAGGAGTGGAATACCTTCCTTGAGACACGTAAGAACGGCGATTACTCTATCGCACGTAACGGATGGCTTGCTGATTACAATGATCCCATCAGCTTCCTTGATATGTGGACTTCCGGATCAGGTAACAATGATGTACAGTTCGGCAAGGGCGATAATGTTTCCGTTAAGGCTTACAGCATCGACCTTACAGATCTCGGATATGATACGAAGGTTACTGACGGAACATGGGCAGAGACCTATGATGTTGTTATCTCCGATATCAAGTCATGTACGGATACAGAGACCCGTTATGCACTCATGCACAGAGCTGAGGATCTTCTGATGAGCACCGGCTGCATCTGCCCTCTGTACTTCTACACGGATCTTTATATGATCGATTCAAGCGTAAAGGGATTCTTCTCAAATCCTCTCGGATACAAGTATTTCATGTTTGTTACAATGGACTGAAGTGAAGTACGAAAATGAGATGAAATACCGATAGAAAGATTGAAAGATCGACATATCGATAAGAGGCCGGGACATGTCAAAGCTGACATGTCCCGGTTTTTTTATTTTGAATGAATTAATTTCGTTCACCCTGCGCCGATTGCGAGCTGCTGAAAGCAGTCGTGCACCGGCAGGATCAATGCTTTAACTGAAATTTTGCCTTCAATTTCCATCAATAAGAGGCCATAAAATAACTTAAGATATCAATACTGTTTTAATGTTGTCCGGATCAGTCAATAACAACAGATATCAAAGAATACACTCAGTATTTGTGCATGATACAAAAATTGAGATCTTCGAAAGCAATCACCCGGTTTTTATTAGGCCCTTGATGAACCGGGACACGTTTAAATAACAAAAGATATTTTAAAACGGCCACTCAAACTCAAATATTCTAAACTGCATCTTAAATGGTATACTGATAATTGCATGAGAAAAAATAATATTAGTCAGAGGACATGAACGTGAATACGCATGACATTTTACTGATAGTTCAGTATATAACCATAAGTGTGTTGTTTATAGAGATGATGGTTGTGTTTCTGAGATGGAAGAACTCGATCCACTCATATCTGTTATTTACATGTTTATCTTCTTTTATCAGCAATATGGGATATCTTCTCCAGATGCAGGCCGGATCTGAAGAGGCATATATCACCGCTCTGAAGCTTTCATATGTGGGAAGAGTCTGGATCGTTTTTGCTTTTTTCCTGTTTGCAGCCAAGATCTGCAGAATAAAGATTCATGAAGGATTATTGATCTTTCTGACTTTTGTGCATATCTGTATTTATGTCTCTGTGCTTTCAATTGGGAACAACAGTCTGTATTATACGGATTACCGGTTTGTTCCCGATCCTGTATTTCCAAAATTTTATCATGGAAACGGGAACATGCATGACCTTCTGATGGCAATGAATGTGATCTTTGCTGCTTTTGCAATGGTCTGGGTCATAAGGGCATTCGTTAAGGAAAAGAACAAAAACTCAAAGCTCAGGCTTCTTATGCTGATAATGGCATTCGGTGTTCAGGTTTCCGCGTTTATTCTGCAGGTCACCAAAGTTTTCAGCATTTCAGCGTATTATGATATTACGATGCCGGGAGCTTTGTTTGGAACCATATTCATGCTTATAGCAATCTTCGGATTTGATCTGCTTGGTATCAGGGAGATAGCAAGGGATTTTGTTATAGACAGGATATCCGAGGGTATCATAGCTGTAGATCATGAAGGAAGGATACAGTACTACAACGAACCTGTCGCAAAGATCTACCCTGAATTTGACACTTTCTTCTCAATAAAGAGGGGTCTTGGAAAATATTCCCCTGCTGACGGGGATATATCCGGACCGGAGTCTGAAAAGCCGGTATCTAAACACTACTACACTCCGTATGACATAGTATCCTTCATATCGGATGCAGTAAAAAAAGGTGAGACTTTAAAGATCGGTGAACGTATATATACTCCAGAGGAGAATGAATTAAGATTTAAGGGTGAGAGTTATGGAAAACTCTTTGTACTGGTTGATGATACCGAACATTATTACTACATGGAGGAATTACAGAAGCAGAGGGATATAGCAGATGAAGCAAATGAAGCAAAGAGCAGATTTCTTGCAAGCATGTCCCATGAGATAAGAACTCCCATAAATGCCGTTCTTGGGATGGATGAGATGATCCTTCGTGAATCAGGTGAAAAGACTATCCGTACTTATGCGGCGGATATAATGTCGGCTGGAAAAACGCTTTTGTCACTGATAAATGACATTCTGGACCTGTCAAAGGTGGAAGAAGGCAGGATGGAGATCATTCCCGTACAGTATGACCTGTCTTCCCTTATCAATGATCTGGTAAATATGACAAGAGACAGGGCTCTGAAAAAGGGACTTAAGTTTACCGTTAAGGTAGATGAGCACGTTCCTCATCTTTTGATCGGTGACGAGATCCGTATCAGACAGTGCGTGATGAATCTTCTGACAAATGCCGTAAAATACACGGAATCAGGTGAGGTAACAGCAGAGATCACTTACGAAAAAGCAGATGAAGATCATATACTTCTCAGATTTACCGTAAAAGATACAGGAATCGGAATGAAAAAAGAGGATATGGAGACCCTCTTTTCTCCTTACAGGCGCATAGAAGAAAAACGGAACCGAGCAATAGAAGGAACGGGACTTGGAATGAGCATCACAAGGCAGCTTCTTGAACTGATGGGAAGCACTCTTTCTGTGCAGAGTGAATATGGCAGGGGCTCGGAGTTTTCCTTTGCCATTGATCAGGAAGTAGTTAAATGGGAAGAGATCGGAGACTATTCGGTAAGATTTGATGATCTGTCAGAGCATCTTTATGAGTATCATGAACTTTTCCATGCTCCGGATGCAAGGATCCTTGTGGTTGACGATACCGAGATGAATCTGACGGTGATGCAGAGTCTTCTCAAAAAGACGGAAATATGCATAGATACAGCTTCTTCCGGTGCGGAAGCCGTTAACCTTGCGCATAAGACTTCCTATGATGCTGTTTTTATCGATCATATGATGCCTGATATGGATGGGATCGAGACGCTTAAGAATATCCGCGAGTCGGGAATGAGTAAAGAGGTTCCTGCTGTTGCTCTGACTGCCAATGCTGTATCAGGCGCCAGAGAAATGTATCTGGAAGCAGGCTTTAATGACTATCTGTCCAAGCCTGTCGACGGAAAAAAGCTTGAAAAAATGCTTCTTAAACTGCTCCCTCCCGGAAAGATCAGGGATGCGGGTATCGGAGAAACTGTAAAAGAAGATAAAAAGGGCAGTCCTTCAGAGGAAAAAACACAGGCTGAGCTTCCAAAGTGGCTTTCAGACCTGCCTGATGTGGATGTTAAAACAGGAATTAAGAACTGTGCAAGCATAGACGGATATCTGTCTGTTTTGTCGGTATTTCATCAGACAGCAAAGGACAAGGCGGATGAGATAGAGAATCTGTTCTTAAA
>JAILPG010000285.1 GCA_024699595.1 Lachnospiraceae bacterium | reverse complement strand
TATCAAGCATATCATGCACATACATTCCAAAATGCGCCCCGGTAAACCCCCTGCAGTACTCATCGGTAAGTATTGCGGTCGTTTGCTCTGCATCGATCTTTACAAACCGCTCATCTGTACAAAAGCCGAATCTGATAACGTATCCGTCGGTTTCGATCCTCAGGGTTATAACACCCTTCTGCCTTATCTCAACGGGTGTTATAAGATCCGTTATGGTTCCCCTGTCACTCTTTATAATGACAAGAACAGGGATACCCTCCTCATTAAGGGTCTTTCCGAAGATATACCAGTTAAGGTTATCATATACATATGCAAGTCCCGCAAAATGCTCTGCAGCCTCAGGTTCGAAATTCATCACGGTTTCTGTCCTGCACGCATGCTCTTTTTGCCTTACGGCAAGAAGTGAGACATGAAAAAGCGAATTAAGGGATTCCTCCCCCCTTATGACAAGCTCATGTCTGTCGGTATCTATATGGGCAAACTCTGCGTAATCCCATCGAAACGAGGAGTATCTTACATCAATGGTCTCCTCTTCAAACCGGTCGTAAACATTTAGCCCGTCTCCCTTTTCGTACTCAGGAAGACCCTCAGCATCCTCTATTTCCTCAAGGCAGTAGGGACTGTCTCCTTTCGGCTCAAAAAAACCATCTTCTGAAAGTTCTATTTCCTGTATGGCAGTCTCGCGCCCCAAAAGGCATCCGCTCCCATCCCGGCCGGGTCTTGCGCACAGATGTAAAAGATACCATCTTTTGTTATCTGCCTGTATGATATCCCCATGCCCGCATTTCTGAAGACCCTGCTTCCTGTCCGATGTATAGAGAGGGTTATTTGGAGCCGTAATATAGGGACCGTAGACCGAATCCGCTCTTGCCATGGTAACACAGTGGTCATAACCCGTTCCGCCTTCCGCGACTATAAGGTAATAGTAGTCACCGATATGATAGATATGAGGCCCTTCCGTACATCCGATCCCCGAGCCCTTGTATACGGTGACTCTCTCCCCGACAGGTCTTAAGGTCCTCTTGTCAAGTTCCTGTACCGTGATCCCCTTGAAACCGTTTATCATATTGACGAGGTACTTCTTTCCGTCATCATCATGGAAAAGCGACGGATCAAAACCTATGCTGTTAAGATACACAGGCTCTGACCAGCCGCCGTAGATATCATCCGTCCAGACTGCATAATTGTTGGTATTATAATATCTTCCCTTTTTTGTTTTAACATCGGTGTATATAAGATAAAAAAGCCTTCCGTCATAACTAAGACACGGAGCCCACACCCCTGCCGAGGGCGGTACGCCTGTAAGATCAAGCTGACTGCGTCTTTTAAGAGGAGAAGCTATCTGTCTGAAATTTTTGAGATCGGAGGATTCAAAAAGTTTTACTCCCGGCCACCACTCAAATGTGGACGTGGCGATATAATAAAGTCCATTTGCTTTTATGATGCTCGGATCCGGGCAAAACCCCCTGATTATCGGATTCTTTATCATTATCATCACTCTCCGTTTATCCTTTAAGACCGCTTGTGCCTATGCCTTCCACCAGATATCTGTTAAATATCAGAAAGATGAGAAATACCGGAACAAGCGAAAGGGTCGACATTGAAAACATTGCTCCGTAATCAGTCTTGCTGGCGGAATCGGCAAACATCTTTATTGCAAGAGAAACCGTGTACGATTCCGGCTTGCTCAGATATAAAAGCGGGCCCATGTAATCATCCCACTTCCAGTAGAACTGGATTATAACGGTGGTAACTATCGACGGCTTCAAAAGCGGAAGGATTATATTTGTATATATCGTATATCTGCTGCACCCGTCAATCCTGGCAGCCTCATCAAGTTCTCTCGGTATTCCCTTCATAAACTGCATCATCTGATAGATGAAAAATGCCTGACCGCAGAAGTACGGGAAAATGAGGGGAACATAACTGTTTGATAATCCTATTTTATACCATATGAGAAACGAAGGGATCATTATCACCTGCCCGGGAAGCATCATGGTAGCCAACATACAGGTGAACCAGAATTTGCGGCCTCTGAATCTTATCCTGGAAAAAGCATAGGCCACAAGCGAAGAGCTTATCACGGTGCCGAAGGTGGCAACTCCCGTGATAAAGAAAGAATTCATAAAGAATCTGGCAAATGAGATCCCCGCGAAACCTCTCCATCCGGTACTGTAATTGTCCGCTTTAAAGGTCTTCGGAATAAGTGACAGGGATCCGCGAAGGATCTCGGAATTATCCTTAAAAGATCCCGATATCATCCAAAGCACCGGATATATCATGATAAATCCGAACACAACTACCAGAACATGATAAATGGTCTTTTGGGTCAAAACCTTTCCCCTCATCAGTCTTCACCTCCTTCCGAGAATACCCAGAATCTGGATGTCTTGAATATCACAAGCGTTATAAGACTCATGACCACAAGCATGAACCAGCTCATTGCACAGGCATACCCCATATGATCATATTTGAATGCCTGATTGTAGACG
The DNA here is from genome assembly GCA_024699595.1 of Lachnospiraceae bacterium. The sequence continues at coordinate 2,706 of JAILPG010000285.1, read as the reverse complement.
TTAAGTGCATACAGCAGGGTACCGTTATTGGGGCCGCCCTGGGTGATGACAAACGCCTGGGTGAATGACATAAATGCCTGTATAGTCTGCATGACCAGATTATAGAGTATGATCGGCGATAAACAGGGGAGAGTTATCTTTGTAAAAGTCTGCCATCCGTTTGCCCCGTCGATCTTTGCAGCTTCATAATAAGTGGAGGGTATCTCCTTAAGACCAGCGGCAAAAATGATCATGGATGAGCCAAACTGCCATACGGTCATTAAGATAAGGGGATATAATGCCAGCTTCTGGTCTCCGAACCAGTTGACCGTTTTAAGTCCCATATCGGACAGGACCATGTTGAACAGTCCCTTGCGCGCAAACAGCTGTTTCCATACGAGAGCGACCGCTACACTACCTCCCACAAGGGAGGGAACATAGTACAGGGATCTGTACAGGGTCACCATGCTGCTTTTCCTGGTAAGGACAAAGGCAACAAGCAGGGCGAAAGCCAGCTTAAGCGGCACCGACAGCACTACATATTTTAACGTTATACCAAGGGACTTGATAAAAACATCATCAGACAGGAGATTCAGGAAATTCTTTAATCCCACAAAGGTTATTGCCTTGCTTCCCATCCCGTAATCGGTAAATGAGTAGTAAAAAGATGTGATTATGGGGACAAACGAAAAACATATGAATCCGAAAATAAACGGAAAGGCGAATATGTATCCCGCTGTCTGGTCATTATCAAAGAATCTGGAAAAAGTCAGATTTCTTTCTCTCTCCTTGGACACGATGATGTTCCTCCCTGACTTGTTTATCCGTTAAACATTTTTAAAAGGGATCTGTGCGGGCACACATAAAAGGCGCACCCGCACAGAACAGGTAAAAATGAAATTCCTTTATTCAAAGAGCTTGCAGGCATCCTCGTAAGTCTTATCAGCCGCTTCCTCTGCCGTGATATCTCCTGCAACGACCTGCTGGATATAGTTGCGGTAATTATCGACAACCTCATCCTGACCTGCAGGGCTTAAAACATTGATCTTTTCAGGTGTTTCAAAGGTACCTACCAGAGTAACATAATCATACATTTCCTTCTGTCCGTCTGTAGCTTCAGCCTCAAGTGCCTTACGGACATCATCATTAATGGGTATGCCTCTCTCTCCTCTGAGTATATTATTACATTCAGTGCTGTTCTGGAACCAGCTTATAAATCTGGCTGCCTCTTCCTTATACTGGGAATCCTTAGACACACATAACATCTGGGATGACTGGATCACTGTTCCCGAAGGGCCGTCCTTCTTTACACGGGGAACCGTTGCAAGGGCAAGGGTACGTCCTTCCTCTGCACATATATCATATATGGTCGGGAACTGGTTTACGGCTACCCAGGTCATTGCTGCCTCTCCTGTTACTAAAAAGTCGTTTTCGATATCGGTGATCTCCATTTCCGCTCCGGCATCAGGCGATGCACCCGCACTTATGAGATCTGCCCTCATCTGAATGTAGGGGGTGAGCATCTGCGCGTCATCAAATCCCATTCCGTCAAGATCCAGATTGAAGAAACCGTATTCTCCCACATTGCCCTGCTGTGCAATATATGTGGAACAGCCTGCTATGAATTCGCTTGATGTAAATCCCGATGATCCGAAATTGCCGGTATGCTCATGTATTTTCATGGCAGCATCCTTGAAATCATCCCATGTCCAGTCCTCTGTCGGAAGGGGAACACCTGCCTCGTTAAACATATCAACATCGTATGCTATTCCATAGGTGTTAAGGCCGTTTGAAAGACCGATCTGATTGCCTTCGGTATCCTGTGTGATCTTCAGATAGGCATCAGAGATCCCTGAGGTTTCAACTGTTCCATTGTCTATAAATTCATTCATATAATATATTTTATCGATATACTCGGGGAAATTTCCTCCAAGCTGGAAGATATCCCATACCTGATCGGAAGCCACAAGGGTTTTAAGCTTGGTGAAATAGCTGTCAAAATCATAGAATTCATAATCGATATGAACATTGGGATGTTCCCTCTCATACATTTCAATTACCTCAACCGTAATATCATGTCTTGTCTGGGAACCCCACCATGCCATTCTCAGATTTACTGCGCCTTCTTCCGTTACTTCCCCGGTTTCTGCCGCTTCTGCCTTTTCCTCTGCATTAACATCGGTCTCAACCGTCTCTTTACTGTCTCCTGTTTCGGTAGATGTCACGTCTGCTGCACCACCGCCGCAGGCCGTTAACCCCAATATCATTGATGCGGCAAGTAATGTTGCCAATACCTTCTTTTTCATATGTTGCTCCTTTCCCTTATTTATTTTTTTTAATGCTGTAAAATGTCCCCGGACCAAAAGGATCATCACAGCAGATCAGATTTGATACTAAAATTCTATTATGGGTTTTCACACATTTATACCAAAAAAATAGCTGTTTTTTAAATTTACCACTGATTTTTTGTGATTGACATGTTATACTTGGAATACAGGCCGGAATGTTAGGGGATTATTAGTTAAATTTACTCAGAAAAATAACGTGAAAAGGACAGTATAATAATATGAACATTGATTATGGCGATCATACACTGTACATAGAAAGGCAGGTACGTCACCCCTCCTTTGGGATGAACTATGAACATTCCCATAATTACACCGAAATATACTACTTAAAAAGCGGTTCCTGCGTCTATACCGCCAACAGGCACCGCTACCATCTGAG
>JAILPG010000266.1 GCA_024699595.1 Lachnospiraceae bacterium | reverse complement strand
AAGAATCTTACAAAGATATATAAGCTGTATGACAGAAACCGTGACAGGATCAAGGAGGCTCTCCATATCGGAAATGTCCATTGCAGGGAGCACTATGCCTTAAATAATGTCGAGCTTAACGTTAAGACCGGTGAGACAGTCGGGATAATAGGGACAAACGGTTCCGGAAAATCCACTATATTAAAGATAATAACAGGCGTTCTTAATCCAACCTACGGTGAGGTTAAGATAAACGGAAGTATATCCGCCCTTTTGGAGCTTGGAGCGGGCTTCAACATGGAGTATACGGGTGTTGAGAATGTCTACTTAAACGGCACGATGAACGGCTTTTCCGAGCAGGAGATAGACTCAAAGTTAAAGGATATCCTGGAGTTTGCGGATATAGGCGAATTTGCCGACCAGAAGGTAAAGACCTATTCAAGCGGAATGTTCGTAAGGCTGGCTTTTGCCGTAGCCATCAATATAGATCCGGAGATACTCATCGTGGATGAGGCTCTTTCGGTCGGGGATGTGTTCTTCCAGAACAAGTGCTACAGAAAATTCGAGGAATTCAAAAAACAGGGCAAGACCATACTGTTCGTAAGCCATGACCTTTCAAGCATCGCTAAGTACTGCGACAGGGTGGTCCTGCTTGAAAAGGGCGTAAAGATCGGGGAAGGTTCACCCAAAGAGATCATAGATATGTATAAAAAAGTCCTTGTGGGCCAGCTTGATAAACAGGTGGATACCCATAAGAGCGATGACCTCAGTAAGGGTGACTGCTGGAAAGACAAGATGAAGCTCAATCCCAACAAGGATGAGTACGGAAGCGGACTTGCGGAGTTTGAGGATTACTGTGCCTATGATAATTCGGGAGAGATCACGAACACGATAATCAAGGGCGAGGAATTTACGGTAAAGCTAAAGATCCGGTTCTTTGAGTCCATCCAGGATCCCATTTTTGCGGTTTCTTTTAAGAACATGCAGGGAACGGAGATCACCGGGACCAATACTATGTTTGAAAAGCTTACTACGGGAACCCCGTCCCCCGGTGATGTCATGGTAGCCACCTTTACACAGAAGATGAGCTTACAGGGTGGTGAATATCTTGTATCCTTAGGCTGTGTGGGCTACAGAAACGGTGAATTTACGGTATATCACAGACTGTATGATATTTTTAACCTGACAGTTATCTCAGACAAGAATACCACGGGTTTTTACGATATGGATTCGGTTGTCACGGTAAGGAAGTTAAGTGAAGATGATCAGTGAAAAAACGGAAAAGATAGGTAATGTCCTGATCGATTACGGCTATTACGGCGGAAGCGATCTGTATTCCGAAGGGATAAATGAGGATATACTGCTTGAGGATGTAAAGAAATATCCCAGGGAGAAGTATGACGATGTCATACTGAGCAGCAGATCATGGTCTGTCATGTACCATCTCTCCCATACCAGGGAAAACATCGTAAGTTTCCTTGATATGAAAGAGGATGCAAAGGTGCTTGAGATCGGCTCCGGCTGCGGAGCCGTTACCGGTGTGCTGTGCAAAATGGCATCGGAAGTTACCTGTATAGAACTAAGCAAAAAAAGAAGTCTCATCAATGCATACAGAAACAGTGATGCATCAAATCTGTCGATAATCGTAGGCAATTTCGAAGACATAGAACCCCATATAGATGAAAAATATGACTACATCACCCTGATAGGTGTCCTTGAATATGCGGAAAGCTATATTAACAGCGATGATCCTTATCGTGACATGCTTACAAGGATCAAAGGGCATTTAAAGCCTGACGGAAAGCTCGTGATAGCAATTGAGAACAAATACGGTCTCAAATACTTTGCGGGCTGCAAAGAGGATCATACAGGCCTGTTCTATGAGGGAATAGAGGGATATACAAATACCTCCGGTGTAAAGACGTTTTCACACGACGGTCTGAAAACCCTTATCGAAAATGCGGGTCTGTCTGCATCATTTTATTATCCATACCCCGATTACAAGCTCTGTCACAGCATTTATTCGGATGAGTGGCTTCCGGGATTCAATGAGCTTTCGAGAAATATCAGGAATTATGACAATGACAGGGTTGTCTGCTTTGATGAGACAAAGGCCTTCAACGAGATAATAAAGGACGGAAGATTCTATGAGTATTCAAACTCCTTTTTAGTCCTTGCAGAAAACCGTGCAGTGCCTGAGGAATACGACTTAGACAGGGAAAACAGCAATAAAGAACACGTGATATTTGTCAAGTATTCCGACGAAAGAAGTGCAAAATACAGGATAGCCACCGTCATCACACAGGATGAAGACGGTTTCAGAAAGGTATATAAAAAAGCTCTCGATGACGAGGCATCCGCTCATGTAGCAGGCATAAAGAACCATTATAAGGCACTGCTTGATCTGTATTCGGATGAAGGGCTCTGTCCCTGCAGATGCCTTGAGGAAGCAGGGGATCATCACAAAGAGGGTCATACACAAGAGACTGTGCTTGAATATGTTGACGGGGAGACGATGGAGGAATATCTCGACAGGCTCGACTCAGAGGGACGGTATGAAGAGATGCACAGGCTTATCCATAAATACAGGGATATCCTCTACAGATCCGCATCGGATGCAGAGGACGGCCATATTGTATCAGAAGATACGTCTCTAGCAGCCTTAAGGGAGATATTCGGAGAAAAGCTTACGGCGGGAGAGCGGTATACGGAGATATCCGACATTGACCTGATATTTGAGAACATAATATTTGACAGGCATTACGGTCCGGACGGAACATGGACCGTCATAGATTACGAATGGACCTTTGAAGGCAGGCTTCCGGTAAGCTTTGTCATTTTCCGCGCACTCTTTTATTACTTAAGGGGCAGGGAGGATTCCGGCTTTTCACATTACCTTGACGATAACGGGATCGATCTCTTCGGTGAGGCAGGGATAAGTGAGGATGATAAGAAACTGTTCCTTGAATATGAAGAGAATTTCCAGCTGTATATAAAGAAAGGCACAGCTTCCTTTGAGCTGCTGCATGAGGTGATGTCAGCGGCTACACTTGATCTCAATGATATGGTAAAAAAGAGCCTTACCGGCACAAGTCTTCTAAATCCCCAGGTATATGCAGCAAAAGAAGCGGAAAGGGGCTTTGCACCGGATGATCTTATGTATGTGGTAGGTGCCCATGACAGGGAGGACGGATCGGTATTACTTGACATAGAGCTCGATCCTGCGGTCAGAGAGCTTAGGATCGATCCGGTAGAACGTGAATGCCTCGTAAAAGTATTAAATGCAGAATTAATAACCGGCGATAAAAACGATGCGTTATCGAAAAAAGATAACATTGACAGATATCTGATCAACGGTTACTGCATATCGGAATCTGCTTTCCTGTTTGACCATTCGGACCCCCAGCTTGTCTTCTTTGATCTTCCTACTGTAAAAAAGACCTTAAGAATACGCTATATTGTGTCACGTATAGATGACTCCGTCTTAAGTGACCTTCCATCTTTCCTAAAAAAGATGAGGGAAAAGGAGCTTTTGGAGCGAAGGGGAACAATAGTTAAAAGAGGATTTAACAAGATCAGGACCCTTGTTGCAGGTCCCGTCAAAACAGATGACGATATCTATCCGGGATTTATATGTAACATAAGATGATACAGACATAAAAGAGACAGCATATGAGTATATTTGACACGAAAAAACTGCATGATCTGTATGACAGAGAGCTGTTAAAGCAGACAGATCCGTATGAATATTACATAAGATATATTGAGATAAAGGATCGGATCGATGACGGAGGGATACAAGCAGACGGTAGCCCTCTGTTTTATAATGCCGGAAACAGAGAAAAGGATCCGCCGGATCTTGCAGATGCTCTGCGCTCATTAAGAGATATATTTCCGGATCACCTTGTCTCGGTCTGCTCTTTTGGGGAGAAGGATCATTTTGTATTCACAAGAAAGGAAGCTCTGGTTGAGTGGGGGATGATCGCTGATAGCTTAAAAGACGGATACAGCGGGCTTACTTATTTTGACCATGACTATATATATAACGAAAAGAGAACGGCTCCGTTCTATAAGCCTGATCCTGCCTATGATACCTTCATGCATGTAAATTACATAAGGGATGTATTTGCGGCAGACAGGATATCCATGATAAGTGCGCTTTCAGAGATATCAGATCTGTATGTTTATTATGATGAAATGGAAACAGAGGGTAAGGATGAGAAGCGTGCGTATGCCGAACTGGTGCTTCTGCATGAGTTTATGAGAAACGGGAATGTAAGGCATATCGAAAAGACCGCGATACATATAAACGCAGATAAGCTGTTTGAAGAAACGGACTCTTTAAAGGATGAAAACGGGGTAAACGCAGCACCGCAAGCTGACCATACCGAAGATATCGCCGAAAGGATATACGAAGAGTATTACAGAAAGAACACTGCCCCTTATGTACAGAGAGCCTACGGCAGGCTTTACGACAAGACTTCATATCTGAAAGGAACCGGTGAATTCCGTGTATCTGTGGTGATCCCATCAAAAGATAACAGCGTTATGCTTATAAAATGTCTTGACAGTATCTTCGGGGTGACTGACAGGGATGATCTTACCATGCAGGTGATCATCGTAGACAACGGAAGCAGGCAGGAAGAAAAGGATAAAATAACGGAAGCTATCGAAAGATTTAACTATCAGAATGCTTCCAGAAGTACTGATTCCTTTGCCGGATACATATATGAGCCGATGGAGTTTGATTTTTCCAGGATGTGTAATATCGGGGCGGAAAAGGCCATATACCCTCTGTTGATGTTTTTAAACGACGATATAGAGCTTACCGGACCGGAGAGCATCATAAAGCTGCTTAAGTATGCTTCCATGAAGGATGCCGGTGCGGTCGGGATAAAGCTTCTGTATCCGGACTCTTCTCTTATCCAGCATGACGGCATAGTCGATCTGGACTGCGGTCCTTCGCATAAGCTGCAGTTCCACGATGACAGTAAGGTGTGGTATTTCGGTATCAACCGATTCAACAGAAACGTGATCGCCGTAACAGGCGCCTGCATGGTCGTTTCAAGAGAAAAATACTTTAATGTTTCGGGCTTTAATGATAAAATGAAGGTTGGTTATAATGACGTGGATATCTGCCTGAAACTGCATGAGAATGGCCTTCGGAACGTGATCATAAACGATGTGTTCATGTACCATCACGAATCCGTATCCAGAGGAAAGGACAGCCTTGATGATGCAAAGTATACAAGGCTGCAGATGGAGCGGAGCCTCTTATACAGAGATCATAAGTGGCTTCGGTCTGAAGGGGATCCGTATTATAACGGAAGGCTTATAAAGGATACACTTGACTATCAGACAGACGTCATAGCCGAATGCGGAAAACGCGGCCTTTCGGGCAATGTGACTTATCTTCCTTCTGAAGTGACCGAAAAGATCCTAAGAAGGAGATCCGATAAACATCTTAAGTATAACGTGGAGTCAGTAAAGACGGAGAGAGCCATTAATACCGAGGACCCGGACCAGTATGTGATCGAGGGTTGGGTGCTTAAGGATAAAAGGGACAATTCCTGTTATTTAAGGGAGCTTTTGCTGATACCGAAGGAATATAAGGAAAACGGCGGGGAATCCTCAGATAAGCATGCTGCCATAAGGGTATCTCTTTTCCCTGAGTACAGGGCAGATGTAAAAGGGGTGTTTAAGGATGCGAGAAGGTCTTCTCTTTGCGGATTTGCGGCAAAGATACCCGTTGACTCCGTAGAAAAAGATACGGAGTATATCCCTGTGTTTGAGATGACTTCTTTTCTGACAAAAACCAGACATTTTTCGGGAGACTGTGAGGATTCGACCGTAAAGAGCTTTATTTTCGGCTGATATATATACACGGAGATTTTATGGAAGATTTTGAGGAGGCTTTAAACGGCCGGGCTGAATACTATAAAGAGCTGTATTTTAAGGAACAGAAGCGGACTGAAGAGCTGACGAGGCAGCTTGTGGATCTCGAGGAAAAGAATGCAGATCTTACCTATAAGCTTGACAAGATCAGAAAGAGCAGGCTTTGGAAGGCTGTTTATCCCGTAAGACTCTTATTCAGTCACCTTTCAAATCTGGTAAAGAGGATCAGGCGGTACGGAAGTCTTAAGAATATAAAGGAAAAGATAAAGAGCAAGATCATTGAAAAAAAGGCCTACAGATCCTACGGAACTCTGAGCATGCCTTCGGAGGATGAGAGAAAGAGACAGCAGAATGAACATTTTGACAAAGACATTAAGTTCAGTATCTTAGTACCTCTTTACAATACTCCTGAAAAGTTTCTGCGTCAGATGACGGAATCGGTACTGTCACAGACATACACTAACTTTGAGCTCTGCCTTGCAGACGGATCCGATAAGGATCATGAGGATGTCGGACGGATCTGCAGAGAGTATGCGGACAGGGATAAGAGAGTAAAGTATAAAAAGCTTGAAAGCAATGAAGGCATCTCCGGAAACACCAACGAGTGCTTTAAGATGTCGACGGGAGACTACATAGGACTCTTTGATCACGATGATATCCTGCATCCCAGTGCACTCTATGAATACATGAAGGTTATCTGTAAAGAGGGTGCGGATTATATCTACTGTGACGAGACGACCTTTAAGGGTGACAGCATCGATGATATGATCACTCTTCATTTCAAGCCCGATTTTGCGATAGACAATCTGAGAGCAAATAACTATATCTGTCATTTTTCCGTCTTTTCAAGGGAACTTGTGGATGAAACGGGTCTGTTCAGGAGTGAATACGACGGTTCACAGGATCATGACATGATACTGCGGCTTACAAAGAGAGCTTCAAAGATAGTACATGTGCCGAAGATCCTGTATTACTGGAGAAGCCATGCAGGCTCGGTCGCAAGCGACATTAATGCAAAGACCTATGCGATAGATGCCGCAAAAAAGGCTGTTTCGTCCCATCTTACGGAATGCGGGTTTAAGGACTTTGAAATAGAGAGCTCCAGAGCCTTTGAGACAATATTCAGGATCAGATATGCGCTTACCTCAAAGCCCAAGGTATCCATAATGATACCGAATAAGGATCATTTAAACGATCTGAAGAGATGCATCGAATCCATCCAGAATAAGACTTCATATGAGAACTATGAGATCATAATCATTGAAAACAACAGCGAAACGGCTGAGATAACCGATTATTACGATACTCTGAGAAAGCTTGATAATGTTAAGGTCGTAACATATTTCGGAGAGTTTAATTACTCAAAGATCAATAATTTCGGGGAAAGCTATGCCGAAGGCGAGTATCTGATCCTTTTAAACAATGATACCGAGATCATCACAAGAACCTGGATAGAAGAGCTTCTCATGTACGCTCAGCGTAATGATGTCGGAGCTGTCGGCTGCATGCTCTATTATGAGGATTACACGATACAGCACGCAGGCATAGTACTGGGACTCGGAGCCCACAGGACGGCAGGCCATTCCCACTATAAAATGCCCAAGGAGAACCTCGGTTATATGGGAAGGCTCTGTTATGCACAGGATGTCTCCGCCGTAACGGGCGCCTGCATGATGACAAAAAAACAGCTGTTTGAGGAAGTTTCCGGCTTAAGTGAGGAATTCGCCGTAGCTTTAAATGACGTTGACTACTGCCTAAAGCTCAGGCAGAAAGGCCTTTTAAATGTTTTCACCCCGTTTGCGGAGCTGTTTCATTATGAATCGGCTTCAAGAGGAAGAGATGATGTTTCGGATGAGGCATCCGCTGCAAACAGGGAAAGATATGACAGGGAGAGTGAGCTGTTTAGGGAGAAATGGAAGGAAGTCCTTGAAAAGGGAGATCCGTATTTTAACCCCAATTTTTCCCTTGATCACAGCAACTTTGTCCTGAAGGGCAATGAAAAAAGCATGGTTGGTTAACAAATATATATTCAAGGAGGTTTACGTATGGGTTACATGGAGCAGTATGAAAGCTGGCTTAACGATCCTTATTTTGACGAAAAGACAAAAGAGGAGCTTAGGAGCATAGCGGGAAATGAAAAGGAGATAGAAGACCGGTTTTACAAGGATCTTGAGTTTGGTACCGGGGGCTTAAGAGGAGTCATCGGCGCAGGGACCAACAGGATGAACATGTATACCGTAAGAAGAGCCACCCAGGGACTTGCAAATTATATATTAAAACAGGGCGGTACGGACAAGGGCGTGGCCATAGCCTATGATTCAAGGTTCATGTCCCCCGAATTTGCCGATATCGCAGCTCTCTGCCTTAACGCAAACGGCATTAAGGCTTATGTGTTTGATGCTCTCCGTCCTACTCCGGAGCTTTCCTTTGCGGTAAGAACCTTAGGCTGCATATCCGGAATAGTGGTAACGGCATCTCATAATCCCCCGGAGTATAACGGATACAAGGTATACTGGGAGGACGGCGCACAGGTAACAGCTCCCAAGGATACCGACATAATCGATGAAGTTAAGTCCGTAAAAGAGTTCAGCGACGCAAAGACCATGGATAAGGAAGAGGCCGTAAAGAAGGGTCTCTACAATGTGATAGGCAGTGAGATAGATGATGCCTATATGAAAGAGCTTAAAAAGCAGATCATTCACCCCGAGGTCATAAAGGAAATGGCGGATGATATAAAGATCGTATATACACCCTTTAACGGTACGGGAAATGTTCCGGTAAGAAGGATACTTTCAGAACTTGGGTTTAAGAATGTCTTTGTGGTGCCCGAGCAGGAAATGCCGGATCCGAAGTTTACCACTCTTGAATATCCTAATCCCGAGGATCCCAAGGCCTTTACGCTTGCGCTTAAGCTTGCAAAGGAAAAGGATGCGGACATGGTACTCGCAACCGACCCCGATGCCGACAGACTCGGAATATACGCAAAGGATGCAGAGTCAGGTGAATACATACCCTTTACCGGAAACATGTCGGGAATGCTGATCGCCGAGTATATCTTAAAAGAGCGGACACACACGGACACAATGCCCGCTGATCCTGCCATGATCAAGACGATCGTTTCCACAAACCTTGCCGATCCCATAGCAGCGGCATATAACGTAAAGCTTATCGAGGTGCTTACCGGCTTTAAGTATATAGGTGAGCAGATCAAGTGGTTTGAGCAGAAGCATACAAACAACTATGTATTCGGCTTTGAAGAAAGCTACGGATGTTTGGCCGGTACCCATGCAAGGGATAAGGATGCGGTCGTTGCCGTAATGTGCCTTTGCGAGGCGGCTGCCTTCTATAAAAAGCAGGGTCTGACACTGTGGGACCAGATGTTAAAGATCTATGAGGAGTACGGATACTATAAAGAGGGCATCCATACACTTACGATGAAGGGTATCGAGGGTGCCGACAGGATAAAGGAGATAATGAACAATCTTAGAAAGGATCCCCCGGCAGAGTTTGGAAACCTGTCAGTAAAGCAGTTCAGGGATTACGAAAACAACACCGTAAAGGATATGGCTACCGGAAAGATCTCTGAGACAGGACTTCCGAAGTCAAACGTATTGTACTTTGAGCTTGACAATGATTCGTGGTGCTGTGCAAGGCCTTCGGGAACCGAGCCTAAGATCAAATTCTATATGGGAGTAAAGGGGAAGAGCTTAAAGGATGCGGATGAATCCCTGGAGGCTCTTAAGGAAGCGGTTATATCAAGGATTTAATATGGGTCATTCTTCCATTACAAAAATATTGGAAAATGAAAGATTAAAAAAGATCATAATTGCGGTATTTTCATTGCTTGCAGCCCTGTCACTGTTTCAGGGCTGCAAGAATGCTGTAATGATGAGCCAGGATTTTCAGTGGGATGCAGCCAAGGCTTTTACCTTAAGGATCAATCCCTATGATGCATCTTTTGACCCTGAGCTGTTAAAGGATCATCCTGAATTTAAGGAGTATTACCTTCAGATGGAAGCCAACCAGTTTCCGTCGCTTCTTATGTTACTGATACCCTTCACATTTCTGCCTCCTCTTGCTGCAAGATATGTATGGCTTTTCTGCAATCTGCTGTTTACGGCAGGCATTGTCTTTTTGCTTAGAAAGACCTTTTTTAAGGATACTGACGGGTTTCTGTTTGC
>JAILPG010000265.1 GCA_024699595.1 Lachnospiraceae bacterium | reverse complement strand
AGGCTATAAGTACAAAGAGACTAACCTCATTTGGATTAGTCTCAATGTTAGATTACTACACCGAAAGGTGTGTTACTTGTTAAGTTGATTGAACCGCCGTGTACCGAACGGTACGCACGGTGGTGTGAGAGGTCGGAATTTTTCACTTATGAGAAATTCCTCCTACTCGATTAATCAAATTGAATTACACCAATCCGGGACGCCGGATGAAACATTAGCCTGCCGTTTGGCGTTAAAAGCCACTCTTAAAAGCCTGACGGGTTTACTCCGGCAGCCTTTACTCCCGCACTACCGTAAGCTTCGTGGATCCACAATAAGGACACGGTATTTCATTCGGAGAGTTAAAATAGTGCCCCATATCACACTTGTAAAGGATCAATGATCCTCCCTCCGACTCTTCGCCTCCCGAAAGCATGTTCAGTTCTTCGTCGGTCAATAAAATACCTGCCTGTTGGATCAGGTCTCTTTTTTCTGCTGCGCTGGCCGCATGGTCCACCTTCTTTTTCAGATCACCTGTGAGTTTCATTGGATTACCTCCTCCTTAATTTGCGTAGTTTTTCCCTTCAGTTAATATATACGAATGAAAACCGGAAATGACAGATATTTGTATAATTGCAGACGGCATATTTATCATTCACTGTAAAATCGCCGCATGATGGAGTTCCTTTAGTCTGACGGACGGCTTCTGCGGTCTGCAGCCGGATTGTTCTCGTAGTATTCCGCTTTATTTTTGTACATGTTCGAATCAGCGATGTGCATGATCTCCTTGATATCGTGATCCTTCTCGTCAAAATGAGCCCCAAGGGCAAAAGCAGGTTCACCGGCTACCCTTGAGACAGCCTTCAGCCTTTCAAAGGTTGAATAGAACTCATCCTTATCCATATCCGTGGTGATGATCAGGAACTCATCCCCGCCCGCGCGGTATATTTCCTTGCCCGTAAAGACGGACTTGAGCTTTGCAGACACTTTTTTTAACATCTCATCACCCTCATTGTGTCCGAGAGTGTCATTGACACGCTTGAGTCCGTTCACGTCGATAAATACAACACCAAGTCCCTTTTCTATCTCACAGGAACCCTCCATAAGCTCGGTTATCCTCTGGTTCATGGCATTACTGTTAAAGACGCCAAGGAGAATGTCCATTCTGCTTAATTCCTCGAGCTTCTGGTGCATCCGGTAGTTTTCGACCTCACCGGAAAGGATGAACGAATTAAGCTCCATTACCTCCCGGATGAAAGTGATCTTATCCGAGTTAAAATTAGATGCAAAAATATATCCGTAGAGATTGTCTTTGACGCGCAGAGGATACAGAACCAGGCTCTTGATCCCCGAAAATACGAGGGTTTTATACCATTCAGGATCCTTTTGTTCCACCGCCTTAAGCTCTTTTTCGTTGGAAATGATGAAACAGTTCGAGCCTGCCATTATTTCCTGCCACTTACAGACTATGTGGTAGAATTCCGGTCTAAAGAACACATCATCTTCAGCCGGCGCAAACCCGCCGATATGGTCAAATGAAAGCAGGTCGATGATCTCCTTATCGCTATCGGCAAGGATAATGGCGCAGCCGTCTGATTCGCACTGGCTTCTGATGTCCTTTACTATGGAATCCATCGTGGCCTTAAAATCATCATTCTCCCTGAACTTGATACACGTCTTTAAGACCATGTATGCGGTACGTTCGGAAATCTCGATCATCTTGTCGGAATCGGATGAGGGCGTCATTTCGTAACTGAATACGCAATAGCCGTTCCCATCTTCGTCATCTTCAAGAGGGATCATGTAAAGATCGATCCACGCGTTATACAGCGCAGCGTTAACGTACTGATGCGAAATTTTCCGGTTGTTTATGCAGCTTGTGGTAAGCGCCTCAAAATTCGGGTCTTTGGAAATGTAATATGTGTAAGGTCTGTTTGGGACGAAATCTTCATCAGCTTTGCCGACAGACGCAAGATACTTTTTATTTGCGGCAGTTATTGCAACATGATTGCCATCAACTGCATCCTTTCGCAGGGACACCACGCAGGCTATTCCCTGAAAAGAGTCAATAAAAGCGTTATAATCCATTTTTCTTTCCTCAGATAGAAAAATATTATGAAAAATCTCTTATGCGTCAGGATCTGATACCGATAAATTATATAACCGTTTCAGTACTTTTTCAAATGGAAAAAGAAGACGGATAACACACTTACGGAAAAAGAAGATGCCGGACGTACTCCGTCCGACAAGGAGATCAGGAGAGAGCATAGCAGCTCCTCCTGTCTGCCTTTTAGATGTGAGGCTTTCCTCTAAAGTCTGTATTTTTCAGACATTTAGAGGAAAAACCTATAGAAATGTCAATAAATTGGAATAGTTATATATGTAACCTCTCAAAAAAGAATACCTGAAATCCAAAATATGAAGACTATCTTACTGCAATAATTCCCGGGAAAACTCAGATCCTTACATGAAACATTATGGAAACGTTGATTTAATCATTCTTTCCTTAGATATGTTTGAATGCGAAGAAAAGATCCTACATTTGCGTGTACATACATGCTCAAAAAAATGAAGCGAATAAACAATAACATACTGCAGAATGAATTGCAAGACTTAATTTTAAAAAAATGAAAAAAATTTTAACAAATTCTAAAACTCAGAAAGATTAGCACAAACAAAAAGGGGCAGAACCCTTCATCTGCCCTTTTCGTTATTGTAGCCATAAACATTCAAACAAATAAGTCTGATCTACGTCACAAAACTTATAAACGACTACTTATCACAAACTGTATTGCAATGATACCACATGAGTTTCGTTTTGATAAGTACCTTTTTTTATTTTTTCAACAAAAAAACGTCGAACTGATAAACGTCCTGTATTTCTGCAAGGCATCAAAAAAACGCCGATTCTATCAGCTTTTCTCTATGAGACACGCGGGAATCGAACCCGCGACAACTTGATTAAAAGTCAAGTGCTCTACCGACTGAGCTAGTGTCCCGAAAACAGGGCTAACTGGATTCGAACCAGCGAATGCAGGGATCAAAACCCTGTGCCTTACCGCTTGGCGATAGCCCTTTAAAAGGGTGGATAGTGGGACTCGAACCCACGGCCTCCAGAGCCACAATCTGGCGCGCTAGCCAACTGCGCCATACCCACCACGAAACCTAAGCGGCCAGTGATCGTATCTGACCACTGTCAATCAACGTCCGCTGATCTTATCGGATCGAATATGAATCATTCCCGACCCGAATGTGCCCGAAGGGATTCGAACCCCCGACCCACGGCTTAGAAGGCCGTTGCTCTATCCAGCTGAGCTACGGACACATGCATCCGACAAAAGGCATATGAATACCACTTAATGTCGCACAGCACATCTATGTTAATCTAACAGTAATGATTTGTCAAACCATTTTCGCTCCATTGTCACAAAAAGCCGCATATGCTATCATAACAATGATGTCACGGCCAAAATTAAAGGCATTTTTTGCGAAAGTCCTGCGCCAGCATCATGAGTATTTTCAATGTAGAAGAGACACCCAAGGGGAACTCAGATGAGATTTGCCTTTGTCACAGTGGGAGCGTTATCGGAGATCCTGCTGTTTATTATCATATGTCAGCTATATAAGGATAGAAGGCCTCTAAACGTATCAATAGCCCGCATACTCAATGCGGCTTTCGTTGCCGTGCTCTCATACGTCGTGATCGCTACATCCCAGGTCTGGTATGTCAACAATTTCTTCTTTTCAATGTATTTCGCAAGCATAGATTTCATCACGTATTTCATGCTGTGCTTTACCTTTGTCTACACAAACAGGACAAGTCACCTAAACACCTTCAAAAAGATCTGGATGTCGATCATAATGGTCGATATGGCAAGCCTGTTTGTAAGCATATTCACGGGGCATATGTACAGCATGTATTCCATGACGATATATGATGGCTCGACGGCCTACCAGACGATCCCGACGCTGCTTTTTAACATCCATCTGACGCTTTGCTACATCCCGGTGCTGCTTACACTGATACTGCTTACCATCTCACTGGTGAATTCGCAGGGCTTCTACAGATTTAAGTACATACCGGTGCTTGCATCTGTCATGGCGATCGTGATCTTAAACATCGCCTATATGTACTTTATCCTTCCCTTCGACTATTCTGTGCTTCTTTATGCGCTCTCGGGTCTGCTGCTCTTCTATTTTGCGCTTTATTACGTGCCCGGGAAGCTAATGAGCAACACGCTGCAGCTTGCGGTCGACTCGATGAAGGAAGGCCTGTTACTGTTTGATGCGGAAAAAAACTGCATCTATATAAATAAGACAGCACGCGATACATTTAACATATATAAGGAAACGTTCGGCTTTGACCACTATCCTGTGGCCCTCTGGGTAAAAGACAGGGATCCGCAGAATGTGGAGGAATTCGAAGAGACATTTTCAATGTATCTGGGAAAAGAAGCCTCCAAGGTCAGGGTTGATTACCGAAACTGCACGGATTCAAAGAACCGCATAATGGGCTCGTTCTTCCTGTTTGAAAACGTGACCGAGGATTACAGGATGATGCAGTCCCTTAAAGAGGCAAGGTCCGAAGCAAACAGGGCAAACGCCGCAAAGAGCCTCTTCCTTGCAAATATGTCCCATGAGATCAGGACTCCGATCAATTCGATCCTTGGCATGAACGAGATGATCCTAAGGGAATCCTCGGATGACAGGGTGCTTGAATACGCAGACGATATCAGAAGCTCCGGCAATACGCTTTTGTCGCTTATCAATAACATCCTTGATTTTTCCAAGATCGAGTCGGGAAAAATGGAGATAAACCCCGCAGAATACAGTGTTCATGAGCTTATCAGGGAGAGCTACCATCTGGTGGCGCCGAGGGCCATGATCAAGGATCTGCCGATAATCGTCAAATGCGCATCTGATATACCAAAGAAGCTTCTTGGCGATTCGGAGCGCATCAGGCAGGTGCTTGTAAACCTGCTTACAAACAGCATAAAATACACCCAGAACGGACAGGTCGGGCTCGACGTCTCGTGGGCCACTGATAAGCTTAAATTCGTGGTGACAGATACCGGACAGGGGATATCTGCGGAGGACATCAACAAGCTCTTTAAGATGTTCCAGAGGGTCAATGAGGAGAAAAACAGGACGATAGAGGGAACCGGGCTGGGACTTGCCATAAGTAAGGAGCTTCTTAACATGATGCAGGGCTCTGTCACCGTATCGTCCGTTAGCGGACAGGGATCGGAATTCACCGTACTGATACCCCAGACCGTAGTGGATGAGGCGCCTGCGGGAGAGTTTACCCTGCAAAAAGAAGACGTTGCAAAGCACAGTACATATAAGGAAAGCTTCCATGCACCGGATGCGAAGATCCTTGTAGTGGATGATGTGGATCTGAACTTAAAGCTCATCTCGGCGCTTCTTAAGAAGACGCAGATCGGGCTGTCGCTTGTAAATGACGGAAACAAGGCGATAGAGATATGCAAAACAGAGGACTTTGACCTGATCCTCATGGATCATATG
>JAILPG010000225.1 GCA_024699595.1 Lachnospiraceae bacterium | reverse complement strand
CTTAAGATCCAGGCCGAAATATGCACATGCCATGGAAAGTGCTGTTCCCCACTGTCCTGCTCCGGTCTCGGTCGTGATACCCTTAAGGCCCTGCTTTTTTGCGTAATAAGCCTGGGCGATCGCAGAGTTTAACTTGTGGCTGCCGCTTGTGTTGTTTCCCTCAAACTTGTAGTAGATCCTTGCAGGCGTATCAAGCGCTTTCTCAAGACAGTATGCCCTGACAAGAGGCGAGGGACGGTACATCTTGTAAAAATCAACTATCTCCTGCGGGATGTCGATATAAGCCGTGTCATTGTCAAGCTCCTGCTTGATAAGCTCGTCGCAGAATACCGGGCGCAGATCATCAAAGCCCATGGGCTCATGCGTTCCGGGATTGATAAGCGGAGCCGGCTTGTTTTTCATGTCTGAACGTACGTTGTACCATTTCTTCGGGATCTCGTTCTCGCTTAAATAGATCTTGTAGGGGATTTTCTTTTCTTCACTCATAATGTTTCCTTTCTGCCTTCCCGGCAATTCTATTTTTCCCGGACAGTTTTTTTATCGGCGAAAGCTCGATCGAAACCGGCTCATTGTTTGCGAAATAAAAAAACTGCCCCAACAACATTTGCTGGGACAGGATAAATCTTTTCCTGCGGTGCCACCCGGCTTGGTACTTTCGTACCCACTCATGCGTACCATCATACGCGGATCTTTGATAACGGAGGATCTTCTCCGGCTCGCATACTGTTATTTCCGCTCGCCCTCAGGAGTCCATTCGCTTCCGGTCTCATTGCCGCGATCTCACCGTCCGCGGCTCTCTCAGAATGAGGTTGTCGGAAGTTACTCACTCTCCTTCAACGGTTTAATCAATTATTACATGATATTTTTTTATCTGTCAACAGAAAAATATTGAATGAACCCCAAACTCCGGTGCATTTACGAAACTTCTTTTTTTGTTTAAAATATGGATAGCATAGACAAGCGCTCATGCGACGGCGGGATCGCATCCCGGCCGGAAGGATACAGCAGAATATCCGGGAACAGGCAAAAGCCATGTCAAACATCCCGAAAACCGCATAAGCATCTGAAGCCCTCAGAGGAGCGGAAAAAAGCCATACCAAATATCCCGAAAACCGCATAAGCATCAGTAACTCTCAGAGGAGAAGAAAAATATCATGAAACCAAAATATCCGGACTACACAGATCAGGGCGGAAACACCGCCGATTCAAGGGAAAAGATAATTGTTAGGACAAGCATCATCGGAATAGTGACCAATATCCTGCTTGCCGTGGTCAAGGCCGTTATCGGACTTATGAGCAGCTCGATCGCCATTGTTATGGATGCGGTCAACAATATTTCCGATGCGGGCGCCTCGCTCATAACCATCATCGGGACCAAACTTGCGGGCCGGGAGCCTGACAAAAAGCATCCCTTCGGCTACGGGCGCATAGAATACCTGAGCGCCATGATCATTTCCGTAATTGTGCTTTACGCCGGCATCACATCACTTGTCGAGTCGGTAAAAAAGATAATCACCCCGGACGTTCCGGATTATTCGACAGCTTCTCTTATCATCATCGTGATCGCGGTCGCAGTAAAGATCATCCTCGGAAGATATGTTACGAATACAGGAAAAAAAGTAAACTCTGCCTCCCTCATAAATTCCGGGCAGGAGGCAACTCTTGATTCGGTCATTTCGGCCTCCACTCTGGTTGCGGCAGTCCTGTTTTTACTGACCGGCATATCACTGGAAGCCTGGCTCGGTGCGGTCATATCGATCGTTATCATCAAATCCGGCGTTGAGATGCTTAAGGATACCGTGTCGCAGATACTCGGAGAGGGAAATGATCCCGATCTTGCAAAGCACATCAAAGAGACAGTTAACGGATTTCCCGATGTACAGGGCGCATACGACCTCGTGCTCAACAATTACGGTCCCGATTCATGGAACGGCTCGGTCCACGTCGCAGTGCCGGACACATATTCTGTCGACAGGCTGGACCAGCTTACAAGAAGCATCCAGGAGGAAGTCTATCTGCGGCACAAAGTCATACTTACCGCAATAGGCATATATTCCATAAATACCAAGGACGATCACAATAAAGAAGTGCAGAATCGTGTCCATGATATCGCACTGTCGCATCAGTACGTGCGCCAGATGCACGGATTTTACCTGGATCCCGAGAAAAAGAGCATGCGCTTTGACATAGTCGTAAGCTTTGATGCCAAAGACCGCAGGGCCGTATGCAGAGACGTTTACGAGGACATCAAAAAGGAATTCCCGGATCACGATGTGAAGATAGCGATGGATGTAGATTTTTCTGAAAAATAAGCCCATGGAAAAGATCAATTTTACCGACGTCAAAAAACTGATGAACATCCTGTATGGAATGGACTCTGCCCTTGAGCAGATCTGTCTCGACAGGAAAAAGCAGGAGGACCGGATACGTCTGTCCTGCAGACAGCTGCTTATGCTCGATGCGCAAAAATCTCTTAAGGATATTTCTGTTGATGAGCTGAAAAAATCCAAAGCAGGCATCCGCGTATCAGCACTTGCGGAAGCCGGCTATACCGATATGGGACGGCTGTCAACGGCCGAAGACTGGGAGCTTAGAGAGATCCCCGGCATTGGCGATAAGCAGATAGAGGCTATCCGGAACATCATTTTCGAATTTGTCGACAAGATCTCCTCGTATTCCAGTGTCACTCTCACACCGGACGATGACAAAGCCCCCCAGCAGGCAGAGCTTAAGAGGGCTGTCTACGAATACCGGCGCAAGGAAGTCATAAGACATGATGTAGAAAGCATCTATCCCGAATTCCACGATTACGTACAGGCCCTTAAGAGCGAGCACATAATCAAGAACCGCGTACAGTGGCTGTTCTCCGGGCGGGAGCTTAAGGATCACACGGCGTTTGTCGTTGCCGGTATGGCTTCTTTTTGCAATGGACCCCTATTCGAGCGCGCCGGGAGATTTATCGGACTCTACGGCGAAGCCTCCGCCTACGATGATAACGCGGTTTGGAAGGATTATGAGAAAAACAGTGCGGACTATTATGCGATCCTTGAAAGCCTCGGCGTTGCCAAGACCGAGCGCAAATACATCTACAGCAGCATTCCCGAGAGGCTTGCCGATGAGATAGATTCACTTACTCTTAACACGGACGGCTTTCACGGGACACTTCGTTCCTATCAGACCTTCGGCGCCAAATACATCCTCAATCAGGAAAAAGTGCTTCTTGGCGATGAGATGGGGCTTGGAAAGACCATTCAGGCGATCGCCGCGATGGCTCACATCAGCTCACAGGTACAGACCTGTCATTTCCTGATAGTCTGCCCCGCAAGCGTCCTCATAAACTGGTGCCGCGAGATCAAGAAGTTTTGCAGCATACCCGCATATCTGGTGCACGGTTCACTCTCCGAATCCGCCCTTGAGAGGTGGATACGAGACGGCGGTGCCGCAGTCACCAATTACGAGATGATGAAAAAAATAATCGACCGGATCGATGAAAAGATGAGCTTAGACATGCTGATAGTCGATGAGGCTCATTACATAAAGAATCCGGATGCCAAGCGGACGGGATATATCAGAAGGCTTGAAAACGAGTCAAAGCGCATACTGATGATGACCGGCACGCCTCTTGAGAACCGGGTCGACGAAATGTGCTCGCTGATAGATTTTATAAGACCTGATAAGTCAGACGAGATAAGAGGACTTGCCCAGATGAGCAACGTCCCGGAGTTTCGCCAGGTACTCGCCCCGTTTTACCTGAGGCGTACAAGGGAACAGGTGCTCAAGGAACTTCCTCAGATAGAGGAAAAACAGGAATGGTGCATGATGACACCGGAGGATACGGATCTTTACAGAAACGATGTGATGCAGAGCGATTTTGCGGGAATGCGGAAAGTTTCGTTCAGACAGCCGGATCTTTCCACATCCGCCAAGGGACAGCGGCTTATGGAGCTCTGTGACCAGGCTCTTATGGATGAGCGTAAGGTTGTCGTATATTCGTTTTTTAAGGAAACAGTGGAAAAAGTAAGTACGATGCTCGGAAAACGCTGCGCCGGTGTTATAAGCGGGGATACTCCGGTTGCTGAAAGACAGGCGATCATCGACCGTTTTTCCGACAGTGAAAAAGAAGATGTTCTGGTATGCCAGGTGCAGTCGGGCGGCACGGGGCTTAATATTCAGGCCGCAAGCATCGTGATCTTCTGCGAACCGCAGATCAAGCCCTCTCTTACCAACCTGGCGATCTCAAGAGTGTACCGGATGGGTCAGGTCAGAAATGTGCTCGTGCTGCACCTCTTATGTGAAAACACGGTCGACGAGGCAATGCTCATGAGGCTTTCGGAAAAACAGCTTGAGTTCGATACCTTCGCCGACCGCTCTGCCATGGGGGAGGCGCTTGACAACCTCCTTGACAGAGAATGGATACATGATTTTGTTGAAAAGGAGCGGGAAAAATATCTGCCGATGGTGATACCGCAAGGCTGATATTATCTCAGGTTTCGGATGCTTCCGGATCCCAGAACAGGTCGTTTAAGGTAAGTCCAAGTGCCTTGCATATCGATATGCACAGGTTGATGGTCGGGTTGTAATCACCCTTTTCTATCGCGCTTATTGTCTGTCTGGATACTCCGCAGATCACCGCAAGATCTTCCTGAGAAAGGTCCTTGCCGGCCCGCGCGGCTTTAAGCTTTAAATTCTTCATATTACTCGTCCTCCTCAGCCTTCTTCTTGTCTATCATGTTCTTTATGACCATCTCGATAACAATTACGGCCATCATTATGATCACCATGATGTTAAGCATCACAAGTCCGATCTTTCCATTCTGTAAAAGCGTTCCCGATACTGCCTGACCGACTATGGGAAGTAAATTGAGAACGGCCGCTACTGCAAATATGATATAGTAACGTTTGCGGTCATTATTAAGGCCCCAGTATACTCCGTTCCAGACGCTGTGTGCGCAAAGTACGATACATCCTAACAGAATTCCGGTAAAATCAAGCGCATATTTCTCGATCGGTAAGGATATCTCTGCTATGTCCAGAATCATGACCGCAACCTGATAAAATAGGATCGTGTAAAATCCGTACATATAACTCTTGCCTCTGATCTTCTGCTGCCTCTCGTCATATTCTGTCTTCATTCTACGATTGGTGTTTGCCACCTTTATAAGTGCGAATGCGATCACAAGTCCGATCACAAGTCCTGCTGTTACTCCTATTGCCATTTTTGTTCCCATGATTAATTCCTCCGTTTTTCTTTGTTATTTGTTGTTATTTTTTATTATTTGTTATTATTGGTTTTTCTCCTGTTTTTCCACCTGCCGAAGCTTTTTTCTTCTTCCGGGTGGATTTTCTTCTCTGGCTTTTCCACCCCGTCATCGGAAATTTTTTAATGAAAAGGAGGCGTCCCTGCCCTTCATGAGCATATAGTAACGCCTCCATAGAAATATGTCAAGTATTTTTTACATTTTTCTTTCAGAAAATGATTTTTTCTATTTTTAGGTATGTATCAGGACCTCTTCTTATAAGAAAGCCTGCCGTTTTACCAAAATCTTTATTTATAGCTCAGCCCGTAGCCTGCCTCAAACATGCACTCATCCGTACCTATCTGCGCCACGTCCCCGTACCAGGGGCTCGGAAGCTTTCCTGTAAAGTCAGCCTTTCCCGCAAGCACATTTGCAACGCCCTCACCCTCGGAGCCCGGCAGATAACACATTACCACGGCATCCCAGTCATCATAATAATCTGAAATGATGACCTGACGGCCGGCTACGATACAGGCGATCGTAGGCTTATTTAACGCCTTAGCCTCTTCAATCGCATTCTTATTCCTTGTAAAAGCCTTGCTTCCGCAGATGTTCATGTCCTCGCTGTCACCATGCC
Organism: Lachnospiraceae bacterium; assembly: GCA_024699595.1. The sequence continues at coordinate 8,867 of JAILPG010000225.1, read as the reverse complement.
ACTCCGCATAGGTCTTTTCTCCGAGCATCAGCAGGACAGCGTCAGCCTCTTTTGCCCGTTCGGCATCTGTGATCACTTCTATATTCATGTCTTTCGTGACTTCCGAAAGCCCGTTTACTAACGTGGTCACTCCCTCAATCTTTGGGGCACTGTAGCCGCTCCAGTCCATTGTCCAGCCCCCGCACTGAACCGACGCATTATCTGCTGCGGGTCCCGTGACATATATCTTCATGCCTTCCTTAAGCGGCAGGATATCATTTTCATTTTTTAACAGGACAAGGCTCTCTTCCACAGCTTTTTCAGCAAGCTTCCGGTATTCCTCAGAACCCGTCTCACTCTGTGACGTTTTCAGGTCTTTGCACAGGGGATCCTCAAAGAGGCCTGCATTCTTTTTTACCCGGATTATCCTTGTCACCGCGTCATCAACTCTCTCCTGGCTGATCCTTCCGTCTCCTACTGCGGTAACGATCGCGTTTATGGCCTGATCGTAGCTTCCTATCTCCATGAGCATGTCGATACCTGCATTAACAGCATTTATGACCTTGGTATCATAACCTTTCCCTGAGGTATTCTGCACAGCATTCCAGTCACTCACGATAAAGCCTTCAAATCCGGTCTCTTCCTTGAGGCGCAGGATGTATTTGCCGTTTTCATGCATTTTTACACCGTTTATGGAACTGTGGCTTATCATGATCGTCTGCGAACCTGCCTCGATCTGGGCCTTGTATACATCCATGAGCCTGTTGATCTCTTCCTCTGTAAGCTCTGCATCACCGCGGTCGATGAGTCTCTTTATATCCGAGTTCTCGCCCGAGCCGTAAGTCACGTTTCCATCGCCCAGAAAATGCTTGGCACAGGCCACTACACCGCCATCCACAAGGCCTTTTGTGTAGGCTGTCGAAAGCTCGGTGATCATGTCAAGATCCGAGCCATAGCTTTCATAGGTCCTGCCCCATCTGGGGTCGACTGACTGGGCTACGCAGGGCGCAAAGTTCCACAGCATGTGGCAGAGCCTTGCTTCATCCGCTGTCGCAAGTCCTATCTGATACATGAGCTCGGGATCGTTTGCCGCACCGAGTCCTATATTATGGGGAAAATAGACCGCATTTTTACAGTAATTTACGCCATGTACGTCATCCTGTCCGTAGATATAGGGAATTCCGCACTCTGAGGTGATCGCGTTCTCCTGGAACAGGTCGACGATCTTCTGCCATTCATCGTAGTAGATCGCCTGCTTCTTGGAAAGTATGCTGCCGTAACACTTGTCGTTCATTCGCTTTTCCGTGACCATGTAGACAGCGGGCTGCACCATCTGGGCGGCCTTCTGCTCAAGACTCAGGGATGCGACGATCTCCTCCGGTGACATGGTGTTGTACAGCTGATATTTATATTCATAGGAAACTTCCTCAGATTTATCTAAGGCTCCTGATCCGTCCTGCGATGTGCTGTCTGAAGAAGTATCTGTTGATTTCTGAGCATTATCTGAGTCCGCGGTTGTACTTTCAGATGTCTCTGCAGATACTTCCTGAGATTTTGGATCTGCAGTGCCCTGTGTGTTTCCGGCTGCATTACTTCCGGTTTTGCCATCTCCCTTACCACAGGAGCAAAGCAGCATACATAATATGATAATTGCTGTCGTCAGATTCCTTTTCTTCATCCTCCGACCCCTTTCTGCAACGTATTCTTCTGATTCTTCTTTACATTTGCACCCTGACAAGCGTTTTTTCCTTCTCGGGGTGCTTTTCTCTTTTCCATACACTTATCAAACATAGTATACTAAACAGCCTTGTCAATGTGAAGACAGGAAATGGAAGCGTCAAGGGGTGTAGGTCGAAATGGCAGGGTAAAGGCATGCCGATAGGTAAAGGCATGCCGATACTAAAGGCGTGCCAATACTAAAGGCGTGCCAATGTTGAAGACACCCCTTTGTTGTGTTAGAATAACATAGCTGTCTGAGATCGAGACACCTGACAAAGCAGCCACTATGACAAAACTATCCTGCCTAGGCGGCATTTAGCATCCTGCCAAGGCATTTAGCATCCTGCCGCCACGGCAGCAAATATCAATACTGAATCATGATCATAGAAACACGATCATAGAATCATGATCAAAGAAACACAATCAGAGGGCAATCATTTGAAGATCGCAGAAATATTATCCGGAAAGAAAATACTGATATGGGGCTACGGACTGGAAGGCCGGTCTGTAGAGAAATTCATAAAAAAGCACTGCGAAGTCTCATCACTCGAGGTATTCGAGGGCAAGCAGGACGGGATCGATGAGGGAAAATACGATCTCATAATAAAGAGCCCCGGGATCAAGGCCGATGTGTACAATAATAAGTACACTTCTTCCACTGACCTCTTTCTGGAAGAGTTTTCCGATAAGATAATAGGCGTCACCGGCACCAAGGGCAAGAGCACCACCGCATCGCTTCTGTATCATGTGCTCACGGACTGTACCGATAAGAAGATACTGCTCGTGGGAAACATCGGATACCCCTGTCTGGATACCTATGACAGGATCGATGAGGACACGGTCATAGTATACGAAATGTCCTGCCACCAGCTGGCCCACGCATACAGATCCCCTCATATCGCGGTATTTCTGAATCTCTACGAGGATCACCTCGACTATTACGGAACCAGAGAGAATTATTTCAAAGCCAAGGCAAACATCGCCCTGCATCAGAATGAAAACGACTACTTCTACGCAGGGGAAAATGTGCCCGAGATCTCCACAAAAGCTGAGATACACCGGATCACAAAAGCTGATGTCATGCAGTTTGAGACTTCTCTTTTCGGCAAACACAATCAGTATAACGCAAGTGTTGTATATAAGATCTGCACAGACCTCTTTAACTGCGACGGGGAAGCGGTCAGAAACAGCATTAAGAGGTTTAGGGGACTGCATCACCGTCTCGAATATGTCGCCACAAAAGACGGCATCGACTACTACAACGATTCGATCTCCACGATCCCCGAGGCTGCGATCGCCGCTGCAGAGAGCATTCCAAACACCGGAACACTCCTTATCGGCGGAATGGACAGGGGCATCGATTACGATATCCTGATCGATTACATAAAAGAGCATCAGGATTATAACTACATCATGATGTATGCTTCGGGAAAAAGAGTCTACGACGCAGTGTCGGATCTTTCCTGCTGCCATTATGAGGAAGACCTTAAAGCAGCGGTGGAGAAAGCTTCACAGATAACGGAAAAAGGCCATGCGATCATCCTCTCGCCTGCTGCCGCTTCTTACGGATACTTCAAGAATTTCGAGGCACGCGGAAACGCATTCTGCCGCCTGATAAAAAAGGAAACGACGCTTACATTTACCGGCGACATCGCTTTTGACCATTATATGAAGAGAAAATGGGAAGATAAGGATCTTATCTCCCCTGACATAAAGGAAATGCTGAAAGCCTCCGATCATGTGATCATAAATGTCGAGGGAGCCCTCGTAGACGATCAGGCCGAGAAGGTTAAGGCCATGGAAATGCGCCTCATGCATACGATCGATCCTGAGGCAGTGTCCCTTTTTAAGGACATTAATGCAGATATCTGGAATCTCTGCAACAATCACATAATGGACGCAGGAGCCTACGGCCTTGAGATGAGTCTTCGCGAGGCAAAAAAATGTGACTGCCAGACGATCGGCGTCGGCATGAACCTTGAGGAAGCCAAGCGTCCCGTCATCCTGCAGGAGGCAGGCGGAATAGGAATGTTCGGAGTGGGCTATCAGAGAGCCTGCAGAAAAGCCGAAGAGGATAAGGCAGGGTGCTTAAGCTGGAGCGACATGGAGTCGATACAGGAAGTCATCACAAAGATCAAGGAGACCTGCAGGTGGTGCGTAGTTGTAGCACACGGCGGAGAAGAATTCACCGCACTGCCCTCACCTTACACGAGGGACCGCTACCTTGAATATCTGAACATGGGGGCCGACATCGTGGTCGCCCATCATCCGCACGTCCCCATGAATTATGAGCTAGTGGGGGACAAGGCGATCTTTTACTCACTGGGCAACTTTATCTTTGACACGGATTACCAGAGATCACAGTACAATACCGAAAAGGGGATCGTACTGCAGCTTTTCTTTGATGAGAACGGATACCGTTTCGAGGCAAAGGGATTAAGGATCGACAGGGAAAATGAGCATGTAATAAGCGATGAACTTCCCGTGATCTTTCAGGATGTTCCCGAAGAAGAATACAACAAGCTCTCTCCGCTGTCCGCAAAGATGTTCATAGAAGCGACCAAGCGCCAGCAGCTGTTTTTATATCCCGACAAATATAAAAATGCTACAGAAAAAGACTGGGAAAACAACTTCATGGAGCCGCTAAGGAGCGGTCGTGTACCCGGAGAGGTCCTTGATTTCTACATTATCTGCCCGCTTGCCGAGGAGGAAAAAAAAGGCGGCTGGAAAGAAAGCCGCCTCGAAGATATCAAACAATATATACTAAAGCAGATGAGCTGACGGGAGCGATCCCGGACAACACTCTGCAAAATGGCCCCCGGAAATGGACACTAACACCATCCCGGTGGGCCATTTTTCTTACCCGATCTTGTCGGGCATATAGTCATTCATCACATCCACATACCAGCTGTCATAGCTTGTGGGAAGGAACTGGTCATCATAATCCCTTACATCCTCCCAGTCTGCGCCCCAGGGCTTTAGGTAGATGTCATATCTGAATTTTCCGTCATCGTCCTCGTAGATCCCTGTAATATAGATAAGATTATCAAAATCCTTGAAGGGCGATATCTCAGGCTCCACGGACCAGTCCGCATGATGGATGTTAGGCTCGCTGCTCCAGAAATAACCCTCCTCACTCTGCATGCATCCGACAGATGATACACCGTCAAGGAAAGAAACTTCACAGGCACAGAAGAGATCATCGACCGAGCCTTCCTCATCAAACAAAAATATCGATCCGCTGTCATCATCGTTTACAAAGATCGCACCGCAGCAGTCCCATCTTGCACCCTCAAGATTCTCATAATCACCCTTACAGCTTTCAAGCTCGTACCAGCCGTACCAGTCCTTATCCCAGTAATCGCAGAATTTCGAACTGCCGGTCTGCTTTTTCCCGGAATCCGCATTTTCAAGCTTCTCCGTAGAAGGAAGCTTTGATCCGCTCACGCCCATAAGCTCGGCAATATGTGAGGGATCGGGTATCGGCTTGGGATATGAGTCAAAGTAGCTTACCACTTCTTCGAGGGTGAAGCCATCCTCTTCCATGGCCTTGGCGTTGGAATCCGACATTCTCGGATAATCATCATCAGACCATGCATCTCCGAATTTTCTCATACCTATCGCGACATCAACGGAATCATCACCGCTTCCGTAGATCGTATAGAACATGCATAAAAGCCCGTTCTCCACAACGGCTGCGGTAAGCTCCATGGGATTGTCAAGGTAATTACCCGTTACCATCAGGCATTCATGCTCCAGATCGATCTCGGCCTTCATATCCCTGAACTGATCGTACTCTTCCTTTACGTTTGCCGCAAAATAAGGTGTCACACCTCCGTTTTCGTCAAAAACAAAACGCGCCACCACATTACCGCTGATATCCTCAAAATCCTCCCATGAACCGGTTCCTTTTTCATATACCAGCTGGCCGACCCAGTCACCTTCGAAGGTGCCGATCACACTGTAGAGCTCTTCGTTTCCTGCAGCTGCCTTTTTGCTCTGATCGTCATCCTTAGAAGCACCGGAATCACCTTTTTTGCCTGAAGTCCCGCCCTTCGGGCAAAAGAAGGTATAGTAATCTCCGTCCTTTACATAATCGATCCTGAGTCCGTCCCTGCTCTCGTCAGGTTCCCAGGAAATATTCAGATCGTCACTTTCAAGCGCTCCGTAGTTATCGAGGTTGTTCCAGCGCACATCCTTGTATTCTTTTCCCTCGACCGTAACGTCAGCCGTATGATCACCCCTGAAAGTGATAAAAAGATCATCAGACTTAAGAACCGAAGGATCCACCGGATCACCGAGAATATCGGTTACCTCTGTGGACTGCCAGTCACCGAGCAGGTATTTTTCCGCCTCGGGAAGATACAGCGAAGGATCCGCTGCGTCGCTGCCTTCCTTGGCAAAGGTAAACTTCATGCCCATTCCAAACAGGTCGTCAAAGATCAGGCATCCATCCTCGATCTGTGCGGTCATCTCTTCACCGTCAGCCCTTATGATGAGGGTGCTTCCATCCTCTTTCCATTTAAGCTTGGACGTTTCGCCCTCTGCGGTTATCGTACCCTTGCCGCCCTTACTCAACTCGATCGAAAATCCGTCAAGGTCATCTCCGACAAGAGCCACTCCGCTCATCTCACCGATGATGGGAATGTACTTTCCGATAAGCGAGCTGTCCCCGCCGGTTTTGGTTATAACTGCTACAACATCCGTGTCACCGCAGGCAGTCAGAAGCATGGACAGCATAAGCATGATGCAGAGGCTTAATGTAAGCCTTGATCTGCGTGCGATCCATGAAAAAAATCCTGCTCTGTTTTTCATTTTATATCCTCATTTCCCGCCTACTCTGCCCGACAGCTTTTCGGCATTTTTATTACTATAATAATTTGGGCAAGCAGCTCTGTTGCTTCTCTCCTTAACCCGAAATGATCCGGGATCCTCTTCAATACCGAATCTTTAATACGTCTTATAATACTGCAGCTTATAGGAATCCCCGTCCTTTTTGACGATCGCCATACCGCCGTAGCCCTCGACGATCTCGGGAGTCTTGCGCGCATCCGTAAGGGAAAGCTTATAGTACTTTTTGGGGATCACCTCATCGTTGTTCCAGTAATCTTCAAGATCAAGGCTGAAGGTCGTAAAATACACCCAAAACGTGCCATCCCCTGCATCCTCTGCAGTATCGACAATGGCAAATCCGGTATAGGCCTCACCGTCAGCTGCCGCCCTGTAATAATAGCCATCCTTTATGCATTCAAAATCAGCATCATCCCAGGTATAACCATTAAGCTCCTCGGAGCTTATTTTATAATCGAAATATTTATCGCACAGTTCCTTAATGTCATCAATGCTTATCTTATAAAACTGTCCGTCTATCTTAACTTCTTCGGGCTTGTTGATCCTTTTCCACATATAGGCAAAATCCACTATCTGCTTTACATCCGGATAAGCCTGGTCAAATTCACCCATTCCCTGCTCGGCGAAATTGCTGATGAACACGTTTAACTTGTACTGCAGATCAGGTGTAAGCTCGATCTGTTTTACGGCAGATGGTTTTTGATCTTTTTTTCCTGAGTCAAGTGACTCGCTGCCTGCTCTGGTAACCTTGGAACCATCAGAAGAAACATCCGCCTCTATGATCTCTTCCTCAGCGTCGGGAAGCTCTTTTCCCTGACCTTCGATATCGGGATATTCACCGTCTACACTGTCATTAAATGTGTCCGTAAAGATCTCCGGATGATCCTTAAACAGGAGCTTAAGGCCCCTTGCACCCGCGGCATAGGAACCCATTGCATAGTCGTTAAAGACTATATCCAGCCCGTCATATCTTATAGCCCAGGCAAAATTCTCAGTATCTTTGGAAAAAGCATCCTCCATTTCGGAAATGAGATTATCCTTATCGGTCGGGCAGGTCTCAAAATACTCCACCAGATCCTCATTCTGCGCAATAAGATCATCAAAGATGATGCCCGAAAGATTGCTCTTATCCTTAATGACTTCATCAAACTCAATATCACGTCCCGTACTTGTGTCGATATTGTAGCCATGGTATGTTGAACTGCCGTGCGCACCGCTGTAATAGCCGTAGGTCTGAAGGATCAGCGAGAAAACTTTGCCGTCGGCCCTTGAGGGATAAATGTATTCATCCATCTCATAGTTGGCAAAATCCATCCCCTCACCACGAAGCTCCATCACATCCCCCTGGGAATCTGTCAGAAACTGCGTAAGATCCTGCTTCTGAGCCTCGTTAAACTCATTAAGTGCCTTATCAAGATCTGCATATGCCTCCTTTGAGCCCTCATCAAGCTCTATCGAATAATACTGTCCGGTTGCGAGCATGTCATCGCCGTCTTTAAGGCTCATGGGATGCTTTTTATAGGAAAAAAAGATGAGACCGGAAGGAGCGTTGCTCTCCCCGTTGTCTGTTTCTACTTCTTCCTTATCATCGTTAATCTCAATGGTGGTCTCTTCTTTTGCCCTGTCCTTTACATCATCGGCAAAATCCACTTCTGCCGGAGTATTGCCGCCGCATCCGGCAAGTACTGCGATCAGAGTTATGGCTGTAAAAAATGTTAATGCTTTTTTCACGCTGTCTCCTTATTAATACTTATTTTTCTGTCAACCCTGCGCATCTGCAAGTTCCTGCATCTTTTCGGAGATCTGAGCCATGATGTCGATGGACTCTTCGATCTTATCCATGTTGTTGCGGCAGATCCTGATGGTCTCCTGAGTGCTTGCGGTGAATTCCTCACTGGTGGCAAGGAGTCTTGATGTCGAGTTAACAACTTCATCATTGGAATCCTTGATGCGCTTCATGTCCGAGTTAACCGTACGAAGCGTATCTCCGAGCTTATCAGAGCACTCTCTTGTCTCAGTGAGAACGCCCTTTACAAGCTCTACGAGATCCTTCTGGGTGCCTGCCATCTGAACGGTCTGGGTAGCCTTTTCGGATACTGCACCTGCGTTTTCGGCAAGCTCCTTAAGGATCTTTGAAATCTGTTCCGTCGACTGCTTGGTCTGTTCAGCCAGATGACTGATCTCTGTTGCGACTACGGCAAATCCGCGGCCTGCCTCACCGGCACGTGCTGCCTCGATCGATGCGTTAAGAGCCAGGAGATCGTTGATGTCGCAAGTGCCATTCAGGGTATCGCGACACAGACCAATCTCCTGGCTCT
>JAILPG010000212.1 GCA_024699595.1 Lachnospiraceae bacterium | reverse complement strand
AGGATATGCTCTGCAACGTAAGGACTTCGTACTCAGGAATGCGATCTCATTCTTCATATATTTTACAAGCCTGTTTCAGGCGGGTCTTGCACCTTACTATCTGTTAATGACACAGACGTACCACTTAAAGGACAGCTATTTCGCCGTGCTGCTTCCGCTCTTAATGAGCCCGTGGCTCATCATACTTATGAAGAACTTCGTAAAATCCATACCGTTTGAGATCACCGAGTCCGGAAAGATAGACGGGGCAGGCGATATGAAGATCTTTACGGCCCTCATACTTCCGATGCTCAAGCCCGCACTTGCGACCATTGGACTGTTTCTTGCGCTCGGATACTGGAATGAATGGTACCAGTCATCGCTTTTCTTAAGCTCCAAGATCTTAGTGGTACCGCTTCAGTACAACCTCTACAAGGTCGTAAATGAAGTACAGAGTCTCAAGAATTCGGTAGCCGGACAGTATATCACCCTTGAGGATATCCCTTCCGAAGGACTCAAGATGGCAACAGCGGTGCTTGCGACCGGCCCCATAGTACTGTTTTATCCCTTCGTGCAGAGATACTTTATCGGCGGTATCACGGTAGGCGCAGTCAAGGGCTGAGTATTGCGGCAGTGAATGTATGGTAAACAGCGGAAACTCTGTTTACTGCAGATAAATCATCGTAAAAGGGATGTCAGTCCCTGTTGCGATAATTCACCAAAAAACATACAGGAGGAAAAAGAATGAAAAAGAAACTGATGGCATTAATGTTAGCCGGCGCAATGGCTCTCGGCCTTATGGCCTGCGGCACGGCCGGAACAGCACCTTCATCCGACGGCGGAGCAAAGACAGAGGCTTCCACGGGTGATATCGACACCTCAGAGCATGTAAAGGTTGTTTACATGACCACAGGCGGAAAGCCGACCAACGGCGCTACCGAGGAGATGCTTGAAAAGCTCAACGCTATCCTTACGGAAAAGGTTAATGCAGAGCTTGAGATCTACTACATCGACTGGACGGATTATCTGTCGGTTTACAACCTGACACTTGCCCAGATGGACGGTACTGTTGACCTTGTAGGTACTGCAACAGACTGGCTGGATGCATGGCCGAATGCAAAGAACGGTGCTTTCCTTGAGCTTTCAGAGGATATGCTCAAGACTTACTGCCCGAAGACCTGGGAATCTGTTCCCGCTGATCACTGGGAGATGTGTAAGTATGACGGAAACATCTATCTGATCCCTGAGGACAATTATGCACAGTGGACCAACCACGGCTTCATCTACAGACTTGACTGGGCTAAGGAAGCAGGTCTTGAAGACGGAGTTCATTGCTGGGAAGATCTTACAAAGTACTTTGAGTATGTAAAGGGTGCATATCCCGACGTTATCCCCTGGGATTCAGACGGAACACAGTATGCACAGATGGCAAGCGGATGGATCGCATCACACAGCGATTATGTTCCCATCGACGGACTTAACTCCGGAGCTATGTGGGGCGGCACAAAGGATGACCTTTATACAGTTTACAGTCCTTTCGTAACAGATACAGATTCACTTGTAGAGTACGCAAAGATGATGAAGGAATGGGACAACATCGGCGTATGGAAGACAGACGTTCTTAACAACACCAATTCAGATAACAGAGAAGATTACCGTGTAGGAAAGGTTGCAGCTGAGCAGCATCATACTCAGACCTGGACAGACCTTTGCTCACATACTTCAAACAACACGATCTATGAAGATGCAGATGCAGCATCAGGCTTCTTCTACTTCGGCGAAGAGTCCAAGAACGTTGTAGCTCTTTCCATCACTCACGGTGCTATGGCTATCTCGGCAGCTTCCAAGAATCCTGAGAGAGCACTTATGGTTTATGACCTTCTCAGAAATGACAAGGACTGCTATGAGCTCTTCAACTATGGCGTACAGGGCAGACAGTGGGATATCAACGAGGACGGCCTCAGATATCAGCCTGAATCCTACAATGCAGATACCGATGCGATCACCACGAACTACTGGTGGGGACGTAACGATGATCTCGAGATCAAGGATGCTACACGTAACTGGGATGCTATAGACAAGCTTTATGAGGAATATGACAAGATCAAGATCGACTATCCGTACGGACAGTTCATCCCCGATGTTGACAATATCCAGGCTCAGATCAACAACATCTCCGAGATCCATACAAATTACATGAAGCAGATCTCCTTCGGTAAGTATACCGGAACAGCAGAAGAGATCGTTAAAGAGTATCAGGATGCTCTTAAGGCAGCAGGAATCGATGACGTAACTGCAGAGCTTCAGAGACAGATCGACGAGCTGTACAAGTAAGACAGGTACAGAATAAATTACAGCAGAAAAAGGGGCGTGCCCGGCACGCCCTTTTTTCCTAAAGACTGCTTTGGCGCGGAGAACGTACTATGGAGCTATTTCTTAACAGGGCATGGTTTTCACTTGATGATATAGAGGATGCATGGAGCATGCGTGAGGATGATATGCCTTCTGCATCTTTGGATACGTCTTTGCAAACGGATCCTGTAACGGACAAAAACGGACACAGGTGGAGAGAGGTCATTCTCCCTCATGACTGGGCTCTGGACTATCCTTTTTCTAAGGAGTATTCAAGCGGAACAGGATATGTAAGGGGCGGCAAGGGTTATTACCGTATCCCGGTGGATATTCCGGAAAGCTTTAAGGATCACGATATCACCCTGTGTTTCGGAGGCGTGTATAAGAGAAGCCGTATATGGATGAACCAGTATTATCTGGGAAGCCATGCATACGGATACACTCCTTTTTCCTTTGACATAAGCCATGCGCTGCTCTTTTCAAAGACCAATTACATCACCGTAGAGGTAAACCATGAGGATATTTCCGATTCGAGATGGTATACGGGATCGGGAATAGAAAGACCCGTACGGCTCCTGATCCAGAAAAGGGTGCATGAGAAAGCAGGCGAAAGAGAGTTTTTTGCAGAGCCTTTGTTTACCGGCGCAGAAAATGGGACCGGGACCACTTCAGGCAGGGTAAGGATAGCGGTCTCCCATGTGATCGTTAACAATACACCGGATACGGTAAACGTCTGTGTAAAGGACTATCTTAACACAAGACTTATATCCCTTAAAGAGCATTCCCTTAACGCAGGAGAGGAAAAGGCCCTTGATATAGTGACGGAGACGGATATGCAGAGTAAGGACGGATCATTTAAGCTCTGGTCTGCAGATACTCCGAATCTGTATGAATGGAAGACTGTCATCGAAACGGAGTCCGGGGTAGGTGATGAGCTGTCTGAAAAGGTCGGAATAGTAAAGACGCATTTTGATCCGGACAGGGGCTTCTTCTGTAACGGTACTCCCTTAAAGATAAAGGGAGTCTGCCTGCATGAGGACTGCGGAAGCTTTGGAAATGCAGTTCCTAAAAATGTATGGAAGAACAGGCTAAAGCTTTTAAAGGAAATGGGAGCAAATACGGTAAGGATGAGTCACAATCCACACAGTGACTGTCTGTATGAGCTCTGTGATGAGATGGGCTTTTTTGTAATCGATGAGATATTTGATGAATGGGAAGGCCCGAAGAATAAATGGTGGCAGGGTCATAATGTATACCCGCCAAAGCATCAGGGTTATTTTCTCGATTATCCGCTCTGGCATGAGAGGGATGTGGAAGCTTTTGTAAAAAGTCACCGTAATCACCCCTCGGTGATCATGTGGAGCATAGGAAATGAAATAGATTATCCGAATGACCCCTACTGTCACAGCTCTTTTTCGGAGATGACCGGCAACAATGATGCGGGAAAACCTGCGGCCGAGAGAATGTATGATGAGAGAAAGCCTGATGCCGAAAGGCTTAAGGCCCTTGTAAGAGAACTCGCATCTCTTGTAAGGAGATACGATGCAAACAGACCGGTTTCCTTAGCCTTTGCTTTCCCTGAGCTTTCATCACGCATCGGTCTCTTTGATGATCTTGATGTTATCGGCTACAACTACAAGGAACAGTATTATGAGGAGGATCATAAGCGCTTCCCCGTTAAGCCGATATTCGGATCCGAGAACGGACATGAATACTCACAGTGGAAATATGTGACCGATAATGAGTACATTTCGGGCCAGTGTCTGTGGACGGGGATCGATTACCTCGGTGAGACGAGGCTCTGGCCGGAGAGAGGCTCACATGCCGGTCATATCACGACTGCGGGAATACCAAAGGCCGAATACTATTTCAGAAAGAGCCTCTTTAGCAAAGAGCCTTTTGTGAAGCTGTCTTCCATGAGAACAGCGGATAATAAGACGGGATACGGATTTTCATTTTCATGGAACTATGAGAAGGGCGAGCTCATCGATGTGGAAGCATACAGCAGTCTCCCGGAGACGGAGCTTTTCCTAAACGGAAAGAGTCTCGGGAAAAAGACGAGGAATGACAGGGGAAGGTTTTCATGGCAGGTACCCTTTGAAGCCGGTACCCTTACGGTTTTTGCAAGGGATCCAGAGGACACGGATATCTGTGATGAGTACAGTGACAGTCTGGTAACCCACGGCGATGAAAGAGTCGTGAGGATGGAACTTCTTGATGATGATCCCATGGCAGATGAGAACGCTGCCATACAGATACGGGTGATGCTTGCCGACCGCTTCGGTAATGTGATCTGCGATGATGACAGGGAGCTTACGGCGGAGATATCCGGGGAAGCGGTATTTCTGCATATGGATAACGGTGATCTTGCGGATACGAGACCCTATACGGAAAAGCGCCGGAAGACCCACGAAGGATACCTTATGTTATACGTAAAGAGCACGGGTATCCCGGGTGAGATATCCGCAGATATCCGGGGCGACGGAGTAACCGGATGCCGTTTGTGCTTCAGTACGGCAAAGCCTTAAAAAGGGCGATGGAAACTTATACAGGCATAACAACTGATGGTTTTGGTGTAAAGGATGAATGAGGATCGAAAGGTAACCATATACAGGATAGCCAAGGAGGCGGGAGTCTCTCCTGCAACGGTATCGAGAGTGATGACAGGCAACGCAAGGGTTGCTCGTGATAAGAGGGAAAGAGTACTTTCTCTTATCGAAAAGTACAATTTTACTCCGAGTGCGGTTGCAAGAGGCCTGTCTGATACCCGTTCGAGGATCATAGGGATCATCGTTGCGGACATCAGAAACACCTTCTATGCCGATCTTTATGTGGCATGCGAACTGGCGGCCCAGAGGGAAGCGTATACCCTTATGATGCTCAATTCCTTTGCTGATATAGAAATTGAAAAGAAACAGCTCAACAAGCTGATAGAGTGGAGAGCTGAGGCTATCATACAGCTCGGAGGGGCAGTGGATGATCTGGAATCAAAAAAAGATTATGTAAACCTAGTTAATGAAATAGCCTCCGAGATCCCTATGGTGGTTACCGGAAAGCTTGACGGAACCGGCTGCTACAGAGTGCAGATAGACGCAAGTGAAGCCATGGACATGCTGCTTGAGCATCTTTATGACTACAACAACAGACGCATAGCCCTGCTCGGGGGCAGGAACGATGTCGAATCCACAAATGTCAAGTACAAAAGATTTTTACAACAGAAGGATAAATACGGCTTTATAGCCGATGATATATATCTTCACAATTGGGGCGGATACTCGGTTGAGGACGGTATAAAGACGATGGATGAGCTGTTTTTAAAGCTCAAGCTATCGGGAGAGCCGGTCCCGGATGCGGTCCTGTGCATCAATGACAACAATGCCGTAGGTGTGATACACAGCATCAAAAAACACGGTTACAGGATACCCGAGGACATATCGGTCGTAAGCTATGACAATACCGATCTTGCAAGGATATCAGACCCTGCGGTCACAAGCGTTGATTATGATTATGATGCACTGGGACAGGTACTTATAAAAACGGTCATGGATGCGATCAATAAAAAGGAACCGGACAGACTGACGTTACTTAAGCCCAAAGGCGTTGTGGTAAGATCTTCAAGCGATTACCGAAGAAGCATCTGAAAATATAAGGGAGGACACAGATGAACAGAGAATTTGATCATAAGATCGTAAGCGATCCGGAGATATTCTGTGAGAACAGGCTTAAGGCTCATTCGGGACATACAGCATATGCAGACTATGAGGAGCTTAAGTGTGCAGAGAGCAGTCTTAAGATGTGCCTTGACGGCATCTGGGGATTTCATTACGCCAAAAACTATAATGAGGTGATCAGTGATATCACCGATCTTTCCTATGATGCGAAGTCTCTTGACAGTATAAGGGTGCCTGCGCATATACAGCTTGAGGGATACGACAGACCTCAGTACAGCAATGTGTCCTATCCCTGGGACGGGAGAGCGGATATATCAGAAAGCGGTATACCGGTAAGGTTCAATCCCGTAGCGGAATACGTTAAGGACTTTGAACTTCCCGAGTCTTTTCTGGATAAGAAAGTACGCATTTGTTTTGAAGGAGCAGAGAGCGGGATAGCTGTGTGGCTTAACGGCTCTTATGCAGGCTACAGCGAGAACAGCTTTGATCCCTGTGAATTTGACCTGACCCCGTTTATCAAAAAAGGACAGAACAGGCTTGCCGCAAGGGTGTTTAAGTGGACCTCGGGAAGCCTTATAGAGGATCAGGATTTCTTCAGATTTTCCGGTATATACAGAAGCGTATACCTCTGTGCTGCAGGAGAAAATCATATAGAGGATCTGAAGATCGTATCAGATCTTTCAGAGGATAATAAGAGCGCGGAGCTCTCCTTTACTACCGTATCGACGGGGGATGGAGAAGCCGAATATGCGCTGTACAAATGCGGAAGGCTGGATAAGGCAGGTCTCTGCGGATTTCGAAGAGCTCCTGAAGATATTGATGTTACGGCATTTGAAAAGGTTTCCTGCGGATCGTATGACCTAAACGGAGAAGATACGGTAAAGTGTACGATAAATGACCCGCTTTTATGGAGTGCGGAAGAGCCGAATCTTTATGCTCTTTTGATCACGTTAAAGGATAAGGGCGGAAATGTAAGGGAGGTCATAAGGGAATTTGCGGGCATACGCAGGTTCGAGCTTAAGGACGGACTGTTAAAGCTAAACGGAAAGAGGATAGTCTTTAAGGGTGTCAACAGGCACGAATTCAACTCAAAGACCGGAAGGGTCCCGGATCGTAAGGCTCTTCTTAAGGATATCGTCACGATGAAGAGAAATAACATCAATGCGATCAGGACCTGCCACTATCCCGATGACAAATACATCTATACTCTCTGTGATATCTACGGCCTTTACATGATCGCGGAAAACAACATGGAAACACATGCGACATGGATGGATAACTGCTTTGGACCGGCAAAGCCCGAGGATATAATTCCCGGAGATCATGATGAGTGGAAAGGAGCATTACTTGACAGGGTGGAATCCTGTTATCAGAGAGACAAAAATCACCCCTCTATCCTTATATGGTCGCTTGGAAATGAATCAAACGGCGGATCCGTTATCCATGAGATGAGCCTTAAGTTTAAGGAACTTGACCAAAGCAGACCCGTCCACTATGAAGGGATCTTCTGGAACAGAACCCATGAGGACTCTTCGGATATGGAGAGCCAGATGTATACTTCGGTTGCGGATATTGAAAAGTTTCTTGGGGAACATAAGGAGAAACCTTTTATCTGTTGTGAATATACTCATGCAATGGGCAATTCCTGCGGAGGCATGCACAAGTACACGGAGCTTTCTGACAGGGAAGAGAGATATCAGGGCGGCTTTATATGGGATTATATAGATCAGTCACTTACCGTAAAGGACAGATACGGTGAGGAATTTGAGGCTTACGGCGGTGATTTTGATGACAGGCCCAATGACCTTGAATTTTCCGGAGATGGTATCGTATACGGCGGTGACAGGGAAGCATCGCCCAAGATGCAGGCTGTAAAATACAATTACAGAAATGTGAGCATAGACTTTGACTTCGACGGAAAAAAGAGCGGAAAGGTGATCATTACAAACAGAAATCTGTTCACGGATACGGGGATCTACGATGCTGTGATCACACTTAAGGCAAACGGGAGAGATGTATATGAAACGGTGTTAAGTCTGCCCGTTAAGCCTCTTTCAACCGAAAGCTTCAGTCTCCCCCGGGAGCTGTTTGCAAAAATGAAAGAGCCTGTAAAGCGCTGTAAGGATGATCATACTCAGGGTCTTGAATATTCAGTCCTTGTATCGTTAGTACTTAAGGAGGATATGCTGTGGGCTGAGAGAGGTCACGAGGTATCCTTCGGACAGTATGTGTTTGAGAGGGAAAACACCGAAAGCTCATGTAAAAAGGTACTGGAGACAGTAAGGGGAAGGAGCAATCTCGGAGTATATGGGGAGGATTTTTCCTGCCTGTTCTCTTTTGGAAATCCCGGTCTTGTGTCCTATGTATATGCAGGAAGGGAGCTTATAAAGCAGGTTCCGCTTCCAAACTTCTGGAGAGCCCCTGTTTCCAATGATTACGGAAACATGATGCCCCAGAGATATGCCCAGTGGAAGATAGCAAGCATGTACCTTACAGGAAGAAAGAGTCTGGAACCCTCGGATCACAATCCTCCGGTAATAGAGGAAAGGCGTGATGCAGACGGTAATGTCATATCATTAAGTATTTCATACAGATACTTTATGCCCACCAAACCGGCTTCGGACATAAGGGTCACCTATGAGGTGTCAGGAGACGGAACGGTAAAGGTATCGCTTTCATATGATGCCGTAAAGGAGCTTTCGGACATGCCGGAATTTGGAATGATGTTTAAGCTTCCGGCTGACCTTGACAGGCTTTCATGGTATGGCCTCGGTCCCATGGAAACCTATGCGGACAGAAAGGAAGGGGCAAAGCTTTCGGTGTATGAGTGCGCCGTAAAGGATAACATGGCCTCATATCTGGTACCGCAGGAATGCGGCAACAAATGCGGAGTACGTTATGCAAGCGTTTCGGATAACAGAGGCCGCGGAATATGTTTCTTCGGCGATGCCATGAGCTTTTCGGCTCTTCCCTATACTCCGCATGAGATAGAGAATGCAAGACATGCCTATGAGCTTCCGAAGGTGCATTATACGGTGGTAAGAGCAGCCAGTGAACAGATGGGAGTCGGGGGAGATGATACCTGGGGAGCAAAGGTCCACGATGAATATCTGGTACCCCTTCCCGAAAAAAAGGAATTCTCATTCTTCTTTAAGGGTATTTGAGAGAAGACAGGTTTGTGTTATAATATGATGCCAGGGTAAAAAGGGTAAGGCGGATTTATGCATACATAAAAGCCCTCCGGTCCCGTGACCCTTGGCATCATTATTGTTTTATAGGAATTTAACCCCACAGGGAGGATGTTATTTATGGAGAAAGAACTTGATCTTCTTACGAGAAAGCTTTACGGAAGACCCATAAACCAGGTCACCGATCATGAGATGTATGATGTGCTGTTACAGTATACCAAACAGCTTGCATCAAAGAAAAAAAAGATCGACGGCGACAGGAAGGTATATTACATTTCCGCGGAATTTCTCATCGGAAAGCTGTTATCGAGCAATCTGATAAACCTCGGCGTATATGACGAGCTTGAGAAGATACTGAATAAATACGGCAAATCGATAGCAAGGCTTGAGGAGGAGGAGCCTGAACCTTCGCTCGGAAACGGCGGACTCGGAAGGCTTGCAGCCTGCTTCCTTGATTCGATCGCAAGCCTTGGCTTAAACGGAGCAGGGATAGGACTCAATTACCATTACGGTCTGTTCAAACAGGTATTTAAGGATCACCTGCAGATGCAGGAGAAGAATGACTGGATACAGAAGAACTCGTGGCTTAATAAGACCGACGTAAGCTTTGAGGTTGAGTTCGGAGGCGGAAAAAAGGTTAAGTCCGTACTCTATGACATTGATGTGATCGGATATGAAAACGGGATCGACAAGCTTCACCTGTTTGACGTAGAGACAATAGACGAGTCTTTGGTAAAGTCCGGGATAGATTTTGACAAGGAAGCCATAGAGAAGAACCTGACGCTGTTCTTATATCCCGATGATTCCGATGAGGCCGGCAATCTCTTAAGGATATACCAGCAGTATTTCATGGTATCAAACGGCGCCCAGCTCATCATAAAGGAGATGAAGGACAAGGGCTATGATCTCTATGACCTTGACAAGCATGTGGTAATTCAGATCAATGATACCCATCCCACCATGGTGATCCCCGAGCTTATCAGGTTATTGACCTGGGATGAAGGCTTTACGATGGAAGATGCAATAAATGTCGTAAAGAAGACCTGTGCCTACACCAATCATACGATCCTTGCCGAAGCTTTGGAAAAATGGCCGCTTGATTACTTAAATAAAGTCGTTCCCCAGCTTGTGCCTATCATCAAGGAATTAAACAACAGGATCAAAAAGACCAACAAGGACGAAAAGATACAGATCATCGATAAGGATAACAGGGTACATATGGCTCATATAGACATCCATTACGGATTCTCCGTAAACGGAGTTGCAGCCATACACACGGACATCCTTAAGCAGACGGAGCTTAACGCATTCTATAAGCTCTATCCTGAGAAGTTCAACAATAAGACCAACGGCGTGACCTTCAGAAGATGGCTCTTATCCTGCAACAGACCTCTTGCCTCATTCCTTGATGAGACCATAGGCAAGGGCTACAGAAAGGATGCAAATGAGCTTGAAAAGCTCCTTAAGTACAAGGATGATGAGGCTGTACTTGACAGGCTTTACGAGATAAAGAGGGAGAATAAAAGGACACTTATCAATTATATAAAGAAGAGCGAAGGTGTAGAGCTTGATCCTGATTCGATCTTTGATATCCAGGTTAAGAGACTGCATGAATACAAGCGTCAGCAGATGAATGCCCTCTACATAATACACAAGTACCTTGAGATCAAGAAAGGAAAGAAGCCAAAGCGCCCCATCACATGTATCTTCGGGGCGAAGGCTGCTCCGGCCTATGTGATCGCCAAGGATATCATCCACCTGCTTTTAGTACTGCAGGAGATCATCAACAATGATCCTGATGTTAAGGATCATCTGAAGGTCGTAATGGTTACCAATTACAATGTAAGCTATGCCGAGAAGCTGATCCCTGCCTGTGACATTTCCGAGCAGATATCTCTTGCATCCAAGGAAGCCAGCGGTACGTCCAACATGAAGTTCATGTTAAACGGCGCAGTTACCCTTGGAACTGATGACGGAGCAAATGTTGAGATTCATGAGCTTGTCGGGGATGACAACATCTTTATCTTCGGAGTGGATTCGGATACGGTCATCGAGCATTACAAAAAGGCTGATTATGTATCAGAGGATTACTACAAGAAGTCAAAGGTGATCAAGGAAGCTGTTGATTTTATCATAAGCGACAAGGCACTTAAGATCGGACATAAGGAGAATCTTGAACGTCTCTATAACGAACTGCTCAATAAAGACTGGTTTATGACCTTACTGGATCTTGAAAGCTATATCAAGAAAAAAGACGAAATGTTTGAATGCTTTGAGGACAGGGACAGATGGAAGAGAATGATGCTCGTTAACATCGCCAAGGCAGGTTTCTTCTCATCTGACAGGACCATAGAGGAGTATAACAGGGATATCTGGAAGCTGTAGGTGCCCGGAATGGCTATATGGTTTTATGCAGTACTGCTTCTTATCAGCGTAATAGAATTTCTGGTTTTTTCCAGTATAAGTATCAGGACCACCAGCAGATACATGTATCTGCTGTTTGGTCTTGTTATTATTTGTAATCTGGGCTATCTTTCCATAGGCCTTTCGAGCAATGTAGAAGAGGTTATTCTTGCCAACAGGTTTACCTACCTTGGAGGAGTATTCCTCCCGTTTCTCATGTTCATGACGATATCCGCCATGTGCGATTATGAAGTTCCGGGGTTCGTGCGCATCATATTACAGATACTGAGCGGCGTGGTACTGGTCGCGATCTTTACGATAGGCTACAACGGACTGTACTATAAATCGGTCAGTATAGGCAAGGCCATGGGCGCGACCTATCTCATAAAGGAATACGGTCCGCTTCACAACCTGTACACGATACTGCTCTTAGGTGAGATAATAGCGGATTTCATAGTCATTTTCTATTCACTGAAAGCAAAGAGGAAGGTCTCAAGACGATCCACACTGATGCTTGCCATATCCCTTGCTGTCGGCTGCCTGTTCTATTTCCTTGAAAGACTTTTTAAGACTAAGATAGACGTAATGCCGCTTGTCTACGTTGTCTTTGAGCTGGTGTGCCTCCTGATAATGTTCAGGATGCAGTTATATGATGTGTCGGCAAATGTTGCCGAAGTTTACGAATCCTTAAGGCAGTATGCCTATATAACCATTGATGACAAAAAGAATTTCATGAACTGCAACGATGCGGCAACAGCCGTATATCCCGAGCTTTCCAAGGTCAAGGTCGATTCGAGGCAGTACCCAAAGGACGGCGATTTTTACAGGGATATAATCGAGTGGATAGATGACAGGGATCCTGATGATCAGAATACGTCGTTTAAGAACATCGAAAAAGACGGAAGATTCTACAGATGCAACTTAAGAGAGATCAAAAAAGGCAACAAAAAGCTTGCCGGATACATAATCGAGCTCATTGACGATACTACCCAGCAGGAGTATATCAGGCTTTTAAACAAATACAACAGCGAGCTTAAGACCGAGATCGTGGAGAAGACCGAAGCAAGGGACGAAGCTGATGCCGCAAACAGAGCAAAGAGTTCCTTCCTTGCCAACATGTCCCATGAGATACGTACACCCATCAATTCCATCCTCGGCATGAATGAGATGATACTCAGGGAGTCTGATGATCCCGAGATACTTGATTATGCAAATTCGGTCCAGAGTGCAAGCTATACCCTCCTTACACTTGTAAATGACATCCTTGATTTTTCAAAGATCGAGGCCGGAAACATGGAGATCATCCCCGTGGAGTACAATGTAAGCGAACTGGTGAGGTATGAGCTGTCCCTGCTTAAAAACCGTGCAGTGGAGAGGGGCTTAGAGCTGAAAACTTCCGTTTCACCGGATACTCCGCTTCGTCTTATGGGCGATGAGGTCCGTATCAGACAGATAGCTACCAATCTGCTCACGAACGCGATCAAATATACCTCCAAGGGTTCGGTATTCTTTAATGTTTCATACAAAAAGACCTCGGAAAAAATGATCGATCTGATCATAGAAGTAAGGGATACCGGTCAGGGAATAAAGAAGGAAAACCTTGACAAGATCTTCGATTCCTTCTCAAGAGTCAATGTCGAATATAACAGGTACATCGAAGGAACCGGTCTCGGTCTTGCGATAACCTCCAATTTTGTAAAGCTTATGAACGGTGATATGAAGGTTCATAGCTCATACGGGCTTGGTTCGGTATTTACCGTGACCATCCCACAGGAGGTGGTCTCTGATGAGACGGTCGGAGATTTTAAAGAGAGCCCCGATACGGAAGAGAAAAAGCAGGATGCGAAGGGCACCGGGCTTCTGACTAAGGATGCAAGGATACTTGCGGTTGATGACAATGCGATGAATTTAAAGGTAGTCGTGGCCCTGCTTAAGAATACCGGGATCGATACCATATGCATAAAGAACGGTGAAGAAGCACTTCAGGTCCTTGACAAGCTGCCCTTTGATCTGGTGCTTATGGATCACATGATGCCAGGAATGGACGGCATAGAGACGATGCACGCCTTTAAGGAAAAGCATCCTGATGACAGGACGCCGTTTATCGCGCTTACGGCAAATGCGATAACCGGTTCAAGAGAACAATATATAAACGAAGGTTTTGATGATTATCTGCCAAAACCAATAACGGGTACGGAGCTTGAACAGACACTCAGAAAATGGCTCCCCCGTGAAAAGGTTACAGGTTAATGTTTAACTACAGTTACGATCTTGTAATATCTCCAATACTGTTTGCGGTCGTACTGTTCGTTGTAATGCGCTTTATCGGTTATGCGAACACTACAGGTTACCGTCTGCTGTTAAGATATACCGCGTCCACGATCCCTGCTACCCTGTTCATGGATATAGCAATGACGGTTTCAAGGACTTCTGCCGGTGACGGTCTTACCAGCGGATTTAAGCTTTTGTTTAACAGCCTTGATTTTATGATGATAGGCTTAAGTGTCATGTTTTTCGCTCTGTATGTTACTTTTTATACACTGTCGCAAAAACACAGAAAAAACTACATCATCATCTGCCTGTGCTCCTATGTACTGTATGTGATATGCTTTGGCATCAATTACAGATCGCAGTTTATCATGGGATATGATCCTTACGGCACATATTTCCACGGCCCGGGCTTTATCGCGGTAGGATATTTTCTTCCGCTTTTCTATATCCTGTCCTCGGCATTTACTGTCATAATAAACCGTAAAAAGCTTGAACGCAGACAGATACTTGCATTTATACTTTCATATGCACTGTTCTGCGCGGGAGCAGGGATACAGACTGTGTCGGGGGCACGCTTCATGGTCGCCAACATATTCGGAGTGGCAGCCTCGTATGTGTGCTATTTTGTGCTTGAAACACCTGATTACGGTTCGCTTACAAGACTCAACAAACAGCTTGTGGAGGCTAACGGGCAGCTTACGGCTAATAATGAGGAGCTGGAAGAGCTAAATGACAGGCTTTCCGAAGCGAGAAAAGAGGCCGTAAGTGCCAATGAAGCCAAGTCCAATTTCCTTGCGAACATGTCACACGAGATCCGCACCCCACTTAACGTGATCCTCGGAATGGATGAGTTTATCCTCGATGAGCTCAAGGACGATACAAAGAGCTTTGAGACCAAGGCCAGGGATATAGAGGAATACGCAGGAAACATCGATAAGTCCGGCAATCTCTTGTTATCGATCATAAATGACATCCTTGATCTGTCAAAGATCGAGTCGGGAAGACTTGAGATAGAAAATGCCCCTTATCATTTTGCCGCAGTACTTCGTGATATACTGTTGATGTTTGAAAACAAAGCCTCCGCAAAACTTCTCGGATTTGAGGTGGATGTGGATGAATCCCTTCCCGATGAGGTTATGGGGGATGAGCTCAGACTCAGACAGATCCTTATAAATCTTCTTAATAATGCGGTAAAATATACTGACAGCGGTATCGTAAAGCTCACCGTTACGGGAAAGACCATGAATGAAGACGGCGCAGACAGGGTAGTCTATGATATCACGGTGTATGATACCGGAAGAGGCATCAAGGAAAAGGACCTGGAAAGGCTCTTTGAGACCTTTACACGATTTGATGAAAAGAATAACAAGAACATAGAGGGTACGGGACTCGGCCTTTCGATAGTAAAGCAGTTAGTCGACATGATGGGCGGAGAGATAAGTGCAAAGAGCACTTACGGAACCGGTTCCGAATTCAGGGTCCATATAAAGCAGGATGTGCTTTCCGATAAGCGGATAGCCGATTATAATGATCACGAGATGGAAAAAAGGAACAAAACGGTAAGTGATTATTCGGCTGTCGATGCTGAGATCCTTGTGGTGGATGACAATAACTTAAATCTCTCCGTTGCCAAGAGATATCTCGAATCAACCGGAGCACATATCGTGGATTCCTCATCCGGCGAAAATGCGCTGTCGTTACTCGCCTATAAAAAATATGATCTTGTATATATGGATCATATGATGCCTGTGATCGACGGAGTGGAGGTCGTAAGAAGAGTAAGGGCCGATAAGGACAATCCAAACAATCAGAGTGTTATCATAGCAATGACCGCAAATGCTCTTTCGGGAGCCAGGGAAAAATACATCGGACTCGGGTTTGATGATTATATCAGTAAGCCCTTAAAGAAACAGCAGTTGATAAACATGACCAAGCTGTATTTAGACCCGTCGCTGATACGGGAAGGGGCATATATACCAAAAGCCGGTGATGGAAATGATGAAAGGAATAAGGCACTGATGAATGAGAATGTAACTGGACAGGCTGAAACAGGCGATACGGGCATGACGGGGGATACCCCCTTCGGCGGTGATGCGATGTTTATCGACAAGGCTGCAATCGATGAGTACTGTGAAGGTGATCAGGAAATGTATGATTCCCTGGTAGAAGCATTTTTAGAAGATGAGTCCGATAATATCGTGAACATGAACGAACATTATATGACGGATAATCTTAGTGAATACGCCGTGATAGCCCACGGTATAAAATCCTCGGCGCGCTACATCGGCGCAAATGTTCTTTCCGAGCATGCAAAGACCCTTGAACTTGCTGCAAAGGGAGAGGACCGGAGGACAATAGATGAGTTTCACGAAACTTTTATTGATGAATACAAAGCGTTATGTGCGCATCTGAAGAAAAGCTGATGGCATAAGTGTTTCCTATTAGGAAAGGCTGATCATTTAGGAGGTATATATGTATAACAAGCGAATAAGACCGGATGAAAGACCGGTATTTCCCAAAAGAGCAGTGATAACCGGAGGAATGCCCTACGGAAACAAGGAGCTTCATTTCGGACATGTGGGAGGCATGTATGTGCATGCTGACGTGTTCGCTAGATTCTTGCGAGACAGGATAGGGAAAGAGAATGTTATCTTTGTGTCAGGGACCGACTGCTACGGATCTCCCGCAATGGAGAGTTACAGAAAGATCAAAGAGGAAGGATACGAGGGCTCCATTAAGGAGTATGTAAGCTCCAATCACGAAAAGCAGAAGATAACTCTTGAAAAATTCAAGATAAGCCTCAACTATTTCGGAGCATCGGCGCTGGGAAGATCGGGAGAGGTACATGACAGGGTATCAAAGGAGATCTTCGAATCCCTGTATGAAAAGGGATATCTGGAAAAGCTTTCGACTCCGCAGTTCTATGACGAGGAACTAGGGGTGTTCCTAAACGGAAGACAGGTGATCGGAAGATGCCCTATCGAAAACTGCCAGTCCGAGAAAGCGTATGCCGATGAATGCTCTCTGGGACATCAGTATATGCCGCAGGAACTTATAGATCCGGTCAGCGTACTGTCCGGTAAAAAGCCCACATTCAAAAATGTTACCAACTGGTATTACAGACTCGAGGATGACATAGATTCACTAAAAGAGTATATAGACGGCCTGAAACGCGAGTCAAACACGAGAAAATACGAGCTTACCATCATAGATGAATTCTTACAGAAGCCTTTGATACATATACCGAAGAAGTATCTTGAGGAAAAGGGAATGGATATGAATGACCTTCTCTCAAAGCTTCCGGAGCATGAGCTCATCGATGAGGAAAAGAGAAAGTCCTTTACCGTCATCTTTAAGAATCTCGACGAAAGGGATGCGGCAAGAAGGGTGCTTGAGGAAGCAAATATCCACTATACCGCAGGAAAGACCCTCGTACCCTTCAGGCTTACCGGAAACGTGGAATGGGGCGTTCCCGTTCCGGATACGGAGGATACAAAGGACTTAACCTTCTGGGTATGGCCCGAATCTCTGTGGGCTCCGATATCCTTTACCAGAACTTATCTGATGGAAAAGGGACTTCCTGAGGATGAGTGGCAGAAGTGGTGGAATGATGATGAAGCCCAGGTATATCAGTTCATAGGCGAGGACAATATATACTTTTACGCGATAGCCGAGATCGGGATGTTTAATGCGCTCGGAAACATCAAGCCTCCCCAGATCATAGCAAACAGACATATACTGTTCATGGATCTGAAGGCTTCATCAAGCTCCGACATAAAGCCTCCCATGGCCGATGAACTTTTATCGCACTATTCGGCTGACCAGCTGAGGATGCATTTTATAAGCTTAGGTCTTAACAACAAGAGTACAGGCTTTAAGCCCATGGCATACATGCCCGAATCGGAGCGTAGCAGACAGGATATGGTGCTTAAAGAAGGAAATCTGTTAACAAATGTTTATAACAGACTCATACGTTCATGCTTCTATACCACCCAGAATGTTCTTGATTCAAAGCTTCTGTCCGGTCCGGTATCGGAGGATGTGCTTGAGTTTTCAAAAAACAAGGTATATGAGTACGAAAGATTCATGTATAACCAGGAGTTTCACCGTATTTCCTACGTCCTTGACGAATACATCAGGGAGACCAACAAGCGCTGGGCGGCGCTCAGCAGACAGGCTGATAAGGATAACGACAGGAAACTGTGGGAACAGCTTGTCACCGATACGTTCTACTGCTGTAAGGTAATGGCTGTTTTAGTGCATCCCATCGCTCCCGACGGCTGTGAGATGTTCAGGGAATACTTAAATATCGATGAGGAAAAGATGTGGAACTGGGATCTGATACTTGAGCCTTTCTCGGCATATATAGACGACCTTTCGGCCCATGAGCTTAAATTCCTCGAGCCGAGGGTGGATTTCTTTGAAAAGCCTGCATGGCAGTACGGCGAAAGTGAACAGTAGATGGAGAGGATAACAGGAAAAGCGGTCTGTAGCGGAGTGGCGATCGGAAGGATACTCTATTATTATAACAGCGATCTTTCGATAACTGCCTGTCATGTAACCGATACACAAAATGAGATATCAAGATTCAGGGCTGCCCGTGATCTTTCCATAGAGCAGATAGATGAGCTGTATCTGAAAGCGCTCCCTGAGATCGGCGAGAACAACGCAAAGATCATCGATGCACACAAGATGATCTTAATGGATCAGGAATATGAGAGATTTGTCGTTGACATCATAGAAGAGGAATATGTCAACGCCGAATCAGCCGTTGTAGCCGCGACAAATCAGATCTGTGACAGGCTGCGGGCCGTAAACGATCCTTTTCTTGCCGACAAAGTGTCCGATATAAGGGACATTTCATCGAGGATAGTCAGAAATCTCCTTGGCGGGAAATCAGCCATCTACGAGATCTCTGAACCTTACATACTAATCGCCGAGGATTTAAACCCCAGCGATCTCTTCGGATTTGACCGTGACAAGCTTGCCGGTATCGTGATAAAGCACAGCTCAGCCAATTCACATGTTGCGATCCTTGCAAGATCGATGGGCGTTCCGTCCATAGTAAAGGCTGAGATATTCAGAAGCTTTAACGGCAAGTACGCAGTCGTTGACGGCGATATCGGCGAGGTGATAATAGACCCGACTGAAGAAAAGCTGTCCGTATACAGAGAACGTCTGAAAAAACAGGAACAGGATAAGCTTTTGCAGAAAAAGCTTATAGGACAGCCCGATATCACGAAGGACGGAAAGCGTATCCTTTTGTATGCAAGCATCAATGATGATTCGGATGTCGATAACGTCATTAAGAACGATGCGGCCGGTATAGGCCTGTTCAGAACGGAATTTCTGTATCTTAAGTATGACAGATATCCCACGGAGGATGAGCAGTTTTTGGTCTACAGATCCGTAGTGGAGCGGATGAACGGGAAAAACGTTATCATGCGGACGTGTGATATAGGACTTGACAAGACCAAGGAATATCTTAACCTTCCCAAAGAGGCCAATCCTGCCCTCGGATACAGAGGGATACGGATGAGCCTTAACAGGCCCGATATCTTCTGCACCCAGCTAAAGGCGATGTACAGGGCTGCCCGCTTTGGAACGCTTTCGGTTATGTATCCGATGATTGTCAGCATTGATGAGATAAGGATGATCAAGAAGCTCAATGAGAGGGCAAGAGATGAGCTTCGTAAGGAAAAAAAGGAATACGGGGAGCTTAAGCAGGGGGTGATGATAGAGACGCCCGCCGCAGCACTCATATCAGATCTTATAGCAAGAGAGGTCGATTTTATAAGCGTCGGGACCAACGACCTGACTCAGTATACTCTTGCAGTGGACAGGCAGAACCTTGATGCCGAGATACTGTTTAACAGAAATCATGCCGCCGTACAGAAGCTTATGCAGATGACGGTGGATAACGGGCATAAGGAAGGCTGTCCCGTTGGAATATGCGGAGAGATATCGATGGATGAGGCTTCGATACAGAAGCTTATCAGGATGGGATTTGATGAGATCTCCGTTGCCCCTGCATACATTCTGCCAATAAGACAGATGATCAGAGGGTGATGTTCTCCGAAAGCGGCTGCTTTTGTTACAGGAAGCATTCCAGGATGAAGACGAGCACGCAGGAAAGCACCGATACCGGCAGTAACGGCATCCCAAACCATGCAAGCAGTATCCCGAAGACTAAAGCCAGTGCACCGGAAACCATCGAATCCGTTGCGGACAGTATCGCGGGAAAGGTCATCACGGCAAGAGTCACATATGGTACATAGAACAGAAAAGAGCGGATCAGTCTGCTCTTTATCTCTTTTCTGATAAGAGTTAACGGAATGACACGGATAAGATAGGTGACGATAAACATTATGAAGATGTACACGGCTGTATTATTCTTCATCGGCCACCTCCCTGCACGGGAAAAATACGGCTGCAAAGAATGATATTAAAACAGTCAGTATTATGATCCTGAAGCCGGAATTGATGCCCTTAAATACGGGCACATAGGTCATTACCGCGCTTAACAGCATTGATATTATTATAAGAACGAGTATTACCCTGTTTTTTTTGGCGGGTGGAATGATTATCGCAAGAAACATTCCGTAGAGACCGACACTTAAGGCCGATACGGCATTAGCAGGCAGAAGATTGCCCATGATCACTCCGAGAGCCGTGCCAAGCGTCCATCCGGGAGCGGCTATGCATACTGCACCATAGGAATAGTACGGATTCAGATATCCGGGCTTTGCGATCGATATGCCGAAGATCTCGTCGGTTACCGTCATGCCCAAAAGAAGCCTTTTTGCAAGAGAAGTCCTGCTGTCAAGCTTCTGGCTTAAGGCAGCGGACATTAACATATAACGCATATTGATGACAAATTCCATCACTGCCATCTCCATATAGCCTGCGGAGGCTGCGATCAGTGTAAAACCGCCGAATTCGCCGGCGGAGGCAAGGCAGAGGATGCTTGCAAGGGATGCCTCTGTCGCGGACAGACCTGCATTTTTTGCGGCGATCCCAAGCGAAAAAGCCACTGCGAGATATCCCAGTGAAATAGGGACTCCGTCACGGAGCCCCTTTAAAAAACTGGTCTTATTGTTTTCTTCGGAATATTCTGATCCGGTCATGGTCATATCCTTTTTCGGGAAGCCTTTCCTTAATGTTTAAACAGGTTCACCACGAGCTTTATACCGTAGCGGACATAATTTGCAAATACCTTCGGCTGCTTTATGCACTGCCCCATTTTCTTTGCGATATATTTGGGACGCAGATAGAAGGAGAGCAGTATGTTCCTCCTGAGCTTCATGACTTCATCGAGAGAAAGATGCATGGTGCCCTTCATGCTCGAGTGGAAGAAATCGGAACCAAGCGGGGATTCCGCAAGAAGGTCGTTTTCCTTGCAGGTCTCATAAAGCGGCGTTCCGTAGAAGGGAAGAGCAACGGTGATCTCTATGAAATCGGGGTCGGCCTTCATTATGAGCTTTTTGGTCATAAGTATGTGTTCCTTCGTCTCCCATGGGAAGCCGATCACAAAGAAGCCCCAGAATTTAAGCCCGACCTCATGACACCATCTTGCTGCCTGGAGGTTTTCCTCTACGGTAGCTCCCTTTCTTATGAGCTTTAAGATCTCATCCGAGCCTGATTCAAAGCCGAAGGCCACCAAGAAGCAGCCTGCCTCTTTCATAAGCTCAAGAGTTTCCTTCTTTAAAGGGCGGACTCTCGAGTTTGCAGTGAATTCGATCTTTCCGTGCAGGGGTGAAGCGATGATAAGCTCACACATCTCTTTTACCCACTCGGCGTTTATCGTAAAGGTATCCGCCTTGAAGAAGAAATTGCGGATGCCGTGCTTCTCATAGCATTCAGTCATCTCATCAAGAACATTCTGAGGAGACCTGAAACGCACACATTTTCCGGAGATCCCGGGTGTCAGACAGAACACGCAGGCTGAGGGACAGCCTCTTGCCGTCTGGATCGTGGCCATGGGCTCATCGGTATCCGGACGGGTATAGAGCTTGTTGTTCATGAGATCCCTGGCAGGGAAGGGCATCTGGTCAAGATCCTGACCCCACTCATGGAACTTTGTACGTGCGAAGGAACCGTCCGGTTTTTTGTACAGTATTGAAAGTACATCGTCGATATTTCCTTCGCCTCTTAATGCATAATCGGCTATGCCGCCTATGGCATAATCCGTTTCACCGCCTATCATATAATCCACATGTGACAGGTCGAGCATATCAAGCATTGCCTGTTCGGGATCATAAAAGAGAGCACCCTTTAAGATCACTGTCGGCTTATACTTATCCTTCAGATCGTTAATGAGCTTTATATCATCAAATATGGTGGTATTGGTAATGCTCATCATTATCAGATCGGGCTTGAAATCTTCAAAGTCTTTGTGGAGATCCTGCATTGTCGCCTTTTCGGTCTGATAGTCCCTAAGCTTTACTTCATAGCCTTTTTTTAACAGGATTGCAGCGGCATAACCGAGATCGTTGCACGCACGCATGGCCTGAGCCGAGCCTTCATCCACATTCTGCTGGCATCTGTCCTCGCCCCTTTGGAACATAAGCCCGGGGGGATAGAACAGAAGCACCCTTTTTGAGTCATTCATATCAAAGCCTTTCTATAGTACCTTAAGCACCTCTTTACTACTTTATGTAGTATAAATATCAGTCGTATATTTGTCAAAAAAATCAGTTCATGATAGAATTTAAGTCGTCTGGGCATGTGCTTTGGCGTCTTTTTTAAGACGCATGATCCCTATACTGACCGGAGATTTTTAATGATCTACAGGATTGAAAATGCTACGGTTTCCCTTGGCGGAAACGTTATACTTGACAGGATAGATTTTGAGATAAGAAACAAAAACGAAAAAATAGCTGTTGTTGGAAGGAACGGTTCGGGAAAGACAACGCTCCTTAAGCTGATCCTTGGCGAAACGGAGGCCGATCATATTGACGGCGTTGAAACAAGGATCATTTCCGTTTCTGATCCGACTATCGGATATCTGAAACAGTCAGCCTTTGATGATATAGAAAAGACGCTTGATGAGGAGATCGCCAAGGTTTTTGAAAAGTTCGTCTCAATGAAGAATACCCTCGATGAGATGACACTAAGGCTTGAAAGCGAGCATGATGAGAGCCTGGTTTCCGAGTATACCAGGTTACTTGAGGAATATAAGGAGTCGGGCGGGTATTATTACCGCAAAGAATACGATATCCTGCTTAAGAATTTCGGCTTCAGCCAGGATGACAGGAAAAAAAGACTTAAGGAGTTCTCGGGAGGCGAGAGAACAAAGCTTGCGTTCATTAAGCTCTTACTTACGAAGCCCGATATCCTGTTGTTAGATGAGCCGACTAACCACCTTGACATAACTACCCTTGAGTGGCTTGAAAAGTACTTAAAGGTCTATCCGCATGCCGTTGTCGTTGTTTCTCATGACAGGATGTTCCTTGACAGGATAGCTGATACGGTCTATGAGATCGAGCACCATCATATAAAGAGATACGGCGGCAATTATACGGATTTTGCAAGGCAGAAGAGGGAAGCTTACGACAAACAGCTAAAGGACCATTTGAGGCAGCAGAAAGAGATCGAAAGGCTTGAGGGCATAGCAAAGAGGTTCATTGGAAAGCCGACCAAGGTCTCCATGGCCAGATCCAAGCTTAAGGCTATCGAGCATATGGATATCATCGATGCTCCTGATGCCTATGATACAAAAACCTTTAACCTTGATTTTAAGCCGGCAAAGGAACCCGGAAAGGATATCCTGTTTGTGAAGGATCTTTCGTTTGGGTATGATGAGGTCATACAGACGGTCTCTTTTGACATTAAGAGGGGCGAGAGGATAGGCATCATCGGAGGAAACGGCCTCGGAAAATCCACACTGCTTAAGACCATAACCGGTATCATAGAACCGCTTTCGGGCAGTGTGAGCTTTGGTACCAACGTTCAGACCGGATATTTTGACCAGCAGATGTCGGAGTATGTCTCAGGCAAGACGGTGATGGATGATTTTCATGATGAATATCCCTCTTACACCCAGACCGAGGTGCGCAACTGCCTCGGCGCCTTTCTGTTTACGCAGGATGAGGTGTTTAAGGAGGTAAAGAGCCTTTCGGGAGGAGAAAAGGTAAGACTTGCCTTATGCAAGATCATCAACAGAAAGCCCAACTTCCTGATACTTGATGAGCCCACAAATCACATGGACATTGCCTCCAAAGAGGCGCTTGAGGAGATGCTTACACAGTATGAGGGAACGGTGCTGTTTGTATCCCATGACAGATATTTCGTAAAGAAAACAGCCACTTCAGTGATGCTTATCGAAAGGGACGGGATGAAGCTATGCCGTTTCGGCTACGATCAGTATGAAGAGGAACAGGAGAGGCTTAAAAAGTCGGAAGATCCGGAAAATGACATATTCGCAATGAGAGGAAACGTGATCTCTGCCGGAAATAACGGAAAGCAGGATGCCGGAAGGCTTACGGGAACAGTACAAAAAGAAGCGGGATCCGCACAGCTTTCCTACGAAGCCTTAAAGGAAGCTTCCCGGAGAGATAAAAAGATCAAAAAGCTTGAGGCAGAGATAGAACAGTGCGAGGCACAGATAGAAGAAAAGAAGGAAAAGCTTTCGCTTCCTGAGAATGCAACGGATTATGTGAAGCTTGCCGATATCCAGAACGAGATAGATCTGCTGGAAGAAAGGCTTTTAAAGATCATGGAGGAGTGGGATGAGCTTAACGCTCTGACTTAGGAAGGCAATGAGAGATAAACTGACAAAATCCGACATTAGAAAGATGGAGGATGAGATAAAATACAGAGTGACCGAGCTAAGGCCCAAGCTTCTTGATGATGTCAAGGAGGCAAGGTCACACGGAGATCTTTCCGAAAACTTCGAATATCATGCGGCAAAGCGTGAGAAGAACAAGAACGAGAGCAGGATCAGGTATCTTGAGAGAATGATACGCTCCGCGGAGGTGATCGACGATTCCTCGGCAAGTGATGAGGTCGGGATCAACAATACCGTTACCGTTTTTTTCGAAGAAGAGGGAGAAGAGGAAGAATACAAGATAGTGACTACCGTAAGGACCAATTCCTTAATGGGACTCATAAGCATTGAATCTCCTCTCGGAAAAGCCCTGCTTGGAAAAAAGGAAGGAGAAAGGGCGGAGGTTGTTACGGATAACGGGTCATATCATGTGATCATCAGACATATAGACAAGACTACGACCGATGCAGATGATGAGATCAACCAGTACTGACAGATGAAGATACAGATAAGTGACGATTTTGATCTTCAAAAGATAGATGACAGCGGACAGTGCTTCAGGGTTAAGAGGGATAAAGACGGAAGTTACCGGTTCATCCACCTTGACGGTGTTCTGCACATAAGGCCTGAGGGTGGGCAGAGCTATGAAGTAAGCTGTGATAAAAAGAAATGGCATGAGGTCTGGGAGCCGTATTTTGATCTTACAAGGAACTATGAAAAGATCAGGGCCCTTACAGATGATGGCGATGCATTCATGAAAGCTGCCGCCTCCTTTGGAGCAGGCATCAGGATCTTAAAGCAGGATCCGTTTGAAATGCTTCTGACCTTTATAATATCCCAACGGAGGAACATCCCTTCCATAAAGAGGTCCGTTGAGCTTCTGTGTGACAGGTTCGGAACCGGGATAAAGGACGGAGATGAGACCGTAAAGCTGTTTCCGAGACCCTCGCAGATGTGCGATCTTAAGAAGGAGGACCTTTCGGGACTGAGCTTAGGCTACAGGGATGAGTATATCCTGGATGCATGCAGAAGGGTCGGTTCAGGCGATCTTAAGCTTTATGAGCTGTATGATGAAACTGATGAAAACCTGTATAATGCCTTAAAGAGCGTAAAGGGCGTTGGCGACAAGGTGGCAGGCTGCATAGGACTGTTTGCCTATGAAAGGACGGGGATGGTCCCGGTTGATACCTGGATAAAACGTGTGATCACTGAGGAATACGGCGGAAAGGATCCGTTTGCGCGTTACGGACAGTATGCGGGGATCATGCAGCAATGGGCGTTTTATTATATAAGATACAGAGAATGATAAGGGAGAAGGGCAGATGAGAGAGATACCAAAGCCTTTGCAGGTGTACAGACATTTTAAGGGAAACCTGTACCAGATCGTGGAGATCGCAGAGCACACCGAGACGGGAGAAAAGCTTGTGATCTACAGATCGCTCACGGAACCGGACAAAGTATATGCTAGAGAGCTTTCCATGTTCATGAGCGAGGTTGACAGGGATAAGTACAAATACGCGGATCAGAAATACAGATTCAGCCTTGTCTCGGAAAATGAAGATAAGATGAATGCGGTATTGCCCGGCGATAATACGAAAACAGAAGGCAAAACGGATGACGAACAGTCTTCTGACTCTGTTAAACGCATGGATGAGGAAAAGACCCGTGATGAAGAGGGAGAGTACGAGGGAGTCATAGACAGGGATCTTGAGAGATTCCTTGATGCGGATTCCATTGAAGAAAAGATAGACTGTTACCTGCTTCTCAGAAAAAAGATAACCCCCGAAATGATGCAGACGGTGGCGATATCTCTTGACATAAGCCTTTCTGAGGAGGAGCTTCCCCTCCAGTACGAGGAGGTCTTAAGCTGCTTAAAGACCAAGAGAAAATATGAAAGCGACAGACTGCATTAAGGAGATAAGATGAAATTACTGTCAGTAACCGTACCCTGCTACAATTCAGAAAAGTATATGAGAAAGGCTGTGGAATGCCTGCTTCCCGGAGCCGATGATGTGGAGATAATCATAGTTGATGACGGATCAACGGATGGTACTGCCCTTATAGCCGATGAATATGCAGAAAAGTATCCTTCTGTCGTAAAGGTGATCCATCAGGAAAACGGCGGACACGGAGAAGCTGTAAACACCGGTCTTGCAAATGCTACCGGTCTTTTTTTCAAGGTGCTTGATTCCGATGACTGGTTCAAAGAGGAGGCTTATCTTTCGGTGATTGAAAGATTAAAGGAGCTTTCGGGCGGCAGCAGGGTGGTCGATCTTTTTGTCTGCAATTTCGTGTACGAAAAGGAAGGGAAGAAGCATAAGAAGGTGATGACCTACAGATCGGCTTTTCCCGTTGATGAGATATTCACCTGGGATGATGTCAAGATCTTTAAGCCCGGGCAGTACATCCTGATGCATTCTGCGATATACAGGACAAAGCTTCTTAAGGATATGGATCTGAAGCTTCCCGCGCATACCTTCTATGTGGATAACATCTTTGTGTTCAACCCGCTCACCGAGGTAAAGAACTTGTATTATATGGATGTAAACCTCTACAGATACTATATCGGGAGAGCGGATCAGTCGGTAAATGAGAGCGTGATGATAGGAAGAGTGGACCAGCAGCTTAGGGTCAACAAACTGATGATAGATTACATGGCCCATGCCTCGAGGAACCTAAAGAAGAAGCAGGAAAAATACATGTTAAGCTATCTTGACATCATGATGACCATATCCTCGATACTGCTTATCAAGGACGGTACGGAAGAGTCTCTTGAAAAAAAGAAGGAACTGTGGAATTATCTAAAAGACAACGATCCGAGGGATTACATCAGGTTAAGATTCGGCCTTTTGGGTACCAATATGAACCTTCCCGGAAAGGGAGGCAGAAAGATCTCGGAGATGGAATACAGAATCGCACAGAGGTTTGTCGGATTCAATTAGAGGAGATATGCAGTGATACATTTTATAATCAACCCGCTTTCAAGTACGGGAAAGGGAGCGGAAAAATGGAAGATCATCGAGGAGATCCTTAAAAAGAACGGCACTGAGTACAGCGCCCACCTTACGACGGGGTATCTTGATGCCAGAAATCATGCCGCAGGCCTTGTAAAAAGCGGTGAACACGTGACCATTATAGCGGTTGGCGGAGACGGTACCGTAAATGAGGTGCTGTCAGGCATAGATGATTTTTCAAAAGTGACCTTCGGTTACATACCCTCGGGATCGAGCAACGATCTTGCAAGGGATATAGGCCTGTCAAAGGATCCTGAAGAGGCACTTTCCTCGATCTTACATCCGAAGGAGTACAGGGAGATCGATGTAGGGAGGTTAGAGTCCGGAAACGAGGTCAGGAATTTTTCGGTGAGCATGGGAATGGGCTTTGATGCGGCGATCTGTCATGAGGCTCTTCATTCAAAGCTTAAGTACAGTCTTAACAGGATAGGACTAGGAAAGCTTACCTATGGGATCATAGCCTTAAAACAGCTGTACGGGATGAAGCCCTGTGACTGCACCCTGCTTTTGGACGGTACGAAGAAAGTAGAGCTTAAGGAACTTATCTTTGTTACGGTAATGAATCACAGATATGAGGGCGGAGGCTTTATGTTCTGCCCCGACGCAAAGGACAACGACGGTTATCTTGACATCTGTGTGGCAAGCTCTATTAAAAAGTTAAAGGTGCTCTTCATACTGCCCTTTGCATTCTCGGGAAAACATGTGAGATTTAAGGGAGTAGACGTATACCGGGCCAAGAAAGTGGAGATCTTAGCCAAAAGACCCTGTGCCGTTCATTCGGACGGTGAATCCGCCGGAGTGGAGGCGAAGGTAAAAGTTTATCTGAATAATTCAAAGCTTAAGATGATAGTCAGGTAGGGATGCGCTACCGGTTAAAAAGGTTTTGAATTTGTGGTTGTTATTTTTATTTGTATGGTTTATGATTTCATGGATATGTATCGGGGAAACATCTTAGGAAAGATTTATTGATCTTTCCTATCCATTAGATAGGTTTATACAGACCTTGGAGCGTGTGTTTATGAATAAGATTAAGACGTTTTTATCCGAGAACAAAATGATATTTATGATTCCGCTTTATGCGGCTTTTTATCTTCCGTGCTTCATTCTTTTGGAGCGTGCCGAGGGTATCAAATACCATATCATTCATATGAAGATAGATGATTATATTCCTTTCTGTGAGTATTTCATCATTTTTTATTATCTGTGGTTTATCTATATGATCATATCGGTTGCCTACTGTGTGTTCACGGACAGGGATATCTTTTACAAGAGCTTTACTTTTTTGGCGGTCGGGATGACGCTTTTCCTCATCATTTCCTTTGTTTTCCCGAATGCGCAGCATTTAAGACCTGTAACATTTGCAAGGGACAACGTATTTACGGACATGGTGAGATATCTGTATTCTGTGGATACACCCACCAATGTTTTTCCGAGCCTGCATGTATTTAATGCTATCGGAGCTCATCTTGCCATTGTATTTAATAAGCAGTTTAAGAATAACCGGACGGTAAAGGGAACCTCTCTTGTGATCTGCACAGGCATTATCCTTTCCACCGTATTTTTAAAGCAGCATTCACTGTTTGATGTAATAGGAGCCTGTGTGATGGCTCTGGCGCTGTATCCCGTTATTTTCAGGGATGAATACAGGGCTTTCCTCATCACGAGGAAGGAAAGAAAGGAAAGCAGGAGAGCACAGGCTTAGGCGTTCACTGTAAACACGTTTTCTATAAATGATTTCATGGAGGTTATTATGTATTCACTTGACGATGTAAAAAAAGTCGATCCCGAAGTAGCAGAGGCCATAGTAAAGGAGCTTGAGAGACAGAACAGCCATATTGAGCTGATCGCTTCGGAAAACTGGGTAAGCAAAGCAGTCATGGCTGCCATGGGAAGCCCTCTTACGAACAAATATGCCGAGGGTTATCCGGGAAAAAGATATTACGGCGGCTGCGAATGTGTTGATATAGTAGAGGAACTGGCAAGAGAGAGAGCAAAGAAGCTGTTTAACTGCGATTATGCCAACGTGCAGCCCCATTCCGGCGCACAGGCCAATATGGCTGTATTCTTTGCGGTTTTGGAGCCCGGAGATACCTTTATGGGCATGAATCTCGACCACGGCGGACATCTTTCTCACGGTTCACCGGTAAATATGTCGGGCAAGTATTTTAACTGCGTGCACTATGGCGTAAATGACGACGGTTTTATAGATTATGATGAGGTTAGACGTATCGCGCTTGAGTGTCATCCCAAGATGATCGTTTCCGGAGCAAGTGCATATGCAAGAAAGA
Organism: Lachnospiraceae bacterium; assembly: GCA_024699595.1. The sequence goes on along the minus strand of JAILPG010000212.1, from coordinate 9,571 downwards.
TCGATTTCAAGCGGTTCCGTGAGATCTGTGATGAGGTCGGAGCGGTAATGATGGTTGATATAGCCCATATAGCGGGTCTTGTAGCAACAGGATATCATGAGAGTCCGTTCCCTTATGCGGATGTTGTAACGACTACGACCCATAAGACATTAAGAGGTCCCAGAGGAGGACTCATCCTTGCAAACAGCGAGGCTGCCGAAAAGTATAATTTCAATAAGGCGATCTTCCCTGGCATACAGGGAGGCCCTCTTATGCATGTGATCGCTGCAAAGGCGGTATGCTTCAAGGAAGCTCTTTCGGATGAATTCAAGGAATACGGAAAGAACATCGTTGAGAATGCAAAGGCACTTTCCGAGGGACTTATGAACAGGGGCCTTTCCATTGTTTCGGGCGGCACCGACAACCATCTGATGCTGCTTGACTTAAGACCCCAGGCTCTTACGGGCAAAGAGATCGAAAAGCTGCTTGATGAGGCACACATCACTGCCAACAAGAATACTGTTCCCAACGATCCTCAGAAGCCCTTTGTTACCAGCGGGATCCGTCTCGGTACTCCTGCGGTCACATCCCGCGGCATGAATACGGCCGATATGGACAGGATCGCCGAGGCGATAAATTATATCGTTACCGAAAAGGAAGCGGGTGTAGAAAAGGCATCGGCTATAGTCGCTGAGCTTACAGCAAAGTATCCGCTCATATAGGCAGAAGTATCTGCTGCGTTTATGATAGAACGCGGATCTGCATGACATTCCCGGACTGATCATATATGATTTTTTCGAGCTTATTGTTTTTATTTTGGTTTATACCGGTATTCTTTATAATCTATTATCTGGTTCCCAAAGATTTCAAGAACCCCGTCCTGTTTGCCGGAAGCATAATCTTCTACGGATGGGGGGAACCCAGATATCTGATACTCATATTTCTGTCGATCCTTGTTAATTACTTAGCGGGGATCCTCATGGAAAGAAGCAGAGGGAAGGTGAGGACTTTAGTCCTTGCCTTATGCATTATCTTTGATCTCTCGATGCTTCTTTTCTTTAAGTATGTCAATTTCTTCATCGACAATATTAATGCGCTCACCCATCTGTCCATAAGCCCTATAGCAGTCACACTGCCGCTTGGGATCAGCTTTTACACTTTCCAGATAATGTCTTACGTGATCGATGTGTATAAGGACAGGGTAAAGACGCAGCATTCGTTTTTAAAGCTCGGGACCTATTTAGTCATGTTCCCCCAGCTCATAGCAGGCCCCATAGTGGTATATTCCAAGGTTTCCGATGCCCTGGAAAGCAGACGGATAACCATGGATAAGCTTGAGGAGGGCGTAAGCGTATTTCTGATCGGACTCTCTTCCAAGGTGATAATAGCAAACAGCGCCGGAAGGCTGTGGGATGAGCTTGTAAGCATAGGGTATGATCACATATCCATGCCGCTTGCCTGGCTCGGAGCCATAGCCTATACACTGCAGATATATTTTGATTTTAACGGCTATTCGCTGATGGCGATAGGACTCGGAAAGCTCCTTGGATTTGAGTTTCCGATAAACTTCGATCTTCCGTATATTTCAAGATCGATCACCGAATTCTACAGGAGATGGCACATGACCCTGAGCGCCTGGTTCAGGGAATATGTGTATTTCCCTCTCGGAGGTTCGAGAAAGGGGAAGCTTCGGGGCTTTGTAAATCTGTTCATAGTGTGGGCACTTACAGGCTTCTGGCACGGTGCAAGCTGGAACTTTGTGCTGTGGGGGCTGTATCTGTTTGCGTTTATAAGCCTGGAAAGGCTGTTTCTTAAGGATTTCCTGGAAAGGCATGTGATATTTTCACATATCTATGCGATGGCTGTCGTGATGATCAGCTGGGTGATATTTGCCATTACGGATATGGGGTCGCTTGGTCTGTATTTAAAGAGGATGTTTTCGTTTGACGGGGGAACGGATATCGTCTATTACTTCAGCAATTACGGACTTGTGCTGATACTTGGAATAGTGCTCTCGACAGGTCTTATTAAAAAGATATATGAAAAGATCGAGGCAAAATGGGCGAAATTTGCGATAAATGCAGTTCTTTTGCTGTTATGCGTCTCCTATCTTGCCGATGCGGGGTACAATCCGTTTCTGTACTTCAGGTTCTGATATTTCAAGCGTTGAAGCGGATCCTGAATGGTGTGAGCCGTGCGTGGGCATAATAACCACTTAGATTTATATACACAGAAAAGAGATATGGAAGAAAAAGGACAAAAGATAAGATCAATAATTAAATATCCGTCATTCTGCGGCTTCATGCTCGTATGTACAGTGATGTTCATCCTGTATCTGCTGCTTCCCCCAAAAAGCTTTTCCGATACGGAGAACAGGTTTCTTGCAGAAAGGCCTGCTGTAACTGTTAACGGGATAAAGGACGGATCCTTCATGGAAGCTTTTGATACCTATACGGAGGAGCAGCTTCCCTTCAGGGATCTCCTTATAGATATCAAGGCGGATACGGAGCTTATCCTGCTTAAAAAGGAAAACAACAACATCGTAAGGGGAAAGGACGGTTACCTCTTTGAAAAGATCCTTACAGCGGATAAAAGGCTTTCAAGAAATGAAGCCATAATTGAAAACTTTGCAAAGAATACAGACCGTGACATTTACCTTGGAATAGTGCCAAACTCCTTTGAGATCCTTAAGGACAGGGTTCCGTACGGTCTCCCTGAGATATCGGAAAAAGAGTACATCGACAGCTTTTATGAGGAGCTGTCCCGTATCGGAAATGTACATACAATTGATGTATATGACAGTCTGAATAAGGCAGCCGCCAGGGATGATGAACAGATATATTACAGGACAGACCATCATTGGACGACAAACGGAGCCTATGAAGGCTACAGAGCCATATGTGAAAAAATGGGGCTTAAGCCCTGTGACATTGATGAAAGCCTTAGAGAGAGCGTTCCCGGTTTTTACGGAACATATTATGCAAAATATAAGGGAAGAGGTATAGCAAGTGACGAAATAATATATTACAATATTCCCGTAAGAAGTTATACGGTTAATGACGGAGAGGAAAAGTACGGGCTGTATGACCTTAAAAAGGCGGAAACGTATGATAAATATGCGATGTTTCTGCATGGAAACTACGGATGCGGGGAGATCATATCCGGAGTCAGCGAAAATGATGATACGCTTGTGATCTTTAAGGATTCCTACTCAAATTGTCTGATACCGTTTCTTTTATATGACTATGGAAGGATCATCGTAGTGGATCTCAGATACTACGGAGCTTCTGCAGAGGAGCTTTTAAACAGGGAAGCCGATGCGGATATCCTTCTTTTGTATAATTTTTCGCATCTCAATGAAGACAATAATTTCTATAAGTTGATCAGGGGACAGCAGAATGGGGAAAAAGACTAAAAAGAGATATAGAAAAAGACCCGTTAACGAACAGACAGGGGTCTTTACAGACGGCAGAGAAGAGATAAAAGTAAAAAAGATAATGCGGGACGAGGAGGGGAGGATAATCCCCGATGACGAGGAGCTTTCCGCAAGGATAATCGATGTAACCGATTCTAAGGAGCTCTCCGGTGAGGAGCTTAAAAGAAAAGAAGAGGAAGACAAGTTTACAAGAGAGCTTGCCGATGAGATCAAGGAAATAGAAGAAGAGATCAAGTCTCAAAAGGCAATGATGAAGAGCGAAAAAGCGCTTCCTGAAGGCAGTGATCAATACTATCTGGATGAAGAGGATGAGGCACCAAAGCCTGCCGAAGCTTCGGAGCCTGAAGAAACAGAAACGTACAAGGCGCCGGAGCGGACAAAAGCTTCAGACTCAGAAGATACATTAACCTATAAGACAGAGGAACGGACCGAAGCTTCAGACTCTTTAGATACTGTAACCTATAGGGCACCTGAAACGACGGAAACCCCGGAGCCTTCAGATACCGTGACCTTTATGGCGCCTGAGCAGACTGAAGTTTCAGAGCCTGCAGAGAAGGAGCCTTCCGGATATGTACGTATGGCTGATGCAGAGCCTGCGCCTGAAACGGATGAGGAGCCTGAAGAAACCTCCGATATCACCTGGGAAAGACTGCCTGAAAGACCACGGGACAACATATCTGTGATCCCGCCCGAAGGAAATGACCCCGTGGAAAAGAAGAAGATAAGAAAAGGCCCCATTGTCGCTGCCGTCTTTATTGTAACAGCTCTTTTAGCAGTAGGGGCAGGTGTCTTCATGGCTCTTTTGGATATGGGAAGATCCGCAGGGGATCTTTTAAGCCTTGTCAAGGGTACCTACGAGAATGAATACAGGGAGCTTGCACTTGAGAAGCTCCGCGAGAGAGACTTAGGCGGCGTCATAACGCTTGATGAGAAAGACATTGCATCCATAGCTGACGATGTCGCGGAGGTAACGGAGGAAAAAGAGGTTGTCCCGGAAGTACAGGAATCCGGCGCGCAAGCGGTCGTAATCGGTGCTGAGCTTCTTGGAGTGGGCAATATAGTAGGGGCGCTTGAGGATGACGAAACCACCTTTATAAAGATAAATGAGACCGTAAGCGGCAATGATGTTCCGGGGCCTGACGGTACCGATCCCGGATCCTACGTCGATCCGAACCAGTATTATCCGCTTCCGTTTACCGCAGTTGACGAAAGCTATTTTGCTGATGCCCTGTTCATCGGTGATTCAAGGCTTCAGGGCTTTGGAATGTATTCCGGGCTCGTATCAACCTATTACTGCGTGACCTCTTTCCAGCTGTATAAATACGAGACCATGAAGGTCGTGCAGACGCCGTCCGGAAAGGTTCCGATATTTGATGCACTTGAGTATGACAAATATACAAAGATATATATCAAGGTCGGCCTGAACGAAATGGGAGGCGGGACAGACGCCTTTTTAAACAAATATGCAGAGCTGATAGCAAGGCTTCGTGAGATGGAGCCGAGGGCGATCATTTATGTTCATGCCGTTCTGCCTGTTACGGCGGCCAAATCCTCTTCGGACAGAACACATAATAATCCCAATATCTATGCCCTGAATGAGAAGCTTAAAGCTTTTGCTATGGAGCAGAAGGCTTACTACATAGACATCAATTCGACCGTTTCGCTCGGAGACGGAAGCCTGATGCCGGAAATGACTTCTGACGGTATACACCTTAAGGCCGGATACATGGATATCTGGAAGGAATACCTGAAGGCACATGCAATAGTTATACCTGAGTAAATAAAAAATAAGGAGATATATCATTATGAAAAAAAGACTTGTTTTAACAGCTGTGATCGCATCTTTGGTTCTTGTTGCAGGATGCGGAAAAGATGAGAAAAAGGCAGCGGATCCGGGGACACAGACGCAGACCGAAAACGCCGGAACACAGACCGAAAGCACCGAAACAAAGACTGAAACCGAGGAAGTGCAGACTGAGGTTAAGGAAGCATCGGCTGCGGAGATCGGCACGGAGTTGAGAGAAAAAATAACATACAGTGACGAATTGTCTGAAATTGACACGGATACGGCAAAAATGTACATTTACCTGGATGATGTGAGCATCGACGAGGCAAAGATATACGAAAGCACCGGCGCAACAGCTGAAGAAATCGTGGTTTTAAAGTGTTCTTCGGCCGATGATGCGTCTAAGGCAAAGAGTGCTTTCGAGCAGAGGATAGAGGAACAGAAAGAAGCCTATACAGACTACGTGCCTGAGGAGCTTGTAAAGCTTTCAAAGCCCGTGATCATCACTAATGGAGAGTATGCGATCCTCTCGGTGAGCGATGAACCCGATAAGGCAAAGGAGATAATAGGCGCCTATTTCAAATAAACAGCCAAAAGCCTGAAGGAAAACACAATAGTAGAAAAATAATTGAAAATTTTTCAAAAAAGTATTGACAATTCCCGGCGGGCTGTATATAATACAGACATAGACGAGAGGTAAGCATAAAGAAAAGAAAAAAAGAAGTTTTCTTTTGAAAATCCATAAAGGAGGTACGGACCACCCAAATATTGATTTTTTAGTCGGATCAAAAGTTCGGCGGTAAAGGTTAGTAAGGTTTTTCATTTTCCAGAAAGCAGAGTGCGGATTATCGGCCGGTAAGTCGGCCCGGATATTTCGAAAAGTGCTTAACAAAAGGACATGCTAAGAGAAGCAGGGTACAGGATACATGATATCCACAATATGTACATGAGATGAAGGAGTCCGAGTGCTTAACAATTGAATATATTTTATAGTGTGATGACACTTTAAAGTTGACATAGATGGCACGAAGCTTTTAAAGAGGAAGATGGAAACGGAAGGTAGGTACAGACCATTGGACAATGAAGTAACAGGATAGGAGCGGATGTTGAACTCAGATTTGACATCCGCTCCTGTTCGTTTGATAATCAGAATATGATAAAGCAAAAGATAAAACTATTTCTCATAATCCCTGCCGCGCTTCTTCTGTCATTCTTTTTTTTCATAAACGCAAGAGCCTATGACAGGGTCGTTATAGTCATAGATCCCGGTCATGGCGGTGAGAACCTTGATGAGGGCTCCGAAAGCGGAGCGATCTACAGGGAAGAGATCCTTGAGAGGGATGTCGACCTGATCACGGCTACGGCCATGAGGGATGAGCTTCTCAATTATCCGAACGTGTCCGTATATATGACAAGAGAGGATAACAGAGCTATCCCGCTTGGAGACAGGGTTGACTTCGCAAAAAGCGTTGATGCCGACATTATGATCAGCGTTCATTATAATGCCTCGGAAAAGCACAAATTCTACGGGGCAGAGATATTCACATCCGCATTTTCCAATTATTATTCCACAGGTCAGAGTGCCGCTTCCTGCATTATGGAGAAATGGAAGGAGTACGGGCTGTATGATAAGGGCATAAAGACCAGGATCGGCAGCTCCGGCTTTGATTATTACGGCGTAATAAGACACGGTGTGGAAAAAGATGTTCCGGTCATAATAATAGAGCACGGATATCTTGATAATGACAGGGATTTTGAGAGGATCGGAAACGAGACTGCCTGGAAGGAGCTCGGAGTTCTTGACGCACAGGGGATCGCTGCTTATTACGGACTTAAGAAGAACGTGATGAGTGAAAACATTAAGCCCACTGTTACAAAGGAGACTCCGGAAGACAGGGTGGATCCCGACGATACCCCTCCGTCGGATGTTAGCGTTGTGATCGACCGCTACGATCCGGCAACGGATTCGATAGATTATTCCGTTTATGCATCGGAAGAGGAAAGCGGCCTGATGTATTTTGGGGTGACCTATGACGGAGAGGTCGAATCTGTGGATGATGAAGACTTTAATGAACTCTATCTCTGGGATCCCGAAAAGGAAAAGATGGAGGGAAACCTCGTACTGCCTGCGGATCTGGCCGAAAATCTCATATTCAGGGTATATAACCAGTACTGTCTGTGTACTGATTTTGAAGTAAGAAAAGATGTCATAGATATCGCAAAACAGAAGGCTTTAGAGACACCGGTCATTCTGACTGAACCGGGACCTGAAACAGACTCAGCAGATACGGAAGAAAAGAGCGAAAGCGAAGTAAAGATAACGGATCCTGCAGAAAATAAGAATGACATAAACGTAAAGGGCAGTATTACCGTACAAAACAATTCTTCAGAGAATGAAAATATGGTATTATATTTACTGATATTTGTACTGGTGATCATCGCCATAGTAATATTCTTTGTGATCATAATATTGATTAAAAAGATGCTATGAAAGTGTTCACTGATACATATGTGTCTGTGTGCTTGCACATGCAGACACATATGTATCAGTGAACCTGATGTGCATGAGGAAGGAGGCTGAAAGCCGGATTCCGAATGCACAGCAGAGATTGCGAAGCAATCGCTTTCATACTTTCATAAATACTATTGAAAGCAGAGATTGCGAAGCGATCGCTTTCATAAACAATAAAAATCAAGGGGGGAAAAGTATGAAGCTTTATTTTATCGGAGCCGATCATGAGGTAACCGGAAGCTGCCACTGCATAGAGGCGTGCGGGAAGATCATACTGGTTGATTACGGAATGGAACAGGGGATCAACCTTTATGAAAATGTGGAACTTCCCGTAGAGGCGGCAAGGGTTGATTATGTATTTCTGACGCATGCCCATATAGACCATTCGGGCCTGCTTCCCTTACTGTATGCCAGAGGCTTCAGAGGACAGATATTTGCAACGAATGCGACCTGCCAGCTTGCATCGATCATGCTTCGTGACAGTGCCCATATCCAGATGTTCGAGGCTGAGTGGAGGGGCAGAAAAGCCAAGCGAAGCAGTGAGATTGAAAAATACGAGCCTCTGTATGACATGAAGGATGCCGACGGCGCGATAAAATGCCTTGTTCCCTGCCCTTATGATTCCGTAGTGGAGATATGTGACGGCATAAAGATAAGGTTTGTGGATGTGGGACATCTTTTGGGCTCTTCAGCGATCGAGGTCTGGCTGTCGGAAGAGGGTGTGGACAAAAAGATCGTATTTTCCGGCGATCTCGGCAATAAGGACCAGCCGCTCATTAAGGATCCCACTACGGTTAAGGATGCGGATTATGTTTTAGTCGAATCCACTTACGGAGACAGACTTCACAGCAGTGAAAAAGTGGATTACGTTGCAGAGCTTACAAAGATATTAAAGGAAACATTTGACAGGGGAGGAAATGTCGTGATCCCTTCCTTTGCGGTAGGAAGGACCCAGGAACTTCTGTATTTCTTCAGACAGATCAAGCAGGAAAAGCTTGTGAGCGGTCATGAGGATTTTGAGGTATATGTGGACTCTCCGCTTGCCGTGGAGGCAACGAACATTTTCAATAAAAACATAGAGGAATGCTTTGATGAGGAGGCACTCGAGCTTGTACACAAGGGAGTAAACATCCTGGGATTCCCGGGTCTTAATCTCTCGATCACAAGTGACGAGTCCAAGGCTATCAACTTTGATGAAACGCCCAAAGTCATCATTTCGGCATCCGGAATGTGTGAGGCGGGCAGGATCAGGCACCATTTAAAGCATAATCTGTGGAGAGAAGAGTGTACGATCCTGTTTGTCGGCTATCAGGCGATAGGAACGCTCGGAAGAGCGCTCTGCGAGGATGCAAGGGAAGTAAAGCTCTTTGGCGAGACGATAGAGATAAGGGCAAGTATAAAACAGTTAAAGGGCTTGAGCGGTCATGCCGATAAAAAGGGACTTACCGACTGGATGCTCGGCTTTGAGAACAATCCGGACAGGGTCTTTGTCGTACATGGAGATGATACGGTCTGTGATGATTTTGCCGACTATCTAAGGGAAGAATACGCTTTTAATACCTATGCACCTTTCTCGGGAGCCGTATTTGACCTTGCTGCAAATGAATTCTTAAGCGAGCCCGCAGGTATAAGGATCACCGCAAAGAAGAAGAAACGTGCTGTTTCGTCTGTATTTGAGAGACTTTTGGCTGCAGGACAGAGACTGCTTCTGGTCATTTCCCACAATGAGGGAGGCGCAAACAAGGATCTTGCCAAATTTGCGGATCAGATCAATTCGCTGTGTGATAAATGGGACAGATGATATACGGGAGGATGAGATGAGTCTGGCTGACAGAGTGTTTATAGATATGTGCAGGGA
>JAILPG010000168.1 GCA_024699595.1 Lachnospiraceae bacterium | reverse complement strand
TTATATGGTTTCCTGTCTGATCCGCCGCATTAACGCTTACGATCCGGCAGGAAACAGCCGATGCAAAGAATGCGCAAAAGACCATAAGGCATGTCATGAAATGAGGCTTTAGCCGGTTTTTGTTCTTTTTTACCATGAAATACACGATAGCTCCCCCAAGGATCACCAGAATGAGTGAAAGGATCCCCATAACATTCTGACCAAGAGCATCGGTCAGTGGCATCTCTGCATAAAGACCCGCGATATTGATCATCAGATGGATGATAACAGACGGAAAGAGCGATCCATATATATGATTTATAAATCCGACAAGCATACCGAAGATAAAAGCATAGATCCCCTGGTAAATATTTCTGTGGTATATCCCGAAGGCCAGAGCCTGAATGATATCCGCTATGATAAAAGGAAGGAACTTTTTAAGATATGAAAAGATCAGACCCCGGAACATAAGCTCCTCGCAAAGCGGGCCAAGTAAGCACACATACAGCACGGTATAGGGGTTTTTGGTCATCATGCCTGAAATGATGGCCGAATACTCCTCTGCCTTTTCCAGATGTGTAAGCACCGCCGTAAGAAGATAAGAGCCTGCGATCTGAATTATAAACCCGAGGATAATGAAGCATACGATATCCGGAATATGAATTCTTAGGAACGCACTCTTTAGCTTATAAAGCTTTCCCTTATCATCATCTTCCTTCTGCATGAATACAAAAGCATAAAGATACCACAGAGAAAAAACACCTATAATACAGACATAATCAAGTATCTTAATCAGATCACTGCTCATAACGCTTAACACCGAACTCCCCGGCCTGGTTCTTTATCATGGATATGAATTCTTCCCTGTTGTCCTCAGTCACATGTACGCCAAAGCCCTGGGAATACAGTCTTTCATCGTATGCTCCGTTAAATACCGCATCTATCATCATTTTTCCTATATCCGGCGTGAAATGGCTGGTCTCATAATAATTGGCCGTATCCACCGTGATATCGGAATAGGAGCTGAAATTCCAGAAATCGGTAACCTTCGAAAGAGCATCAAGAAACTCAAGATAACCCTGCTCAACACCCAGTGTATAGGTCTTAAAATACATGGGATTTGTGGCAAAGATGAGATTGATGCCGTTCTCATCACAGAGCTTCTTTATCTCAGTTATATCTGAGATGACCTCATCAGTACGAAGGCTGTAATATTCTGCCCAGTATCCCTCGGAAAAATCTCCCGCGATCTCCGATGCTTTTCTGTCCATTCTTTCAGATCCCGAGTTAAGGTATCTGTTAAGAAAATCCGGATCATCATCTATATGGGAACGCATGATCCTTACTGCATCCATAGTGGTGATAAGATCGCAGTAACGGTAATAGAACTTAAGCTTTGAAATGATGTCATCATCGGGATAGGGCACGCGGTAAAGCATCTGGTCATGCAGCGCAGGATCCACGAAACAGCTGATGTCGTCAAGCAGGATAAGAACATTTTTGGGTACGATCCCGTTCTTTATGAAGATCTTTAAAAGCCTTAAATGCTCTGCGGGAACTGCCTCCGAACAGCACATATTGTAATAATGGCCGTTTGGAATATCATAGGTGTTTACAAATCCGGCCCTTGAGGATCCGAATACAAAGGAATCGAATTTATCGGGATTGTTTAAGATATACTTAGTCTTTATATAATTCTTGTTTGCTTCCACCCCGTTGTTTTTGGGTGCAGAATAATGAAAGATATTATACGGATCGATCAGGATGTTGACCGATGCAAATACCGTGCACAATATCAATATGAAGATACAGAGTCTTATAAGATATTTTTTCACTTTTTAAGCCCCGTGCGTGCTTTAAAAGATCATCCTTCTCAGGCGGACGGTCTTCTCTGCCCGCAGCTAAAATTTGAAATATATGAACTCCTGTGCCCCGCCGCTGTGGGATGCAAAGGCAACCACCAGTACTCCGGCTGCAACATATATGACCCACCGAAGCGGAGTCTTCAGTCTGTCCATTTCCTTGAGAAGATCTCTTTTTTTTGCAAAAAAGTCATAGACAAGGATAAATACGATCGCAAGGGTGGTCTTAAGAACCGATCTGTCGCTCATCTTCATGTTTGCCATGGCTGTAGCAACAGACAGATCCGCAAACATGTTCTTTGTTGCATAGAGCGCCTCGCTTATGGAATTGGCCCTGAAGAAGAGCCAGGCATAGCTTACTATAAGGAAGGTAAGAACGGTCTGAAGTATCTTTACTGCGACAGCTTTTGCACCTTCTTTTTCACCGTAAACAGCATTACCCGAAGGTTTCTGTCCCGTGGCACCCGCCTTATCCTTCTTAAGCGCACTGACTGCCTCGGATATCCTGTTTTCGATTATCTGGCACACACCGTGTATCCCGCCCCAGAAGATAAAGGTAAAGCTTGCGCCGTGCCAGAGACCCGATGCAAGAAAGGTTAACAGGAGGTTTCTGTCCCTCTTAAGCTTTGAGCACCTGTTTCCTCCGAGAGGAATATATACGTAATCCCTAAACCACGTTGACAGCGAGATATGCCAGCTGCCCCAGAACTCTTTTATGCTCGATGACATATAGGGACTCTTGAAATTGGTAAGAAGATCAAAGCCCAAAAGCTTTGCAAGCCCTACTGCCATATCCGAATAACCCGAAAAATCAAAATAGATCTGGAAGGTGTATAAGAGAGTGGCCCAGGCAAAACAGATACCTCTCATCTGCGTCACGTTATCAAAGACCGCATCCACATACTTTACCATCATGTCGGCAAAGATGATCTTTTTAAGGAGTCCGAACAAAAGAAGCCTGCTGCCGTAAACAGCCTTTCCGTAATCAAAGACCTTTTCCTCATCAAGCTGCGGGATAAAATGCCCCGCCCTCTCTATGGGGCCTGATGAGATATTCGGGAAAAACGAAACAAATACGGCGTATTTGCCAAAATGCCTTACTGCCTTTATTTTTCCCATGTATACATCTATGAGGTAACCTGCGGTCTCAAAGGTGTAAAAGGATATGCCCGCAGGCATGATAAGCTTAAGGGTCGTCTCCTGTATTGGAATGCTTATAAAGGATAATACCTTTCTGACACCGTAAAAGGTAAAGTTCAGATATTTGAACACGAAGAGGAAGGACAGGGTCATAAGAAGCCCCATCACAAAAAGCCCCTTTCTTTTTTTCGAAAGAGGCTTATCCTCCAGATACAATGCCGTAAAGAACGATATCACCGTGATAAGTACAAGCACGATCAGATATCTCAGATCATAACAGGCATAAAAGCATATATTTGCTGCAAGTATCAATGCCCATCTGTATCTGTGGGGTATATTCCAGTATATGAGAAAGACTGCCGCCATAAACACGACAAATTTCAAGCTGTAAAAGATCATGACAACTCTTTCCTATGCCATACCCGAAGCACTGATCCCTATAATGTCATCATGTTTTATGTCCATCCCTCGAAGCTCGATAACAGGACCGCCCTGACCCAGGATATAATCCTTTGTGATCGTTACTCTGCCGATACTGTCATCTTTGGGGATCTCGTACATGATGTCAAGCATGAACTCTTCTATAATCGACCGAAGCGCTCTGGCACCCGTATCCCGCTCAAGAGCCTTCTTTGCGATCTCGTGCAGGGCCTCATCGTCAAACTGCAGGTCGACCTCGTCTATTGCAAAAAGCTTCTGATACTGCTTTATTATCGCATTTTTGGGCTCCTTAAGGATCTCTACGAGCATATCCTCGGAAAGACCCTCCATTGCAAATAAAATGGGCAGTCTTCCGACAAATTCGGGGATCATTCCAAACTTCTTTACATCCTCGACAGTGACCTCTTTAAGGATATCCTTTCTCTTATCAAGAGTATCCTTAAGCTCGGCATTAAAGCCTATCGACGTCTGCTTTCTGAGACGCTGCTTTATTATCTCGTCAAGATCGGGGAAAGCACCGCCGCAGATAAAGAGGATGTTTCTTGTGTTCACGGTCGCCATCGGAACCATGGCATTCTTGCTGTTTGAGCCTACCGGAACCTCGATCTCGCTTCCCTCAAGAAGCTTGAGCATCCCCTGCTGCACGCTCTCACCGGAGACATCCCTGGTATGCGTATTCTTCTTTTTTGCTATCTTATCGATCTCATCGATGAAGATTATCCCTGTCTCGGCCTTGTCAACATCATTGTCGGCCGCAGTCAAAAGCTTTGTGACAACACTCTCTATGTCATCGCCTATGTAGCCTGCCTCGGTAAGGGAGGTTGCATCCGCTATCGCAAGAGGCACATCCAAAAGCTTTGCAAGGGTCTTTACCATATAGGTCTTTCCGCAGCCCGTAGGCCCGATCATCAGCATGTTGGATTTTTCGATCTCCACGCCCTCGAGCCTTTTTGAGAACCTGCTCTTATCCATTCCCTCTGAGGCAACCCTCTTGTAATGGTTGTATACGGCAACGGATATGACCTTTTTTGCATGGTCCTGTCCCACTATGTACTCATCGAGCATGGCCTTTATCCTGTCAGGTCTCGGGATATTATTGATATCAATCTCAGGAACATGGTCACTGGTCTTTTTCTTTTTAACCTTAGGTCTTCCGGAAAGCATGCCCTGAAGATCCGACATGTTTAAAAAGCTGACACCCGGGAAGGAGAAATTGGGCGAAAAGCCGCTGATCCCGTCGTCCTTTGTTTCCTCATCCCCCTCAGGTTCCTTCTTATCCTCTTTCTGCTTTTTTAAGCCCGAAAAAAATCCTTCTTTGGGAGCATCGGGCTTATCAGAAACTCCCTTATCCGCATTTTTCGGATCCACAAGCTTTGAAAGATCAGGCATATCCTTAAGGTTAAAGCCTGAAGGGGAACCGTTTCCCGCAAACCTTGTCAGGGAATCAAGCATGTTATGCATGCAGTCCGAGCAGACATAGAGTTCGTCCGAAAGCCTGAACATGTCCTTTACGGAACTCGAAGGTCTTCTGCACAGCTGACAGTATTTTATTTCCTTATCGTTATTATCCATTTTTTTACCCTGGTTCTATTACTCTACCGTAACTGATTTTGCGAGGTTCCTCGGCTTATCAACATCACAGCCTTTAAGTACGGCCGTATAATATGCGATGAGCTGCAAAGGCACTGCTGCGACCATCGGCATTAAGAGCTCATCCGCTTCCGGAAGCCTTATTATCTGGTCACATACGCCGTCTTCAATGTCAACATCCTTATCACAGATCATGATGACATAGGCTCCTCTTGACTTTACTTCCTTGATATTGCTTATCGTCTTTTCCACAAGCCTGCTCTGCGTGGCAACAGCGATCACGGGCATCTCATTCGTGATAAGGGAAATGGTCCCGTGCTTTAACTCTCCCGCTGCATAGGATTCGGAATGGATGTAGGATATCTCCTTAAGCTTAAGAGATCCCTCCATGCTCAGTGCATAATCAAGTCCTCTTCCTATATACAGAAGGCTGTCCGCATTTAAGAGTTTGCTTGCGGCATACTGGCATTTTTCCTGGAGCTTTATCGCTTCCTCGATGACCGAAGGCATCCTGCCAAGCTTTGCTATATAATCCTTACAGGTATCACGGTCGATCTTTCCCTTTGCATAGGAAAGAGCAAAGGCAAGCAGATACATAACGGATACCTGAACCATATATGCCTTGGTCGAGGCTACCGATATCTCCGGTCCCGCATGGGTATATACCACGATGTCCGCTTCTCTTGCAATGCTCGAGCCCTTGACGTTTACAACGGCCATGGTCAGTGCACCCATTTCCTTGGCAAGCTTAAGTGCCTGCTTGGTATCCTCGGTCTCTCCGGACTGGGATATCACTATCACCAGATCACCCTCTGACACGAGCGGATCACGGTATCTGAATTCCGAGGCTATATCCACGATAACGGGTATCCTCGCAAGTCTTTCTATCACGTACTTTCCGACCATTCCGGCATGCATCGCGGTACCGCAGGCAACTATATGTATCCTGTCATAATCCTTAAGCTTATCAAGAGGCATTCCTTCCATTGAAAAATCGGGAAGATCGTCTATGATCCTCGGGGTTATCGTCATATTCACCGCAGAGGGCTGTTCATGTATCTCCTTTAACATGAAATGCTCATAGCCGCCCTTTTCGGCTGCCTCAACATCCCAGTCGGCAGTCTGCTTTTCTTTTTTAACCTCGCAGCCCCTTATGTCATATATGGTAACCCTGTCAGCACGGATCTCAGCGATCTCGTTCTGCTCAAGCAGGTAGTAATCCCTTGTGTAGCTTATGATCGCAGGCACATCCGAAGCGATGAAATTCTCCTTTTCGGAAAGACCCACGATAAGCGGAGAATCCTTCCTGACCGCATAGATCCGGTCAGGCATATCACGAAACATTATCCCGAGCGCATAGGATCCGTGTATCTGGGCAATGACCTTTGAAAGAGTCTCGACGGGATTTCCGTTATAGCAGTAATCTATGAGCTTTGCGACAGTCTCCGTATCCGTTTCGCTGACAAAGCTGTAGCCTTCGGATATGAGAAAGTCCTTGATCTGCTTGTAGTTTTCGATTATACCGTTATGTACTATGGATACCCTCTTATTGCCGTGCGGGTGGGAATTGATATCCGAGGGCTCTCCATGGGTTGCCCATCTTGTGTGGCCGATCCCGACATGTCCGTCAGGAACCCCGTCCGCTTCGAGCTTATCCTCAAGATTCTTAAGCCTGCCCTGGCATTTTGCCACCTTTATGTGATTTTTTTCGATCACGGCTATTCCGGCGGAATCATAACCTCTGTACTCAAGCTTGGAAAGTCCTTCCAAAAGTACGGGTACTGCCTGCTTATCTCCAACATATCCTACTATTCCGCACATAAGCTCTCCTTTCTATGCACCTTTGTTATCGAAAAACGTCCTGTTCATCGTAAGTCTGTCTACAAGCCCCTTCGGAAGCCTGTCATAATTCTTTCCGAGTCTGTATCCGGCATACTTATATACGCTTGTTATCATAAAGGGAACCATCAGGTATGATTTCTTTCTGTTTCTCATGTAAGAAGCTGCCGCCTTTATGTATCTTAATCCCTCTGATTCCGAAGAGATCCCGGAAAAAGCCTCCGGATGAAGCTTCTGGGAGATCGCAAGGTCAAAATTCCTGCGAAGCTGTTCAATATTCTTATAATCGTGTGAATGAACCACTGCCGCATCCGGCTCATATACTATACTGTAGCCGTTCTTAAGAACCTTTCTTGCATATATCATGTCCTCGTTGAATATCGTGTGATCCACAAATCCGCCGAGTGACTCAAATACATCCTTTTTATAGGCCGCGCATACATTCGAGCAGAAGAAAGCCTTTATTCCGAGAGTCTTTATATCCTCCTCGGTCTTTACCCTTCTCTCATCGCCGTAATTGAAACCTCTTGAAAAACACTCCGCAAGGGATGAAGTCTCAGAGGGAAGCTGTCTTGCATAACAAATGGCTGCTTTTTCGTCAAAAGAAAGACCTTTTATAAGATTTTCGATAAGTCTTTCATCGGCGGGCACCGCATCATCGGTCATGAAGACCATTATATCCGCATCGGATCTTTTTGCTGCCTCATTTCTGGTCTTTCCGTGATCAAAATCCTTTTTGTCAAGCTCGAAAACCCTTATGTCAAGAGAATGAGAGTCAATATTTCTATCCGCATAATGATCGTCATCATTCTCTTTTGTGTACATGCAGATGACCGAGGAAACACTTACCGTCTGTTTTGACAGCATGTATAAGAGTCTTTCATATTTTTCCCCGGGTCTGTATACGGGGATGCAGACATCAGTTTTGGGAAAACGTTTATCCCCTGCTTTTTCGGAGTTCTTTTCATCAGTAGGCATTTTCGTTCACAAATCCTCTGAATATGGTTAAGAACATGATCTTAAAATCAAAGCTCATCGTCCAGTTTTCTATATAATAGAGATCATATTCTATTCTCTTCTCTATCGAGGTGTCTCCCCTTAAGCCGTTTATCTGTGCCCAGCCGGTAAGACCCGGTCTTACCTGGTGCTTGATATTATAGCGTGGTATTTCCTCAGTAAACTGTTCCACAAAATTTGGTCTTTCGGGACGCGGTCCCACTATGCTCATCTTGCCCGCGATTATGTTAAAAAACTGCGGCAGTTCATCAAGACTTGTCCTTCTTAATACCTTTCCGACCTTTGTAACTCTCGGATCGTCCTTGGTTGTCCAGCCCTCCTGCTCGTCCTGCTCATCCTGCACATACATGGTCCTGAACTTGTACATCATAAACGGCCTGTTATGAAGACCCACTCTTTCCTGTTTGAATAAGACCGGACCCTTTGAGGATGCCTTTACGAGTATCGATATCACAAGCATCACAGGTGAAAGGATTATGATTGCAAGAAGCGAACCTACTATATCTACCGTCCTCTTTGCGACTGCATTTAAGGTATTTGAAAGCGGCACATGCCGGATATTTATGACGGGAAGGCCCTGAATATCCTCCGTATAGGGTTTGTTCGGGATTATGCCCGAGTAATCCGGTATGAACTTGGTATGTACGCCGGATTTTTCACACATCGCGACTATCTCCTCAAGTCTTCCGTATTCGGAAAGGCTTAGGGTTATCGCTATCTCGTCAAGCTTGTTCTCGGGAAGGATAATGGACAGGTTGTCTATCTTTCCGAGTACCTTGACGCCCTTGTACATGCTGCCGCGCTCCACCCTGTCATCAAGGATGCCGCGGATGACATAGCCCCACTGCGGATTAAGTCTTATCTTGTTGATATAGCTCTCTGCGGATTTTGAATAACCCACCAAAAGCACGTATTTGATATTGTAGCCTCTGCGTCTTATGAATCTTAAGATATATCTGATTATGTTTCTTACAAAGGTTTCAAGGAAGATATTGAACGCCCAGAAGATGAGGATCATTTCCCTTGAAAAATGCGGCTGGTTGATAACATAGAGCACGACCATTATCGCTATAAGGCCAACCGTATTTGCCTTTATGATATTAAAGAGCTCTCTCTTCCTGCCGGACGCCCTTTTTGAATTGTAGAGATTGAACTGATAATACAGAAACAGATAGACAGGGATTATATAGTAAAGCGCCCTGAAATAATACTTTGTCGGAAGGCCGATAGAATAAGATACGAGCCCGCTCTTAAACTTAAACCACCATGCAAGAGCGTATGCACCCGCTATAATGAAGGCATCTATCAGCACATGTAATCTGTTAAACAAACTCTGATTGTCTTTGATCATCTACTGCTAACCCGTAATCCTTCGTATCATGTTTATCCAGAGATCAAACTGGATAAGGACATAGTTTCTGAGATTCTTAAGCTTAAACGGATATTTCCTGCCCGAAGCACAAAGCTTTATCCCCCCGATGACTCCTTTATAATACTCTGCTCCCATACCCTTCATGGCAAAGAACAGAAGCTTTATCAGATATCCCAGAATAATGAAAGGGATATTAATGATAAGCTGGAAAAGCGGCATGTTCTTATATATCAGATACACGCTGTTTCTTGAGGAAAGACTCACCTTTACGGGATTATGCCTGGATCCGGTCACCCCGCTTCCAGCATGATATACAACGGCATCAGGCGTATACCTGCTAATATAGCCCAAAATGCGGGCTCTGTAGCAGATATCCACGTCCTCGAGATAAGATCCGTGCCTTTCATCAAACAATCCGGTCTCTAAAAGGAGCTTTCTGTTATATATCGCAGCACCTGCACAGGCTGAAAATACTCTTTTATCCTGCGTATACCTGCTAAGATCTTTGTCCTTTCCAAGGGCAAAAGCCCATCCGAGGGCACAGTACAGATCCCCGCAGGAGTCGATCCGTTCCTTATCATAAAGCTTTAACATCCTTGCCTGGTAAGCAAAAACATCTGCTCTTTCGGATGCTGCCTTATACAGCATTTCCACAAAGTGCTCATCCGCAACCGTATCGTTATTCAAAAGTATAACATAGTCATGTTTACAGAATTCTATTCCCTGGTTTACAGCCTTTGCAAATCCGTAATTTTCTTCATTTTTTATGAGATGTACG
>JAILPG010000133.1 GCA_024699595.1 Lachnospiraceae bacterium | reverse complement strand
TTTCTTTTCGTTTTTATCATCATGGGCTATCGCGGCACCGGTAGGATATGCAGGATACGTGATCGGCGGGATCATTGAGGAACTGCGTAAAGGAAATACGATAGATGTATCTTTAGCAGGAAAGAGTTTTCTGGCGATCGTCCTGATGGTATTGGCAAGATTTTTGTTTGACTATCTGAAAGCACGCTGCCATGAAAAGATCGGTTATGAACTGGTGGCCCGAGACAGACTAAAGATCGGGGAAGCATTAAAGCGTGTATCACTCGGATATTTCCAGACCAATGATACAGGCGCGATCTTAAATGCGATCACTACAGGACTTGCAACATTGGAAAATATGGGAATCCGTATGCTGGACGGTTTTATCGGAGGATATCTGAACTTCTTATGTATTCTGATCTTCCTGGGGATCGTGGTGCCGGAATGCGCACTGATCGCACTGGGCGGAGTGCTGGTATCGTTTGTATTTTTACTTATGATCTCGAAACACAGTAAAGATAATACAAAAGTGCTTAATGCGGAAAATGAGAAACTGACAAGAGCGGCACTGGAGTATACCAGAGGTCTGCCGGTGGTGAAGTCTTTCGGCATGGAAGGTGCATCGGTGAGAGATTTTACACAGGCCTGTGCGAGTGCAAAGAAGATCGCGTTAAAGATCGAGTGGGGATTCATTCCATATAACTGCCTGCATATCTTTGCTCTGAAAGCAGCAAGTGTGTGGATGATCATTTCGGTGATGTACGCAGGGATGGCAGGAAAACTGGAATTATTTATGGTACTCATCGTTGCTTTCCTGTCCATGTCGATTTTTAACTCAGTGGAGCCGATCGCGGACAGTGCGCATGTATTATCGGTGATCAATAATGCTTTTGATAAGATGGAGATGTTCTCTGACGATCATCTGCTGGATGCAAAGGGAGAGGATATCAGACCGCAGAACTATGATATAGCTTTTCGCAACGTAGAGTTTTCCTATTCGGATGCGAACACCACAGAAAACAGAAAAGTATTAAAAGATGTTAATTTTGACATTCCCCAGGGTTCGACCACAGCCATCGTCGGTCCTTCCGGAAGCGGTAAGACAACGATCTGCAATCTGATCGCCAGATTCTATGATGTGTCAAAGGGACAGATCTCCCTTGGCGGTGTGGATGTAAGGAGCTACAGTCTGGACAGTCTGTTATCCAATATATCAATGGTTTTCCAGAACGTTTATCTGTTCAACGATACGATCCGGGCCAATATCTGCTTCGGGCGTGATAATGTGACGGAAGAGGAAATGATAGATGCAGCAAAGAAAGCCCGCTGTCACGATTTCATTATGGAACTGCCTAACGGTTATGATACCGTGATCGGTGAGGGCGGCGGAACACTTTCCGGCGGGCAGAAGCAGCGTGTCTCTATTGCAAGAGCGATCCTTAAGAATTCACCGATCATTATTCTGGATGAGTCGACGGCAAGTATCGATCCGGAGAATGAACATCTGATCCAGGGGGCACTGACAGAGCTGTCAAAAGGAAAGACCGTAATAATCATTGCACACAGACTGGCAACGATCGAAGCAGCAGATCAGATCCTGGTAGTTGATGACGGACATATCGCAGAGAGAGGAAAGCATGATGAACTGGTTAAGCTGGGTGGCAAGTATGCCGGATTTGTAAATATCAGAAAACAGGCCGAAAACTGGCAGATTGCTTGAATTACTTAAGTTCACTGCTTTATTCGTAAGTATGCAGATTTAATATTTGACAAATATGATAATGCGCTGTATATTAACACATTGGTTAGCATATGCTAACATAAGACGCATGCTGTTCGCTAACGTAAGATAAAAAACTGTACAGAAGGACTCACATAATGGCAACACACGATCCGGAGCTGATCGAGCTTTGCTGCGATTATGTATTGTGCATCGAAAGCGGAAGAGTCGGATATATGAGACAGACAGGAGGAGAAAAAGTTGGGTAAAGCACCAAAATTCGATCATATGAAACTGATCGGGCAGTATGCGGGAGGACACAGGCATCTCATTACTTTGGGAAGGTTTTTTGCCGGTATAAGTGCGGCGATAGTGCTCATTCCATACTACGACCTTTGGAAGATCATTCAGATCGCAGTAAACGGAGAAAATCTTTCACAGATAGATCATTATGCATGGCAGGCGGTTATCCTTACGGTGGCATCGCTGCTTATCTATATTGTGGCGCTTTTATGTACACATATAGCAGCGTTCAGAGTACAGGCCAATATGAGAAGCTCTCTCATGAGGAGAATTCTGACACTACCGCTTGGCGTATTTGATGAAGACGGAACGGGGAAGATCAGACGTATCGTAAATGATTCGACAGCTGCAACGGAAACCTTTATTGCGCATCAGCTTCCCGACAAAACGGTTGCGGCCGTTACACCGATCGGACTTATGGTGCTTATCTTTGCATTTAACTGGAAGATAGGCCTTATCTGTATGATACCTGCTGTCTTAGGATTTCTTGTCATGATGTCCATGATGGGTAAGGGTATGCAGGAAAAGATGGCTGAATACCAGAATGCACTTGAGACTATGAGCAGCGAGGCTACCGAATATGTCAGGGGCGTACCTGTGGTAAAGACCTTCGGACAGACCGTTCACTCATTCAAGAGATTTAAAGAATGTATTGATGGATTTGGGAAATGGGCAACCGATTATACACTGATGCTCAGATGGCCTATGACAGGATTTATGACATGCATCAATGCAATTTTTGCTTTTATTGTTATAGCGGCATTTGCCTTTACAAAGGACGGCATAACAGCAGGCCTTATCCTTAATATCATGTATTACATTATTGTAACGCCTCTTATAACCGTGGCACTAACAAAGGTTGCATACTCCGGTGAAGCAGAGATGACATTGATCGATGCGCTTAAGCGGGTGGAATCGGTCATGGAGATCGAGCCGCTTGCGGATAATAAAAGCGGGAAAACACTGGCAGATCATTCATTGGAACTTAAAAATGTCACCTACAGATATAAGGATGCAACAAGAGATGCGGTAAAGAATGTATCTATGAAAATAGCACCTGGAGAGCATATTGCTCTTGTCGGTCCCTCCGGATCGGGTAAAACTACTCTGGCAGAGCTGATGGTCAGATTTTTCGATGTCACGGACGGTGAGATACTGATCGGCGGCGTAAATGTGAAGGATATACCGTCTGCAGAGCTTATGAAACAGGTTTCGTTTGTATTCCAGGACAGCAGGCTTATCAAGAAATCCATACTTGATAATGTAAGGATGTCCAGGCCTGACGCATCGGAAACGGAGGTGATCGAAGCACTTAAAAAAGCACAGTGCATGGATATCATAGAAAAGCTTCCGAACGGAATACATACAGTAATAGGTGAAAAGGGAACTTACCTTTCAGGGGGCGAACAGCAGAGGATAACGATAGCAAGAGCGGTGCTTAAGGATGCTCCGATACTTATACTTGATGAAGCAACTGCATTTGCCGATCCGGATAACGAGGCCAGAGTACAGGCGGCCTTTGAAGAACTGTCCAGAGGCAGGACGCTTATAATGATCGCTCACAGATTAAGCACAGTTGTGAATGCCGACAGGATATTTGTGATGAATGACGGACAGTGTACCGAAAGCGGAAAGCATGATGAACTGATGAAAGAAAACGGCCTTTACAGGCGGATGTTTGATGAATACTCAAGATCCATCGAGTGGAAGGTAGGTGCTTGAATATGATAGAGAAATTACAGCATAA
>JAILPG010000038.1 GCA_024699595.1 Lachnospiraceae bacterium | reverse complement strand
GCTCATTGAATATAACATCATTTACAACTTCGATATATTCATTTTATGAACCAGATGAATCCCTATATGCCCTATTCCAAGAACAAGCGCAGAGCATATCAGTATTACATTCCGCAACTGACTACATCACAGTTTTTGTGTTTTTGTGGTCAAACTGTGGTCAAAACGGTAAAACAGCGTTCTAAAATGCAGTGTTTATGCGGCTTCCAGCCTACCCGATCAGCCAGTCGTACATCTCCTGATACTTCATGGCGGATGCCTTCCATGAGAAGTCAGCTGCCATTGCTCTGTCGATTATCTTATTCCACTCGCGCTTCTTATTCGTGTATACGCTGTGGGCATATCTGATAGTGCCGAGCATTTCGTGCGCATTATAATTCACAAAGCTGAATCCCGTTCCCGTGCTCTCATATTCATTATAAGGCTCAACGGTATCCTTTAATCCTCCTGTCTCCCTGACGATCGGAACCGTACCGTATCTTAAGGCCATTAACTGAGACAGGCCGCAGGGCTCAAACAGTGACGGCATCAGGAACGCATCGCAGCTTGCATATATCTTGTGCGAAAGCTCCTCTGAATAGTAAATGTTGGCCGACACCTTATTGCTGTACTTCCAGTCAAAATGCCTGAACATGTTCTCATACCGTTCTTCTCCGGTTCCGAGGATCACGATCTGAACATCCATCTGGCAGAGCTCATCCATAATATAAGCTATCAGGTCAAAACCCTTCTGATCGGTCAGTCTCGAGACTATCCCGATCATCATCTTTTTCTCGTTTACTTCAAGCGACAGCTCCTGCTGCAGCGCCTTCTTGTTCTTAATCTTTTCCTTGCGGTAATCCTTGGCATTATATCTGTTTACGATGAATTTATCCGTATTCGGATCGTATTCATCATAATCAATTCCGTTTACGATACCTCTCAGATCCTTGGTCCTTGCAGCAAGCAGTCCGTCAAGACCCTCCCCGTAGAACTTTGTCTTTATTTCTTCGGCGTAGGTCTTGCTTACCGTAGTGATCGCGTCAGCATAGACAAGACCGCCCTTTAACAGATTTGCATCCTTATATGATTCAAGCTTGTCCGGTGAAAAGAAGTAATCCGGAAGTCCCGAATATGCCTTAATGGTCTTTACATCCCATGTTCCCTGGAACTTCAGGTTATGAATGGTCATTATCGACTTCATGTTCCTGAAGAACTCACCCTCATGAAATCTCTCTTTAAGATACACGGGTATGAGTCCGGTCTGCCAGTCATGGCAATGCACGATATCCGGCTGAAAATCAACTACCGGAAGGATCGATAACGCCGCCTGTGAAAAGAAGACGAACTTCTCAATATCCCATAAGATGTCGCCGTAGGGCTTGGATCCCGAAAAGAAATACTCATTATCCACGAAATAGAAGATGACACCCTCGTATTCCATCCTGAATACTCCGACATACTGGGATTTGTTGTCATAATCTATATAGAAATGGTTTATATACTCCATCCTGTCAGTGTATTCCTTTTTGATGCAGAGATACTTCGGAATCACGACCCGGCAGTCAAAGTATCTTTTATCAAAGCATTTGGGCAGGCTTCCGACCACATCAGCCAGTCCTCCGGTCTTGACAAAGGGAACACATTCTGACGCAACAAAAAGGATTTTTTTCATATAACACCTCCGATTGGATGTTTATAAATCACCGCACTTATTATACTATGGAATCCCTGTAAATCAAATAGTCATTTCAATTTTACGGTATCGTACCGGTCACTTAAGCTGTCCACGATATTAGTCCTCACCCTTGAGGCTATATGGGATACGGAAACCAGCTTCGGTGAGGAAAAATCATACTCAAAGGACCCGTCGGTATTACGGATGATATCGGAGAATCTGACGGCGCAAAAGGTCTTTGTCGACACACCGTTAGCCTGGATAAGATTCACGATATACACGATGTCAAGCTGGTTATGGTTTTCCCCGTTATCATTGAGATGAGCGGGCTTAAGCGTCTTGAAATACATCGTGCTCTCTGTAGGCGACAGCCAGTTGAAGGTCTCTTCCTTTTGCGAGTCATATACCGGGGTCAGCCCGGCCTCGGAAAACACCCTGACTCCGTATTCATTGGCCGTATCATGATCAAATACGAGTTTCCCATGGGAAATGGCCTCATTAAGCATCTCTTCCGGGATCGAATACGCATCAAAAGAATAACTGCCGCTTCCCGTTGCAACATATTCCCGCACGCACTCCTCACTCGGCGTATCGATGCTGTAGTATCTGCCCGCGGCATCTTCCTCGCTGTAAAAAGCCCTGATACTTACTATATCGCCCTCACTGTAGTATTCCCTGTATTCTTCGGGATTAAATACCATGTCACGGATGTAACTGTTGGCGCTGTTGTTTTTGATCTGCATGGTTATGTACGGAGACACGCCTTCAAATGTGACGGATAAGTCCCTGAAAATGTCATCAGAGCTTAAAAAGATCGCTGAATTCAGACCGCTTACCGTAAGCTCATCACTCACTCCGGTAATCTTAACATTCAGTTCTTTGGCAAGTTCCCTGTCAAAAGAATAGATGAGACCGATCTTCTGTCCGTTTGCAAGCTCTTCATCTCTGGTACTCTCTACGCAGAAAGAGTCAAACAGTCTGTGATAATCCGAGGCGGAGCAG
>JAILPG010000022.1 GCA_024699595.1 Lachnospiraceae bacterium | reverse complement strand
ATCAAATATGCGGATATCAGAAAGCTGTGCCAAGTGCATGTATGACCGACAACTGAATAAAACAGACAATGCTGAATATCTTGCAGAGATCAAAGCCCTGCTTGACGGCAGGAGTGAAAACGATACAAGCCCGTATATGGTCTACCTTTTTAATAAAGTTCATGTAAGGTATTTTGGCAGGGGCGCAGACTATTCGGATATCAAGAAACAGTATAATGACCTGATGCTGAATATGGAGGATAAGCTGCGCACAGAAATTGAAAACTCTGAGGATCCGTTAGCAAGATCACTTGTCATGGCGCGCATTGGCAACTATGTTGATTTTGGTGCAATGAATCATGTGGATCAGGATGAATTTCTTGCCCTTTTTGCCGAAACAACGATGCGGGAGGATGACGAGAAGACCTACAGATCTTTCTTAAAAGAATGCGAAAAGGCCGCTTCCTTCCTGTTAATATGCGATAACTGCGCAGAGATCGTACTTGATAAGCTTATGATAGAACAGCTTATAAAAAGATTTCCACAGATAAAGGTAAAGGCTTTGGTACGCGGCAAGGAAGTCCTAAATGATGCAACGATAGATGATGCGAGATACACCGGCCTTGATAAAGTGGCAGACATTCTGTCAAATGGAGAGGCGATCGCGGGTACGATATATGATATGATGCCCGAGGATTCAAAGAATGCGCTTGATGAAGCAGATGTGATCCTTGCAAAAGGACAGGGCAATTATGAATCTTTATCCGGTCAGGGACGGCATATATTTTATGAATTCCTGTGCAAGTGCGACCTGTTTACAAGCAGATTTGGTGTCCCGAGGCTTACCGGGATGTTTGTTGAGGAATACTGACAGAGGAGAACCGACTTATGAATGATAAGAAAAAGGGGATCGTATCCCTGATAACAGCCTGTCTCATACTTGTGATCCTGGAAGGCTGTGGCTCGAAAGACGTCAGCTTTTGCGGCCTCTGGGATTATCCCGAATACAATGTCCGGATACAGATCTTTGAGGATAACACATGGGAAATGATGGATGAAACAGGAAGCGTTGTTGCCGGAGGAGACTGTCAGATAGACGGCAAGACAGCCGAATTATATTACAGCTTTGGTTCTCCGTGGGAGGACGAAGATGGTCCGGTGATGTATAATGTGCTGCATTTTGAGAAAAAAGGAAAACTCACCGATGGCGTGGGCTATACAATCGTTCGGGCAGATGATTAAGATTCATAGCGGAGGATCATAATATGAAAAGATCATTGATAAAACTGACAAGATCCGGCCTTGTGGCGGCAGCTTTGACGGGCGTGATATTGTTATCTGCCTGTGCCGGTAACGTGAATATAAACGGACCGGATAATATACCGGAAAATATACCGGACAGCACACAGGAGAACATAACGGAGAGCATAACGGACAGTATACCGGAGAACAATACGGACAGCATATCGGTGAACATATCGGAGAACATAATGGACAATATAATAGCAGGGATGTCCATGGACGAAAAGATCTCACAGATGATCATTCCGGCGTTTCGAACCTGGAATGACGAAAACGTGACGGATCTTAATGCCTTTCCGGAGCTTAAAGAAGCATTGAAGAAACATCAGTACGGAGGGGTGATACTCTATGGTTCGAACATTTCAGGTACCGAACAGGTTACGAGATTTCTTAATGATCTGCAGGAAAACAACAGGGAAACAGAGAATACATCCGTTCATATTCCTTACCTGACCTGTGTAGATGAGGAGGGCGGTATAGTCATACGTTTGAATTCGGGAACGCGTATGACGGGAAACATGGCAATAGGTGCAACAAAGGATGCGGCCGAGAATGCTGAAAAAACAGGGACTATCCTTGGAGAAGAGCTTTCGGCAGCCGGTTTTAATACTGATTTTGCACCCGATATCGATGTGAATAATAATCCTGCTAACCCGGTCATAGGTACCAGGTCATTTTCCGATGATCCCGCAATTGTTTCCAAACTTGGAATGGCATATGCGGCCGGTCTTTCAAAAAGCAATGTGATTGCGACATATAAGCATTTTCCAGGGCATGGTGATACGGAAACGGACAGCCATATCGGTACTCCGTCGGTTGAAAAGACATATGAAGAGATAATGGAGACGGAACTGGTTCCGTTTAAAAATGCGATAGAAAACGGTGCGGATATGATCATGACAGCCCATATAACATATCCGCTTATTGATGATGAAGTGGTATTTGGGGATGGGATAACTAAGGGTATTTATCCCGCGACCATGTCAAAGAAGATAATAACGGACATCCTTCGTAATGATCTCGGATACGGCGGAGTTGTCATAACAGATGCACTGGAGATGGATGCCATACGGACGGCCGGACTGGTTCCGGGTGAGGAGGATTCGGCCGAATATCGTATAAACATTGCTGAAAAGGTAATTAATGCCGGCGTGGACATCCTGCTTCTTCCGGCAGATCTTAAAAACGGCGAAGTTGCTGCATTATATGATGATTATATTTTGGGGATAGAGAAGAAGGTTGAAGCGGGCGATATAAGCGAAAACAGAATAAATGAGAGCGTAAAACGTATCCTCGGGCTTAAGGCAAAATACGGCATATTTGATATGACACAGACCGGACAGGCAGAAAACGATATCGAGGAAAGAGTAAAGAATAGTTTGGATACGATCGGATCGGATCCGCATCATGAAACGGAGATGATGATAGCATCAGATGCCATTACACTTTTAAAGAATGATTCCGGCCTCCTGCCTCTTTCAAAAGACAGCGGCAGGATCGCTGTCTTTGGCCGGCTGCAAAATGATGCCGTAACGCTTGGCCATGCAATAAATGAGCTTAAAGAGAAAGGCATTATAGATCCTGATGCCGATATCCCGATAGATTATTATTATGACTCGTCTGCTGATGAAAAACTTCATTATACGGATGAGATAAAAGAACATATATCTTCAGCGGATGTTGTTGTGGGCTTTTCCTATGCATCGGGAAAGGGTGCGCTTGATAAAGAGAGTCCTCAGTATAAGGCAATGATAAGTGCCATTGAGGATACACATAAGGCAGGTGGGAAGTTTGTTCTTATAAGTGAGAACCTCCCTTATGATGCAGCCATATATAAAGATGCGGATGCAGTAGTTCTGGCTTATCTTGGCTCGGGACTTGATATCGATCCGACGGAAAGAACAGAGAGCGGTTTTGGTCTTGTGGCAAGAAACGCCAATATACTGGCCGCTTTTGATACTGTTTTTGGCCTTAACGATCCTAAGGGGAAGCTTCCGGTAAATATCCCCGTAGTAGAGGAGAACCCTGACGGAGCGCTTTCATACGGTGATGATCATCTGTATGAGAGGGGATACGGACTGTCCTTTGATTAAAGCATGGTATCGTGTAAACGTGTGTTTTGCCGTTGAAAAATAACCTCTCAATTGCTATAGTCAATTTATGTATAATATTTTTTTTGAAGTGTCGGCAACGGGATTTCTGATAATCCTGCTTTTGTATCTGCATATCGAATATCCCAATGCATCCGAAAGCAATAAATGCTACCGTAAATGGGTTAAGTGGATCCTTATCAGTGAGATCCTTGACGTTCTCACTGCGCGTATGATCGATTATGGTCATCTCATAGACCCTACGGTCAATCTGGTGGTCAACACCGTATATTTCCTGGCCGGAGCATACGCATTCTACTTATTTGCCAGATATATCAATTCATTTTTCAATGATGCCCGTATCAGACATTATATGCGCATCAATACGGTTGTCTTTGTCTCGTTCAACATATTGATATCTATAAACCTGTTCACCGGTTGGGTGTTCTTCTTCGATGAGGCCGGCAGGTACACACATGGTCCGGTGTATTTTTTAAGCTATCTCGGACAGATCATAGTCGGCATTCTGTCAGCACTGTTTCTGTGGCTTCTCAGGGATCAGCTCGAAAAGCGTCAGAAGCTTGCTGTGCTGATATTCATGGTTCTGATCATATCCGGATTCGTACTGCAGGCAATATTCTTCCCGAAGGTTCTCCTAAGCTTTTATATGTGTTCGATCGCCGCATTCACGATGCTGTTCGTCATTGAGACACCCGACTATCTGAAGCTTACGAAGACGATGGATGAGCTCGAGCTGCAGAGAGAGCGTGCGGATGTAGCCAATCAGGCCAAGAGCAACTTCCTTGCAAATATGTCGCATGAGATCCGTACTCCCATGAATGCAATCATCGGCATGGATGAAATGATACTCAGAGATGCAAAAGATGATCGTGTAAGGAAGTACGCATTAAATATCAAAAGTGCCGGCAACACACTGCTTTCCATCATTAATGACATCCTGGACTTAAGCAAAATAGAATCCGGCAAGATGGAGCTCGTCCCCGTAAAATATGACTTCGCATCCGTGCTCAATGACATCGTCAATATGACCATGAAAAAAGCGCAGAATAAAGGACTCATCTATGATCTGATCGTGGATCCCGATATTCCCTCTGTATTGTACGGTGATGAGATCAGGATCAGACAGATCATCTTAAATCTCACGAATAACGCGATCAAGTATACGGAAAAGGGCACGGTCAGACTCTCTATATCGTATGACCGGGATACCGGCATGCTGACCTGCAGCGTGACCGACAGCGGCATGGGAATCCGTAAGGAGGATCTGGATAAGCTCTTTACTTCATTCCAGAGACTTGATGAGACGCGCAACAGAAATATCGAGGGCACCGGTCTGGGACTGAATATAGTCAAGCAGCTTGCTGAGATGATGAACGGTGATGTCACCGTAAAAAGCGAATACGGAAGCGGATCTACATTCACGGCTGCCGTATCACAGCAGGTGGTCGATGATACTCCGATAGGCAACTATACCGAGCATCTGCTTAAGGCGCGTGCGGAGATGACGGAGTATAAGCCAAGGCTCATCGCACCTGCAGCCAGAGTCCTGATCGTTGATGATAACGAGATGAATCTCGATGTGATCTCCGGACTGATGCGTGATACAAGGATGCAGGTCACCACGGCTATGTCGGGACAGGAAGCCATAGATCTTCTGAAGAGCTCGAAGTATGACCTTATCATGCTCGACCAGATGATGCCGGGCATGTCCGGTACTCAGACGCTTAACAACATCAGGCAGGAACACCTGGCTGATGATATACCGGTCATAGCTCTGACGGCTGATGCCATTGTCGGTGCCAGAGACTCATATATTAAAGAGGGCTTCAATGATTATCTCTCCAAGCCTGTTATGTACTCAGATCTTGAAGCCATACTGATAAGATATATCGATGACAGTCTAAGGCTTACCGAGGAACAGTGGCAGGAGGAACAGCGTAAAAAAACATTGTCCAAAGGTGACACTGTCTCTGCAGGATCAGATCATAACGATAAGGATAGCACGACAGACGTATCACTATCGGATGATAAGCCTGTAGTGCTTGTGATCAACGAGTCCGCTGATAAGCTTAAGGAGATCAGGGCTATTTTGGAGCCGCACTATAAGGCTGTCTGCGTAAAAGATGAAGCAAGTGCCGATAAGTACCTTTCCAGACATGAGGTCGCTTATATAGTGCGTGGCGGAGGCGGGACATGATCTGTGTTTCCGATGAAAATATACTGCCATCTTAAAAAGAGTTTCGTATAATAGAACAGATGGACAGAAACAAATGATCTCGTGGCTGATGTGTTATAAGTGATATAAAAGTCTGCAGGAGATGTGTAGGGATGAGAAAAGGAGAGCAGGTATATGATCAACAGTGATGACAAGATCAGGGAACTGAGCATTGATGATATGGAGAAAGTGACAGGCGGAACCGGCGAGACGGATGACGGTGAGGGTGATGATGATTATGTCTATTTCGAGGTAGATACCGGGACCGGCTATTTTCACTGTTATGGCTGCGGGGTCGATTTCGGCGGTCTTTCGACCGATCGTAACGGAAGGCCCTGTCCCCAATGTGGTTCCACCAAAACCGTTCATTCAGATACAACGTTGGGTGTATAAAACGAGATCTTACAAAGGATAGCAGACAACAGGAATGATGCTCTGAGCAAGTGTGATCATGAGATTTATCACACTTGCTTTTTCATTTGCGGTATTGATTTTAGCTTAAAGTAATGATATGGCTATTTACCAACTCATGGTTGATATTTATAAATTCCCGAAGCTTTTACACTTCGGTCTTTTAATGGCACTAGCCTGATGCCTCTACCTGATCTAATTCAGGCTACGTATATACTTTGAATATCGAATAAGGCTTT
>JAILPG010000001.1 GCA_024699595.1 Lachnospiraceae bacterium | reverse complement strand
AAAAATCTGTTTTCTGATCTCGCCTAATATCGCAAACGTCGCTTTATGGCTTACACTTAGGCCCATGGCATAAAGGATGCTCCTAAGTGCAAAACCGGCAAAAGCCAGCACAATAAATATCAGATAATGATCCCAGTCTTTGTTTCCCGATATCATTTTTGATATGATCCTTGCTGCACATACGTACGGGATCAGGCCCGAAATAACGCCAAGAACTGCGAGCAAAACGGACAGCATAAGTCTGCTGTGTTCTGCTTTTGCGATCTCCCAGATCCTTAACATGGGATTAGTCTTCCTGTTACTCAATTTCATTATCCTCCTTTTCTTGGGTTAGCGGCTGCTAACCATTTTGTCAAAAATATACCGTCTGCCAATTGCAAACGGCACATTCAGATCCCAAGTAACTGTCTGTATCCTGCGATACAGAAATCGCTGGCTTTCTTTGTTTCCGCTATGTTGTCTTCTTCCGGTACTCCTTCTTTAAACGCATCCATCATCGCATTTATGACCATTGATGAGCCAAGTCTGATGAAGCGCTCCGAAATGTTCTCGGGTTTTTTCATATACTTCCTGCAGTTTTCAAAGAAGAGCATCGTGTTTTTACACTCCTCATCGATCAGGCCCTGAACAAAATTCTCATAACTTGTTCCTCCGCTGCTTTTAAGGATCAACATGAAAACTTCCTTTTCCGAATAAACATAGTGGATCAGAGTTTCTATCGATCTGTAAGACATCTCAAATATCTTCATGACATCATCAACCGAACTGATGCAGATAGCGCTCATATCCTGATAAGTCTCGTTGAACACGGCAAGCTTTTCCGATACCAACGCGGCAAAGAGAGCGTCCTTGCTTTCGAAATGAGCATAAAAAGCCCCGTTGGTCACACCCGCATCTTTGCAGATATTTCTTATGGATGCATTCCTGAAGCCGACCTGACTGAAAATCTTCCTTGCGCTCTTCAGGATCATTTCGTGTGTTTTCTCGTAATCGTAAGACATCTATGGCCTCTTTCCGCTTCACAAAAAAATTACGCTGTAATATTACGGCGTAATTTAATCATTGTCAAGACATGTTTTAATCAGCCACACACCTTTTCTATACCCCGAACAAACTTCCCGGGATTGAATGGAGCCAGGCCGCCATGTCCTACATCCTTTATTATCCTGAACACCGTATGGGGATAGACTTTTTTTATATATGCCACATCAGATCTTCGATCCTTTACTTCTTTTTCCGCAACCCAGTATTCTATGTGCTTACAGCCCGTACGGATATGCTTGGGCATAGAATAGTTATTACATGACTCAAATGTTCTCCAGATAGTTCTGGCACTGAGCATATCAAGAACCCTGGCGGCATATCTGACGTCTTCTTCAGATAATTCATCTGTTGAGAATGCTTTTTCCAGCAGCTTCGCACCGCCGATCTTGCCGATGCTTATCATAGTAAAATCTTTTATTGCTATAAATCTTGTAATGATCCAGGGGAGCCGGTATGGAGTTATCCCACCGTCAATGACCGCATTTTCAATATTGATATTATTATCTGTCAGCATTCTGATAACTATGCTCCCTCCCATGGAACAGCCATACAGACAGGTTACGTCATTAAGGCCGTTTTCAATAAGCCACTCCTCAAGTTCTGATGAGATTTCTTCAACGCTCGTAAAATCACTCTTACGATCCGGATCATATCCCGGAAGCGCCGGGATTATCAGATGGTAATCATCCTTCATTAGCGGAATGATATATTCAAAGTAATCCCACATAACTATAGAAGGGTGTACCAGCACTATCACCTTATCGTTTTCTTTTCCAAACTCATGTATAGTCATCCCTGCACCTCCATGGCGTCAGAGCAGCATACAGGTTCATGTTTTAGCCGCTCAAAATGAATTATATGTGTACATGCGCTTTTTATAAGTTCTGCATCATGTGTAACAACAATGACTGTTCTCCCCGCCTCTCTGAGTTTTTTAAACAGCTCGGATACCTGCAGCATATGCCTGTAGTCCAAACCGCTTGTCGGTTCATCGAACAGGATAACTTTTCTTTCGGAAGCGATCGCAGATGCGATCGCTACTCTCTGCTTCTGCCCGCCGGACAGAGAAAGAGGGTGCCTGTCAGCATATTCCAGAAGGTCAAGGGATTTAAGTATCTTAAGTGCCGCATCCCTGTCCTCTGTCTCCTGAGATATCATCACTTCCTCCAGTACGCTGTCTGTGAAGAGCTGATGGTTTACATCCTGCATGACCATATATATGTTTTGCCGTCTCGCTTTATTTTTCAGGTTTTTACTTCCGGTTTTGAGTATGGCTTTGCATTTCCTTTCCATACCGCACAGGCATCTTAAGAAGGTGGATTTACCGACTCCGTTATAGCCGGTAACAGCTATGATCTCTCCCTCAGGTAAATCCATTTCAGGAATGTCAAAAACAGGCTCCTCATTTTTATATGAATATCTCATATTCAATAAGGTAAGCATCTTTTGAGTCTTTTCTCCGTTATCGGAAGTCATGGACAGTTCTGCCGGATCCAACATTCCATCTGCCCTCATACCCATAGAGTGCAGGGCCTCTTCGGAGAGCGATCTGAATTCTTCCACCGAATAATTACATTCAATCTCTCCGTTATTCATCAAAACAGCCCGGGTTATATACGGAAGCAGATATGATATCCTGTGTTCAGCTATAAGTATGGTTTTGCCGCATTCTTTCCACGCTCCTATCATTTTCTGCAGCTCGCATACACCCTTATGATCAAGATTTGCCGAAGGCTCATCCAGAATTATCACATCTACAGGTTCAACAGCTATGCTTGCACAGGCAATCTTCTGTTTCTCCCCGCCGGAAAGCATGAAAATACTTCTGCCCATTAAGGGGGCAAGGTCATGTTTGTTTACCACATCATTGATCCTTTTCTCGATCTCATCCGGATCCATTCCGAAATTTTCACAGCCAAATGCCAGTTCACTTGTCGTATCCACATTAAAAAACTGGCTTCTCGGATTCTGAAAAACAGTTCCCACATATCTTGAGATCTTCCTTAGAGTAGTCGTGCTTATCTCCGCATTTCCCACAGTGACTTTTCCCGTCAGATCACCGTGATAGAAATGTGGGATCAGCCCGTTTACGCATCTTACAAGAGTGGTTTTCCCACATCCTGACGGACCGCATACCAGCACCACTTCCCCTTCATTTACAGTCAGGTTTATTCCTTTAAGGCTCTCATTTCCTTTTGCGTATCGGAAAGAAACATTATCAAAACAGATCATACAAAAAACCTTCCTATCCCCCACCATACAAAGCAACTAAGGCAAAGTGCCGTTATTACCCAATCAGAGAACCTGAACCTGATCTTCCAGATACAGCTTCTCTTTTTCCCGACATCCAGTCCGCGAGTCATGGCCGCGGCCGATAATTCCTCGCCTATTATCGAACATGATGCTATCAGAGGTACCATCCTGTATTCTACCGACTCTGCAGCCTTATTTGCTCCCATCTCGACTCCCCTCATGCGCATGGCATCATTGATCGCCCTGGATTCATCCACAACAGTGGGAAAGAACCTGAAGATCACACTTATCGGAATTGTGAACTTATCCGGTACATGCATACGGTTCATCGCAGCAAGGAACTCCGAGACCCTTGTGCTTTTGACAATATATCTTGCCAGGATTACCGTTGGCAGGATCTTCGTTATTATATAAAGCATAAGAGCCAGAACTGACTCTAATGCTGTCAGATCATTTCGCAGCGCAAGACCTGAGTAATAGCTTCCGATATAGACCGCTATGGAAAGAAAACCGGCCTTCCATTCCCTTTGGGCAAACAGCAGGAGAACAGGCAGGTATACAAGGATCCAATAAAAAACGATCATCCACTTCTCCCCGGCATTTCCCACAACAAACACAGAACTTGTAAAAAGCAAGAGGAGTTTAGTGCGCGGGTCCAGCAGTGAATGCGCATTTCTGTCCAATTTATATTCCATGATCAGGCAATCCCTGCTTTCTCAAAATGTTTCCTTAACATCTTCGTTCCTATCCATCCACCTATGAGGCCGCAGACAAAATCTGCGATCAAAAGGACGGGGCACATCCACATCGGCAGCATTTTCGTAACCGCATCAATATATTCACGGCCAAAATTCTGTCTTGTGGAAAAATAACCTTCCGCATTAAAGAATATCCCAAAGTAGTTAGCCCAGCAGTATATTCCTGAAACGGCATATGCCAGGACACCAAGCTTCTTACTCCTGTAATCCCCTGCACGATATATAAACTCAGCTATAAGTCCCGATATAGTTCCCACAACAAGTGCATAATAACTCATTCCGGTAACCCACATTAAAGCTCCCATGAGCACATTCAGGATAAGTATCATGCCGAATTTCTTTACTTTGGTCAAAAACATCATATACGGGATCCCTGTAAGCAAAGGCACAAACACCACCAGGAGTACCATCATGATCGGTATGACTCCCGTCATTGCCACCGCGCAGCATATCACGGCACATATGGCCGTATATATACCTACATTAATAAGGTCCTTAGCATTTAAACGATCGTTATTTTCCATTTCATCTATCCTCCTTTTTTGTCTTACATCTTCCAGTTCTGTGAGACCATCTGCTGCTTTGTCATATGACTGTATATACTGTCATATCCGCTTAAGAATTCAGGGCTTCCCTGCTCGGCAACAACACCGTCCTTAAGCACCACGATATGATTGGCATTTGCTATTGTTCTCATACGGTGAGCAATGATCATGACTGTCTTATTTTTTATGAGTCTTGACAGGGCTTCCTGTATCGCTGTTTCATTCTCCGCATCCAGAGATGCCGTGGCTTCATCAAGCAGGATAACCGGTGCATCCTTGAGAAATGCTCTTGCAATTGATATCCTCTGTCTCTCTCCACCCGAGAGTTCGCTTCCGTTCTCTCCGATATATGTGTCATACTTCTGTGGCAGCAGATCCACAAACTGCTCGCAATTGGCAAGTCTGGCAGCTTCCTTGACTTCCTCATCGGTTGCTCCTTCCCTGCCTATACGGATATTCTCCATGACCGTATTATTGAACAGGGTTACATCCTGGAAAACTATGGAATAATTCTTAAGCAGGGTCTCCGGATCGATCTCCGATATGTCCTCCCCTCCCAGAGTGATCTTTCCTTCATTGACGTCCCAGAATCTTGCGGCAAGTCTGGATATGGTTGTTTTTCCTCCACCGGACGGACCGATAAGGGCTGTTACCTGTCCTTGTCTGGCAGTAAAGCTTACATCTTTTAGGACATCGGTATCATCGGAATATTTGAATCCCACATGATCAAAAACGATATCATATCCGTTATTCTTAAGTTCTTCTGCGCCTGTCTGGATCTTCGTCGAAAGGACTTCATCAAGCCTTTCGCATTGAATACCGCATGAGATTATAGCAGCAAAGTTCTGAAGGGTGATCTGCATGGGATCATAAAGTCTTGCCACCAGCATTAAGAACATAAAGAATGTCAATATGGAAATCTCTCCCCTGGCAAATAAAGCTCCTCCGACCACAGCGGTAGTGCCTATACCGATCTTAAGGACGATCGCTGCAGAATTGACATATACAGCCATTTTCAGTTCGGTAAAGAGGGCCATTTTCTCGACATTTTTTATCTTTTCATCCAACTCCTCCATATATCTGTCTTCCGCATTGTTTGCTTTTAAGTCTCTTATTGACTCAAGGCATTCCTGGATCCCGTCAGTCATGGCAAGTTTAACGGCTGAATTTTTCCTGACAGCATTTTTCTCTGCACCGGAGCAGGTGAATATAATTAGGAAAGCTACCGGGATCACCCAGAAGCTTGCCAGTACCATCCTCCAGTCAAAAGCAAAGAAGAGGCTCACCCCGACAAGACATACAGATATCAGCGCCCCTATGAGTTCGGGGATCCAGTGACTTGACGCAGTTTCTATCTGAGCGCAGTCACCCATGATATTTGTTGTCAGATCCGATATATTCTTTTTGCCGAAGTAAGAAAGCGGAAGTTTTCTGAGCTTTTCTGCGATCGTGGTTCTTCTCACTCCGCTTTCCCTGTATGTAGTAAGAAAAGTTGCATTATATTGGATGAAGTTTGTTATTGCTATAAGTAAAAGTACAATAAATGACCCATATGCATAAAACGGGATGCGTTCCCGTGTAAGCGTTCCTTCAAGCAGATCCTTTATAAGGCTGTATAGTATACCTGCAGGCATCATCAACATGATATTCGTAACGGCTACGCAGATGCATGCTCTTATCATATCCTTCGCGCCCTGTGTCGACAGCGCATACTTATGCTTTAATTTTTCTACCATTTTATGCACCTACCTTCCACTCTATGGATCTTGTGTATTCTTCAAACATACGCCTATATATACCTTCTTTATCCATAAGTTCGTCATGCGTACCGCTCTCGACACACTTTCCTTCATCAAAGGCATAGATCCTGTCAGCATTCATTACAGTGCTTAATCTGTGTGCGATCATAATAAGCGTCTTTCCTTTTGCAAGTTCTTCAAATGCCGTCTGTACCCTTGCTTCGTTATCGGGATCCGCAAAGGCCGTGGCTTCATCCAGTATGATGATAGGAGCATCCTTAAGTACTGCTCTTGCGATCGTTATCCTCTGCTGCTCTCCTCCCGAAAGGTAAGTACCCTTTTCGCCGATGATAGTATGTATTCCTTTTGGAAGCTTTTCTATGATATCCATACACTGCGCTGTTTTAAGGGCAGCCATTACCTCCTCTTCACCGGCGTCGGGTTTTGCCATCCTTACATTTTCAAAAATGGACTTCTTTATCAGCCGGCTGTCCTGAAATACGAATGAAACCTGTTTCATAAGTTCATTAGAAGGAATGTCTTTGACGTTAACGCCTCCGATCAGTATCTCTCCCTCATTAACGTCAAAGAACCGTACGATCAGTTCGGCAAGCGTGGTCTTACCCGATCCCGAAGGACCGACGAAAGCAACGTGTTCACCGGGCTCAATCCTTATTGATACATTTTCTACTGCATCCCTTGCTGCATCCTTATACCGGTATGTAACATTCTTAAATTCCACGCTGTGATCCTTCGGGGACTGTCCGGTCTTATTGTCTTTAAGCGGTTCTATCTCCATTATGGAGCCCACGCGTTTCAGAGCATCTATAAGTGTCATTTCCGCTTCTCCGGAATATGCCACCTTGGTAAGTGCTACGGTAATAAGCGGAGTTACGATTATGTAGTACATGATATTCAGGATGAGTCCTGCCGTTGTCCCATCCTTTGAGAAGGCAAATGCGGCGATCACGATAAAGGCAAAGATCGCATTGATACAAGTCATAAATGCCGTCATCGGCCATCTTAGAATGAGAGTATAATCGGTAGCCCACTTGCCGAAACCGTCAATTGCTTCCTTAAATCTTTTAAAGGAATGGACTGTCTGGCCGAAGGTCTTAACAATCGGAACACCCCTTACATACTCCGTCGCTTCGGAACTCATTGTATCAAGTGCATTCTGATATTCCTGCATCTTTTCCTGCATTCCCGACCCCATCATTGTCATCATGCAGGCGAATCCTATGACGGCAGGTATCATACAGATGAGTCCTATTTTCCAGTTAAAGGCAAATATAAGAACCGCAAGTCCGACCGGTGTTACCGCTGCAACTGTCTTATCCGGAAGCTGATGAGCTATGAATGTCTCTGTGGCCGCCGTGGAATCATTTACTATCCGCCTTATTTTTCCGGTACCGTCTTCATCGAACACCCCAAGCGGGAGTGTGATTATCCTCCTCATAAGTGAACTTCTCATATTGGCCTGCACCCTGAAGGCAGCTATGTGTGTACACAAAAGCGCCGCTATATATATCAGAAGCGATGCTACCGTCAGTATTACAGCCTGCCATGCATAATGGCTGATCTGTGCCGTGTCCTCATTATTTACCGCAATGCTTATGATCTTCCACAGATCATAGTACGGGATCAGCACTATTATCGCGCTGATTGCCGCTATTATTCTTCCGAGCGTGATCAGTTTCCTGTGTCCGCCCGCATATTGTCCGATCAGTTTCATATGATCGAATTTCTGTGTCTTTCCCAATTTTCTTACCTCCGGATCCGGTATTGACTATCTATGTAAACCGTACAAACGGGTTAAGCGGTATATGTGGGTTAGCTATCGCTAACCGCAATTTGATAACTTACAACAATAAAAAAGAGCCTTGCGGCTCTTTAATTCATTCCCATTATCCTCATCCAACCCGGCATGAAGTATTCCTGTATGGTATTTAAGTATTTATTTATCTTGGCTTCTTCACAATCATGTATGATCGGCTCAAAGCATGCAGTCAGATATGCCGAGAGTAGCATATGCAGTTCATCCTCATCAACGTCCTTCACCGGACACCCTTTCTTCTTCATATAGCTTAACGCATCAATTAATTCCTTCTGGCTGACAAGTGCATAGTCATGAATAAAGTTTTCATACTTCGTTCCCTGAGAACAGGTCATCAGAAGCTTGAACTCATCTCTCTTGGGGAGGATCACTTCTCTTACCATGTCAACAAATGTCTCGCCATAAATTTCACTGTTCTCTGTCGCGCCGTCCAGGAGCATGTACTTCTTCTCGGTATGCCTGCGTGTCCAATCCTGAATCTCCTTTATCAGAGGCTCCACCATAGCACTGAACATTGCCTCTTTATCGGCATAATGCCTGTACAGGCCTGCGGATGTCATCCCTGCCCTGGCACCTATGCTTCGTATCGATGCAGCTTCATATCCCTTTTCAAGGAACTCTTCTTTTATGGCCTTATTAACCTTTATATGGCTTAACGTCTTGTCTCTTGGCATATCATTTATTATAAGTTATCAGCGTTCGCTATCAAAGATTACTATACTCTTTCTTCTTTGTCAAGATGCAAAAATCTTATGAAGTATTCTTATATCATGCGATCTGCCAGTTTTCGGCCTGCTGCCTGATCTTTACGAAGCCTGCATATCTGCCTCCAAGGTTTACCAGCTCACTGTGCCTTCCCCTTTCAACGATCCTTCCGTCATCAACTACGAGTATCTGGTCCGCCGCTTCGATCGTTGCGAGCCTGTGTGCGATTATTATCACTGTCTTGCCCCTTGAAAGTTCTGTTATCGCACCCTGTATAAGGTGCTCATTCTCCGGATCGATGCTTGCCGTCGACTCATCAAGGATAATTATCGGAGAATCCTTAAGTATCGCCCTGGCTATGGATATCCTCTGCTTCTGGCCGCCGGATAGTGTACCGCCGCCTTCACCGATCACAGTATCGTATCCGTCCGGCAGTTCCATGATAAAGTCATGACAGCGGGCCTTCTTTGCAGCTTCGATCATTTCCTCTTCCGTTACGTTATCCCTGCCGAAGCAGATGTTTGCACGGATGGTATCGTTAAACAGATACACATTCTGAAATACCATTGAGATATTTTTAAGCAGGCTGTCTAAGCTGTACTCCCTCACATCAATCCCGCCAAGCGAGATCCTGCCTCCCGTTACGTCATAGAATCTTGCGATCAGGTTACAGATCGTGGTCTTGCCGCTTCCCGAAGGCCCTACGATCGCTGTTGTTGATCCTTCGGGGATCGTAAAGGAAACATCTTTAAGGACTTTCCTGTTTTCTGTTGATGAAGCATCGGAATATGAAAAATCAACATTTGAAAATTCAATATCATGGTTCTTC